>DATEIO010000062.1:0-23074 GCA_035278895.1 Thermoanaerobaculia bacterium | reverse complement strand
GGCCCACGGCGCGGCGCACTCCGCGGTAGAGGGCCCGGCGGCGCGACCCTTCGGGAAACAGGAGTCGCATCAGGGCCCAGAACCGGGTGAGGAGACGGTAGGCGATCGTCCCCTCGAGCTCGAAGAGCCGGCGCGCGACCTCGTTTCTCTCGGAGAGGACGATGTCGCGCTGCTCGCGCAGGCCGTCGAGCTCCTGCTCGAGCCACTCGGACCGCCCCTCGAGTGCATGGACCTGATCTTCCAGGAGCTCCAGCTTCTCTTTCTGGGTCCTGACCAGGGCGCGGAGCGGGCCCAGGTTCTCCTCCTGCCCTTTCGCCAGGGCCTGGAGGCGCGAAAGATCCTGCTGCAGGCGGACGGCCGCGAGCGTCTTGGCGACTGCCGTCTCGCTCAGAAACCTTTGCGCTTCCGGGAGCTCCGGCCGGCCGGCCGCGAGCACCTCGAGGGCCCGCACGGCGCTCCGCCGGGCGAGCGGGGCCAGGGCGCTCAGAGAGTTGGAGAGGGGCTCGCGGGCGCGGCGCAGCGCGTCGAGGATCTCTCCGGCCCGCCAGCGCTCGGGCGGGAGCGAGAGAGCGGAGAGCCCGGCGCTCGCGAGGAGCGAGGCGACCTTCGGGTCGTACGCGAGCGCTGCCACGGGCACGGCTCCCCGCAGGGCGAAGAGCGCGGCGTGGAAGCGCATGGCGAGGACCGTCCGGCACCGCGCGAGGACCCCGGCCAGTGGCTGCGCTCCGAGGCGGTCTTCCACGAGGATCGCGCGCTCGCGTGCCGTGGCCATCGCCTCCCGGACCCGGCGGTGGACCGCGGGATCGTGCTCGTTCAGCCCGGCGCCTCCCGTATGGAACGGAAGGAAGAGCAGGCGGCCCTCGGTCTCCGCGAGGAACCGGTCCAGCGCTTTCGCCACCTCCTCTTCCCAGCCTTCAGGAGCCGGGCCGAAGCTCCAGTGGCGGAGCGCCACTCCATAGAGCGGCTCCCCCGGGGTCACGCCCCACTTCGAAAGCAGGCGGTTCACCTCTTCTGCGGACGCCGGAGGGAGATCGAACGCGGGGTCCGCGGCCAGCTCGATCTCCACGCCTCCGGGTCCGGGCAGGCCGAGCTCCTGGAGCAGCTCGAGAGACTCCCGGTCGCGCACGGTCGCGGCCTGGCAGAGCTCGAAGGCGATCCGGGTGAGCCGGCGGCCTTCGTCCGTCGTCAGAGGGCCGACTCCGACTCCGTAGATCATGAACGGCCGGCCGAGCAGCGCGGCGAGGGCAGGGATGGCCAGGTACGCGGGGAGCCCTCCCTGCGCCGGAGTGAGAAAGGTTTCGAGCGGCGAAGCCCAGTAGTCCTGGAAGAGCCCGCCGCCGCCCAGGATCACGAGATCGCTCGCGCGCACGGCATCCACGACCGCGGGGACGTCGAGCGAGGAGACCGCGTCCACCCCGTGCTCGGCAGCGATCCGCGCGGGATCGCCGCCCACGACCGTGAACGAAAGGCCGTCCTTGGAAAGGTTCCGCAAAGAAGCGAGCATGGCCGCGAGGATGGCTTCATCTCCGGCGTTGCCATGGCCGTAGTAGCCCGCGATGAGGATTCGCCTCGCTGTGCCGGACATGATCGATCTCGTGAAACGTTTCAGGCCGGGAGGAACGGCGTCCAGGGCTCTCCTGCGAGGATCGCGGCGATCCGCTGGCCGGCGTGGCCGTCCCCGTAGGGGTTCACGGCCCGGGCCATCTCCTGATAGGCCTTTTCGCAGGCGAGGAGCCGCGAGGCCTCGGCCACGATCCGCTCCGCGCTCGTGCCCACGAGGCGCGCCACGCCGGCCTCGACCCCTTCCGGCCGCTCGGTCGTGTCGCGCAGCACCAGCACCGGCTTGCCGAACGTGGGGGCCTCCTCCTGGATGCCGCCGCTGTCGGTCAGGGCGAAGCGGCAGCGGATCAGCCGCCGCACCAGCTCGCGGTAGTCGAAGGGATCGTGGAGCGCGAGGTTCGGCAGGCCGCCCAGGATCTCGAACGCCGGACCGCGAACGTTGGGATTCCGGTGCACCGGATAGACCCAGTCCACCTGCGGGAAGCTCTCGGCCAGCTGCCGCAGGGCCGAGAAGATCTCCCGGAGCGGAGCGCCGAAGCTCTCGCGGCGGTGGACGGTCACCAGGACCTCGTCGCGCTCCGGCGTTTCGGAAAGGCCGCCCGCCACCGTGCGCAGCGCGTCGATCACGGTATTGCCGACCACGTGGACGCGCTCCGGCGGACATCCCTCGGCGAGCAGCACCCGGCCCGCCCGTTCCGTGGGCGCGAAAAGAGCGTCGGCCAGAAGATCGATCACCCGCCGGTTCGCCTCTTCCGGAAAGGGCCTCGCGAGATCGCCGGTGCGCAGCCCCGCCTCCACGTGCCCGACCCGGATGCCGCGGTGGAACGCGGCGAGCGCTCCGGCCATGGCCGTGGTCGTGTCCCCCTGGACGAGGAGCCAGTCGGGGGAATGGGAGACGAGGACCTCGTCCATGGCGGCGAGCGCCTCCGAGGTGAGGCCGTTCAACGTCTGATTGGGGCGCATCAGCCGGAGGTCCAGATCGGGGCGGAGACCGAGCAGCTCCTGGACCTGGTCCAGCATCTCGCGGTGCTGGCCGGTCGTGCAGACGGTCACCGCAAAGCGCTCCGGGCGCCCGGCGAGCGCGGCGATCACCGGGGCCATTTTGATGGCCTCCGGCCGCGTGCCGTACACGGCGAGCACCTTCTGAGGGCTAGCGTTGTCTGCCGGTCCGGTCAAATCATGGCCTCCGCGTCGGGCTGTGGCGCGCGCACTATACCGTCCCGGGAAAAGACCGTAAAGCGGCTCCGCAAAAAGGAAAGCCCCGCCAAAGGGCGGGGTCAGCCAAGAGAAAGCGACCTCGGGGGTTGTCTACACGGAGAGCGCACGGCCGTCGTGGGGACCGGCCGGCGCCCGAAGAAAAGGGACAGTGTTTGCCGCCGCTCGTCAGTTCGAGCCGTCGTTGCCGTAGGCCGCGCCGGACGAAGCCGGAGCCGCCGGGCCGCTCGCCTGCGCCTGCAGCGCACGGGAGCCGAGCGACGACAGGATCGTGGGAGCCGCAAACGCGAGTCCCGCACCCTGGATGGTCCTCTTCAAGAAGACCCTACGATCGGTCAGATTGTTCCCCATGTCCACCTCCTTGTTGGTTCTTGACCCTCGGTTCAACGCAGTCTTATAGTCCCCCACGTGGTCGCACCGTAACCTGTCAGAGCTTTCACCTTTCGACCGGGACTCCCAGTGCAAAATCTTGACGAACAACCCGACCGGAGCTCACGCCCCGACCCCGCCTCCACGTTCTCCCTCGTCCCGGGCGTACGGCTCGAGCCGCTCGGAGACGGAAGCGCGGTGCTGTACTCCAAGCACCTCGACGAGAGTCTCAGTCTCAACCACACTGCTGCGCTGCTCTGCAGTTTTGCCGATGGTCAACATACGTTGGACATGGTACTGCAAGAGATGAGCCAGATCTTTCCAGGGCAGAACATCGACGAAAACACCCTCGCGGGCTTCCTCCTCGATCTCAAATCGAGGAAATTTGTTCAATGGGATTAGAAAATCTGGGTTGGATCATCCTCGGCTCGGCCTTTCGGTGCCGCGGGGTTCCGGCGGAGGTCCGCCCGGACCTGGAAGCCCTCCTCCAGGGCTTTCCCCGCGCGGAAGGGGCACCGGACGTGGATTTCGAGATCCTCCGCAAGGAGGGTGGCGGGCTCGCCTTGAAAGACGGCGAGGGTCCGCTCCAGGATCTGGGAGAGCCGGTGAGCTCTCATCTCGAATACCAATTGATCAATCGGGCGATCGAGCGAGCCCGGGACCGCTGGGTGCTCCACGCAGGCGCGGTGGCGGGCCCCCGGGGCACCTGCCTCCTCGCCGGCGAGTCCGGAGCGGGCAAGACGAGCCTCACGCTCTGGCTCTGGGCGAGCGGCCTCCCCCTGGTGACGGACGATCTCTGTCCCCTCCTCCGCGAGACCCTGGAGGCCGAGACCTTCCCCCGCTCGCTCCACATGGACTGCGAGTACTCCCCGCGCCTGCTTGAAAAGATCCCGCCCCGGCCGGCCTCCTTCCCGGCCGACTACTACCCCTTCCCCGGGCCCATGGGCCCTCCTCCTCCACCGATCACCGACCTCCTCGTGATCGAGCGCGGCCCCCGGCCCGAAGGCGAGATCCAGCTCCTCGGCCAGTCCGAAGCGGCCCACCACCTGTTGAAGGCGGTGATCAAGGGGCCGGCCTTCGAGTTCGGCCAGGCCCTGGGGGACATGCTGCGGCTCGCGGGGAGGGTTCGGGCGGGCCGGCTGCGGGCGGCGACTCCGGAAGGGGCGGGGGAAACGGCACTGGCGTGGCTTCGAGGGGACAGCCACGGACTGACACGGACCTCCACGGACTGAAAAACCCTCGCGGAGGGTGTCCGTGGTGGTCCGTGTCAGTCCGTGTTCGTCCGTGTGGCCCCTTTGAGCAACAACGGCAGCAGCGGCTGCTCCGAGAAAAGCCACTCGTGCAGCGCCTTCCCCGCCCGCCAGCCGGGAAGGCCCATCCAGGGCTCGGCCAGGAGCAGGGCAGCGAGCACCCGGGGGAGCATGGTGCGCTCCACGCGGTCGAGCTCGAAGCCGGCGGCGAGCTCTTCGGCGCCGGGAACCCCGAAGAGCGAAAGGGCCCAGAGCGGGCAGTACACAGCGCGCCGGGGCCAGGCCACCGCCTCGGTTTCGAAACGCTTGCGCACCTCGGGCGCGAGCGGCAGGTGGAGCGCGAGATCGGCCAGCCACCTCAATCCTGCAAAAAATTCATGGCGCGAGAGGTGGAGACAGCCGAACAGGAGCTGGTGCTCGGGCGAGGGAACGCGCAAGATCCGGCCGTCCCGCTCAACCGGCCGGCTCGCCGCCCAGAAACGGTCGAGAAACCCGGCCGGCGAGGCGGCGTCCACGTCCCAATGGACCTCGATCACCGCGCCCCGGCGCTCGAAACCGAAGTGGAAGTGCCGGGCGAGCAGGGCCTCCCGCTCGAGAAACGATTCCACCAGGGAAAAACCCATTTCGTAGAGCAGCGCTTCGGTCCGCTCGAGATCCGAGCGGCGCACCAGCACGTCCACGTCGCACTGGTAGCGCCCCGCCATGTCCGGCCTTTCGAGGCGCAGGGCCGCCCCTTTCAAGAGCAGGAGATCGATCCCTTCCGCGGCGAGCGTCTCCAGGGCCTGGGAGAGCTCCTCGTCGCGCTGGAGGTTCTGGAGAGCGGAAGCGGCGACCTGGCGCCGCAGCTCGGCGAGCCAGAGGGCGCCCTGGGGCCCCAGCCGCTGCTGGCGGGGGCCCAGGACGTTCAGGACGTAGGACTCGACGGAGAGGCGGGACGCCAGGTCCGAGAGATGGCCGGTGTCGGCTGCCGCGAGGGCGTCCGGGTCGGACGCCCCCAGGCAGAGACCGATCAGCAACCGTTCTTCGGGCCGGATGACTCTTCCTCTCACACTACTGCGGGAGAGTCAGCGTGAAAGCCCGCACCAGGAAGGCCGCCACCTGTTCCCGCTGCACGATCTGCTCCGGGCAGTACATCGGCGGGTTGCTGCTGCAGCCCGCGGTGCCGCCGTCGGCGAAGAGCTTCTCCACGTAGGGCGCGGCCCAGTAGCTCGCGGGAATGTCGTTGAACACGGTCCCCGTGGGCGGCGGCGGAGTGTAGGACTCCCCATAGGCCTCGCGGATCAGGAACGTGGCCATCTGCGCCCGGGTGACGAGGCTCGTCGGGCAGTAGCGCAGCGGGTTGGAGGCGCAACCTCCGGTCAGGCCATCGTTGTAGAGCTGCTCGATGTAGGGAGCCGCCCAGTAGTCGGCGGGGACGTCCGCGAAGATGGTCCCGGTCGCCGGGGGCGGCACGAACGAGCCGCCGTGGACGCCGCGCACCAGGAACACGGCCACCTCGGCGCGGTTGACGTTGCCGGTGGGACAGAAGTTTCCGGCGCCGCAGCCCGCGGTGAGCCCGGCGTTCTCGATCGCCTCGACGAAAGGCCAGCTCCAGCGGTTGTACGGCACGTCCAGGAACGTGTGGTACGCGTACTGGGCGCAGGCGAGGTCGGTCTGGGCGAGCGTGGCGCCGCGCGACGGGTGTACGCCCAGCTGGGCGTACATCGTGGCGTTCGAATCCTCGTGGTGATCGAAGCCGAGCGCGTGTCCCGCAAAGTGGGTGACCACCTCCTTGAAATCGGTCTCGCCCACGCACTGGGCCCCGTCGTTGACCACGATCGAGAAGCCCGTGGCCGGCTGCCACTGCTCGCCGTCGTGCGTGCCCGCCACGTTGGGGTTCGAGGTGAGCTGGAACAGCGCGACCTGGCCGCAGCACGGAGAGCTCCAGTGCCCGGGGAGCGTGACGCCGTCGCAGGAGGCCGTCATGTCCACGATCTGCTCGCAGGGGTCGTTGAAGATCACGTCGTTCAGGCCTTCAAAGGCGCTGCCGTCCGCGCAGTTGACGCTGGCCGCCCGGGAGCCTCCGTACTGGAGGTTGATCACCGAGTTCGGGCTGTCGGTCCACGCCGCCGCGCCCTGCTGGACCGCGCTGACGCCGCCGTCTGCGATCCCGGCCTGCCCCGGGGTGGTGTGGTAGATGCTCACCGTCTGGGTGCCGTCCTCGAACCCGAACCAGCGGATGGGCCGGCTGGTGACGGTCGAAGTCCGGAACCGGCACGCCGTGGGCGCCGTGTGGAGCGGAGCGCCCACCATGCCGGTGCCCGCATCCGGAGTCGACGTCTCGGCCTCAAACGCCATCGCCGGCTCCTCCACCGCCACCGACTTGGCCGACCAGGGGAAAGTCCCCAGGGCCACGGCGGACAGGTGCTCGAGCAGCGCCTCCTTGCGGTAGGTGCCGATCGTCTCCACTCCGGGCCGCGGCAGCACGGAGAGCTCCTCCGCTTCCGGCAGCGGGCGGAGCAGGCCGGCGCGCTCGTCCTCGCGCAGAACGCCGTAGGCCAGCATCTTCGTCCGCCAGCGGCCGGTGGTGCCGGCCGGATCGAGGAAGAGCAGGTAGCGCCCACCCTTCTCGAACTTCGGCGTTCCGAGCACGCTCACTTCGCGGTCTCCCGCCACACCGCCCTCTTCCCGCACTTCAAAGGTGCCGCTCAGCTTCTCACCGCCCACGTTCTGCAGCACGCGGAACGCGGTGATCGTCGAAGGCTGGGTGCCCTTGACCTCCGTCCACGTCTCCCCGGCCTCGGCAAACACCACGGTCCGGCTGATCCGGGCGAGAGACCCGAGGTTCGGAGGGGGGGCGACCAGCGAGGCCAGGCCCGGGATCGCGATCAACAACGTGAGAATCGTCAAGATGGTGAAACGGGGGGCTTGCCGCATGGTAATGAGACTCCTTTTGCAACTCTGGGGAGGAAAAACTTTCCCGCGGACCGACCAGTCAATCGCTGCTACGCCTGCTTATCGAGTCGAGGAATCCGCTCCCCTGTTCAAGCGGGATCAACACCCGCGGGGAATGAGCAAAAGGCGTGCCTGGAATCCTTCGAGCCTTCGAAATGTTTCTCTTTCGTTGGCACGAGGTCCGCAAGAAATCGAGCCGTGCCTGGGCGCTTCTTTTCTGCCGGGAGTACAGCCATGCCAAAGCGCTTTGTCGTCCTGTCGATCCTCGTTTCCGCGTTCCTGACGCAGGTTTTTCCCGCCAGGGCCACCACCGTGGTGCCGCCCCGGGACCTGGGCCAGCTCGCGCGCCTCTCCCGCGCCGCGGTGTTTGCCCAGGCCGTGGAGTCCCACGTCGAGGAGGGGGGGTCCCTTCTTTACACGGTCACGCGCTTTCAGCTCCTCGAGCGGATCGCCGGAGCGGACCCGGGCACGGTCTTCGAGGTGCGGGAGCCGGGCGGGGCCCTGGGAAAGAAAGGGCTGGCCGTGGCGGGCGCGCCGCGGTTCGAAGAGGGGCACAACTATCTCCTCTTCCTGGATCCCGCGCCCGACGGCCGGTGGCGCTCGAAGACCCTGGCCTACGGCCTTCTCGAAGAGGCGCCGGACGGCCAGGTCCTGCGCCCCCTCCCCCAGGCGGACCGCGTTGAGCTCCACACCAAGGCGTCCGTCGAGCCGGTCGGGATCTACCGCAAGGCCGAGCTTCTCGCCCACTTGAAAGAGGTCGCCCGCGGGGCGCGGTGGAACCGGGAGCAGGTCGTGGCTCCCGAGAGCTCGCAGGGCGGAGCCCTGACCTCGGCCTTCGAAGCTCTGCACACCGCCCCGGCCGCCTGTCAATTCCTGACCTACCCGGGAGACGGCCTTCCCATCCGGTGGTTCGGCTACGAGGACGGCTCCAAGACGGCGACCATTTCCCCCACCACGCCGGGACAGACGGGGATCGCGGACGGCGGGGTCTCGGCCGTGCAGCAGGGGACGGCCTCCTGGACCAATCATCCCGACTCGGGCATCCGGTTCACCGCCGGGAGCACCCGGGCGAGCCAGGTGGCCTGCTCGGGCAACTTCGACACCGACCAGGGCGCCGTGCTGTTCAACGATCCCTGCGAGGACATCCCGGACCTCTCCGGCTGTGTCGGAACCCTTGCCATGGGCGGTGCGTTCTTCGATCTCGCGACCCGGCAGTACGACGGCGAGCCCTGGCACTCCGCCTCTTCGACCTACGTGGTCGTCAACGACGGCGCGCAGTGCGTAGGCGAGGTGAGCTTCCGGGAGGTCCTGGCGCACGAGCTCGGGCACACCCAGGGCTTCAATCACCACACCCCGGCCAATCCCGCGGACGCCCTGATGTCAGCCAAGCTCAAGGCGGACGGCCTGGGCGCGGCGCTCCGGATCACCGACAAGCAGTGCGCCTCCTACGCCTACCACACCTTCCTGGACGTGCCGTACAGCCGTTGGAGCTGGCCCTTCGTCGAGGCGAACGAAAACGCCGGGATCATGACGGGCTGCGGCTCCGGGAACTTCTGCCCTACCGGAAACACCAACCGCGCGGACGTGGCCGTGTCCCTGGTGCGCGGCGTCCACGGCGGCTCATTCGTTCCGCCTCCGGCCACGGGGACCGTGTTCGCGGACGTCCCCGCCGACTATTGGGCAGCTGCCTACATCGAGCAGCTCTACAAAGACGGCCTGACCGGGGGTTGCGCGTCCAACCCGCTGCGCTACTGCCCGACGAGCCTCGTCACCCGGGCGCAGATGGCGACCTTCCTGATCCGCCAGGCCTACGGCACCTCCTACACGCCGCCGCCCGCCACGGGGACCGTGTTCAACGACATCCCCGCGAATTACTGGGCCGCGCCGTACATCGAGAAGCTCTACGCCGATGGCGGCACCGCGGGCTGCAGCAGCAACCCGCCGATGTACTGCCCGGAGCAGATCGTGCAGCGGGAGCAGGTGGCGGCCTTCCTGGTGCGGGCTTTCAGCCTGGCGATCCCGTAGAAAATTCGGTATAAGCTGAAAGCACCTCCGGTCCTCCGGAGGTGCTGATCCGCAGAGGAGGTTTCTTATGGCCATCCGCTGTTCCGGTCGCTTCCAGGCCTTGGGCGGGCTCCTGCTGGGCGCCCTCGCCCTGGCCGCTCCCGTTGCCGCCGCTCCCCCTCCCGGCACCCTCGTCCAGTCCGTTCTGCTGACCGGCGGGCTCTCCTCCCCCATCGGCGTCACGAATGCCGGCGACGGCTCGGGAAGGCTGTTCATCGTCGAACGGTGCGGCCAGATCCGGATCTTCGAGAACGGCGCGCTTCGAGCCACGCCGTTCCTGAACCTGGGAGCCTCTCCCGGCACGGACGTGATCACCTGCGGTGACGAGCGGGGGCTTCTCGGGCTCGCGTTCCACCCCGACTACGAGAGCAACGGCCTGTTCTACGTCTTCTACACCCGCAAGGCGGACGGAGCGCTCACCGTCGCCCGCTATCAGGTCTCCGGAGATCCCAACGTGGCGGGCACCTCCGGAACCGTCCTCCTGACCATTTCCCATCCGAACACGAACCACAACGGCGGCCAGCTCGCCTTCGGTCCCGACGGCGATCTCTACATCGCGACCGGAGACGGTGGAGGCGGCGGAGACCCTGGCGAGAACGCCCAGAACCTGAGCAGCCTGCTCGGAAAGATCCTGCGCATCGACGTCGACGTCGACGACTTCCCGGCCGATCCCGCCCGTAACTACGGGATCCCGCCGGGCAATCCGTTCGCCGGGGCGACGGCGGGCGCGGACGAGATCTGGGCGTATGGCCTGCGCAATCCGTGGCGCTTCGGCTTCGACCGCCTGACGGGCGACCTCTACATCGGCGACGTCGGCCAGGGGAACTGGGAGGAGGTCGACTTCCAGCCCGCCTCGAGCACCGGCGGTGAGAACTACGGCTGGGACGTGCTGGAGGGGGCCCATTGCTTCGAGGACGTCCCCAGCGGGTCGTGCACCTCCTTTCTGAACGGCGGCTCCGTTCTTCCGATTCTCGAGTACGACCAGACCGCCGCGAGCCCCGGACATTGTGCGGTGACCGGGGGCTACGTCTTCCGCAACCTGCCGGCGCACTCGTTCTTCGGCCAGTACCTCTACGGAGATTTCTGCTCGGGCTTCCTCTGGCGTGCGAGCGAGAGCTCCGGCACGTGGAGCAGCCCGTTGCTGCTCGATACCTCGTTCGGGATCAGCAGCTTCGGCGAAGGGGAAACCGGGAGGCTCTATCTCACCGACCTCTTCGGCAACAGCCTCCGGTGGGTCGCCCCCTACACGTTCCAGGACGTCCCCCCGACCCACTGGGCGTGGCCGTTCGTGGAGGCCATCTACGGCGCCGAGATCACCGCCGGTTGCTCCGCGGGGAGCCCGCCGAGCTTCTGTCCGGGAACCGCCGTGAACCGGGCCCAGATGGCGATCTTCCTCCTCAAGGGGATCCACGGGGCCACCTACGTGCCGCCGCCCGCCACCGGGACCGTGTTCGCCGACGTGGCGGCCGGCGATTTCGCGGCCGCCTGGATCGAGCAGCTCTTCAACGAGGGGCTGGCCGCCGGCTGTGCCACGAATCCGCGGCGGTTCTGCCCCACTTCCTCGGTGACCCGGGCGGAGATCGCGGTCTTCCTGTTGAAGGCCAAGCACGGCAGCACCTACGGTCCGCCCCCGGGGACCGGCACGGTCTTCTCCGACGTGCCCCCCGGCTACTGGGCGGTGAGCTGGATCGAGCAGCTCTACGCCGAAGGCGGCACCGGCGGCTGCGGGAACAACCCGCTGCGCTACTGCCCCACGGATTCGGTCGCGCGGGCGCAGGCGGCGGCGTTCCTCAGCCGAACGTTCTCGTTGCCGCTGCCGTAGCCCCCGGCCGCAGGCAGAGCAGGTTGGGAGCCCCTTCTTCGAACTCCCAGCTCCGCCCCTCCGGGGCCTCCAGGCGGGCATCGGGAAGCACGATCCAGGGCTCGAAGCCGAGGCTTCCGATTCGTTCAAGGAGGTCTTCCGCGGACGAGCCGCCGCAGGCGAGGGCCCGCGGGTTCAGCTCGATCAGCAGGGCCGCCCGCGGCGAGGCCGCGAGGAGGCGGGACATTCCGGCGAGAACCCGGGGCTCGGCCCCTTCGACGTCGATCTTCACGAAATCGACCGCGCCCACGCCGCACCCGGCGAGAAACGAGTCGAGCGTCACGCACTCCACCTCGATCGTGCCCCGGTCTTCGGTGTAGCCGGACACGAGCGAGTGATTGCTCGAGCCCGGGGACAGGTGAAGCCGCACCCGGCCCGGCTCGTCCCCCGCGGCCAGGTTGAAGAGGTGGACGTGGCCGCCAGAGCGCTCGCCGAGATTCCGCCGGGCGAGCGCGAAATTCTCCGGATGGGCCTCGAACGCGTAGACCGCGCCGGACGGGCCCACGAGGCTGGCCAGGAGCCGCGTGTAATAGCCGATGTGCGCGCCCACGTCCACGACCGTCATGCCGGGGCGCACGAGCCGCCGGCACCAGCAGACCGATTCGGCCTCGTTCCACTCCATCAGGACTTCGAACCGCCACCGCCACGTCCACCACCAGCCGCCCACGGCCGTGTCCGGAAAGGCGATGCCGCGGTGCACCTGGCCCCAGAGCACGGCCGCCTTCACCGTCCGCTCGATCGCGGCGCGGTAGAGCCGGCTCCTGGACCGGCCGTAGCTCGCGAGAAGCTTCTGGTAGAAGCAGTAGGAGGCCGGAAAACAGGAACCGGCCGGCGTCTCAGGGGCCATCTGCGCCTCGGGAGTAGCGGCCGCAGCCGGGGCAGTGCCAGCCGTCCGCGAGCGCGAAGCGCTCCGCGCCGCACTCGGGGCAGGCCTCCCCGCCCGGCGCCTCGCCGCTGGAGAAAAACCTCTGCCAGTGCCCCACCCAGGCCCGGGCCACGACGGACCAGGGGAGCGGCGACCGGGACGCGTTCCGGCGCAGGTACGCGCAGAAATCCGGAGCCTTCACCAGATCGATCAGCAGGGCCGCGACGCGGGCGAGGGTCTCGGGGCTCGCGTGGTCCCCCGGGACAAGGAATCCGTCGTACCCGTGCCGGATCAGCTCGGGGTACGCCCCGATGTGGCTCGCGGCCGCGATGCACCCGGCCGCCATGGCCTCGGCCAGCGCGATCCCGAACCCGTCCGCGATCCCCTGGAGGTTGATCGAAAACCCGGCCCGGAGGAGCGCCGGGGCGAGCGTCTTCTGGCCGACCAAGCCGTGCCAGGCGACCCCCTCGGGAGGATCGAAGGGGGTCTCCTCCTGTCCCCACAGGCGCGGCCCGCCGAACACGTCCAGCCGGAAGCGGCGGTCTTCCGCGCGGAGGAGCCGCAGCAGCTCGAGGGTAGCGGCAAGCCCCTTCATGGGATGGCCCGTGTAGATCAGGCGGAAGGGGTCGCGCTCCACCCGGCCGAGCCACGAGGGCTTCGCCGGCTCGGGGACGCCGTTATGGATCACCAGCCGGCGGGCCGAAGGGACTCCCCAGACCTCTCCGATCACCTTCCGGACATAGTTGCTGGGCGCTACGACGAAGTCGTATCCCACCGTCTCCAGCCCCTGGACCCGCGCCTCGCCGCCCACCCAGACCTGGCGCAGCCGGGCCCGGACGTCGAGCTCCAGGACCGGCGAGAGGTCGAGCTTCCCTCCCGTGCTGTTGAGGATCAGCACGTCGCAGGATAAGCTTCGGCAAGATTCGAGAGGGACCAGCTCAACGGACCCGAGCGCGTGTGGACGCGGCACGTTGGCGACGATGCGGACGCGGCATCCCGCGCCGGCGAGCGCCTGGGCCAGGCGGATACGCGCCGTGACGCCGCCTCCGACCCCGACGCGGTCGGGAGTGGATCCCTCATAGGTCAGATGGCGGTCCGGGCAGTAGAGGACAACCTGAAACACGGGGCGGAGCCTACTGGACGCGCCGCGCGGGTGCAAGGAAACGGCAGATGACAAAGATTGTCAATTTTTGGTGCCAGATTGTGGCGTTCGGCGGATGGAAGCGTTTTCAATTTCTTTTGTTTTCAAGGGTTTATGTTTTGGCACGTCCAGGTATGCGCTTTGCTTTTCTTAGATCCGTGCAAACACAAAAGGCTGGTGCTCTCCGGGTTGGCGGGAAGGCTCTCGCCCCTTCAGTGGGGCTCCTTTTCCTTCACGCGGTCCTGGCGCAGGCTGGGACCGCGGTTTCTCCAAACCCGTCGGTAACCTTCACGTCTCCCGGCGTCAAGCAGGTGACGCTGGAGGTGTGCAACGACGCGGGTTGCGACACGGAGACGCGGGAGGTCGTGGTCCACGATCCGCTGCCGCAGATCGTGGGCGTCGGCAGCGTGCCGTCCGTCGTGGGCACGCAGCAGACGCTCACCTTCTCGGGGCAGGCGACGGGACGCCCGTCGCTGACCTACCGCTGGGTGCTGTCGACCGGCAATAAACTCTCCGCCATCACCGGCAATCCCGCGGCCTGGAGCCCCCAGACCGCGGACATCGGGACCTACCAGGGGTATCTCGAGGTCCAGAACACGGACGGCACGGCGTCCTCCGTGGCCACCCCGTTTTCGTTCTCGGTGGTCCGGATGACGTTCAACGACGTACCGCCCACGCACTGGGCCTGGCGCTACGTCGAGGGCATCTACACGCAAGGGCTCACCGCGGGCTGCGCCGCAAATCCCATGCGCTATTGTCCATCGCTCCCCGTCTCCCGCGCGGAGACGGCCGTTTTCATGGTCCGGGCGAGCCACGAGACGGGCTTCGTTCCGCCCATGCCGACCGGAATCTTCAACGACGTAGCGGTCGGCTTCTGGGCCGCCCCCTGGATCGAGCAGATGTTTGTGGACGGGCTCACCGGAGGCTGCGCCCTGGCGCCGCTGCGCTACTGCCCGGGGGATTCCGTGACGCGGGCCGAGATCGCGGTGTTCCTGCTGAAGCTCAAGCACGGGCCGGCCTACCTGCCGCCGCCCGCCACCGGGACCGTGTTCTCGGACGTCTCCGCCAGCTACTGGGCGGCGCCCTGGATCGAGCAGCTCTACGCCGAGGGGCTCACCGGGGGCTGCGGAATGAACCCGCTGCGCTACTGTCCCACGGATTCCGTCAAGCGGGATCAGATGGCGACGTTCCTCTCCCGCGTGTTGGACCTGACGTTCCCCTGAAAAAAGATGCTGGATCTGCAGGGGCGGCCCTATGTGGCCGCCCTGGGTTAGGAAACGCCCAAAATAAACAGGGCGGCCACACAGGGCCGCCCCTACAGAAGACCCTTGCGGTCCCGCCCTACGGTCCGACCTGCTGCGTGGGCAGGTTGAAGGTGTTGGTGAGGAAGAGCGCCATCTGCCAGCGCGTCACCAAGCCGGTCGGGCAGTAGTTGCCGCCGCCGCAGCCGGCCGTGATCCCCTCGGCCGCGAGCCGCTCGATCCACGGCGCCGCCCAGTAGCCGGCGGGGACGTCCGCGAAGACCGTTCCCGTGGCGGGCGGCGGCGTGTAGCTCGTGCCGTACTTGGCCCGCAGGAGGAACACCGCCATCTCCGCGCGGCTGACCAGGTTGGTCGGGCAGAACCGCAGCGGGTTGGAGGCGCAGCCCGACGTCATGCCGTCCGCATAGAGCTGCTCGATGAACGGCGCGGCCCAGTAGTTGGTGGCCACGTCGGAGAAGACCCCGGTGGGCGCGGGGGGCGTGAACGTCGCCCCGCGCGTGACGCGGAGCAGGAAGACCGACATCTCGGAGCGGGTGACGTTGTTGTTGGGGCAGAAGCTCGTCCCGCCGCAGCCGGAGGTCACCTCCGCCGAGTAGAGCCCCTGGACGGCTCCCCAGTAGGACGCCGAGGTCGGCACGTCCGAGAACACCGAAAGCGGCCCGATGTAGCCCGTGCGCTGCGAGGCGAAGTCGTCCAGCATGAGGGTGCCCGAGGTGCCCGCGTCCACGCCCGAGACCGCGCCCCAGCGGGCGTAGTTGATGCTCGAGGCGTCGTTGTCCAGCCCGGAGAGACCGGTCCGGGGGAAGCCGTTCACCCACAGGCTCAGCCGGCCGTTGTTGGCGCCGGCCGCCGTGGCCTTGGCCCAGTCGAGCTCCACCACCCGCCAGCCATTGCCGAGGGCGATCTCGCCCGGGATCTCGGTCTGGCTTCCGCCGTCGGTGCGCACGAAGGCGGAGAGCACGTTCTGGCCGCCCGAGCGCCGGGCCACGACGCGCAGCAGAGCGTTCCCCGTGGTCGTGGGGGGCACCGGATCCGCGCCGTCGTAGGCCGTGAAGAGATCGAACTCGTTGCCCTCGCTCATCGTCAAGCTGCGCAGGTTCACGTAAAAGCGGACGCGGTAGGCCGCCTCGGCCGAGGGGTGGCTCGACTGGACGAAGGCCGGGTTGCGGTCCGGCACCGCCACGTTGACCTCCAGGCCGTGGCTGCCGGTGTAGCGGGCGGCCCCACCCACGGACGGCACGCCGGGCCGGACCGTGAGCGTGCCGGCGAGCGCCAGGGAGGAGCCCGCGAGGCCCAGACCGAGCGCCAGGGCCGCGGCGCGACGGAAGTGTCTCGTCTCCATCTTCATAGCTGATCCTCTCAAGCCTTGCGGCCGAATTTCTCCGTTCATTGCCAGGACCCCGCGCTTCCGGTCTCGAAGCCGTCGCTGAAGATACCCGCAGTATACGCGAGGCAGCTCGGGTTGGACGTGGCTCGTGAGACGACGTGGCTGCTCATACGGGACGGGACGCGGCCGGGCAGCACGCCGTAGGGATGGCCCGTCCCGAACGTCATGGCGATATTCGTGAAGCCCCCGCCGAGCAGATGGCAGTAGCTCATGAGGGTTCCGCTCCTCACTCCCTGGGGGCCGGGAAGGCCCTGGGTGCCGCAGTAACAGCCGTTCGCGCACTCTCCGTTGTAGCACCCGTCGACCGCCTGGCTGTCGCCGATCCCGTTGTAGCAATGGGTGTGCGGAGAGTTGAAGTTGTGCCCGATCTCGTGAGAGACCGCGACGATGTCCCAGATGACCGCAGGATTGGCGATATTGAAGGTCCCGGAGAGGCTGGCCGTGAAGCCGTAGCCGCCGCCCCAGGGGGCATCCGTCGCGAGCCCCGGGCAGGTCGCGTTGGCGCTGAATCCTCCGGAGCAGAGGACGCCCAGCCAGGCGATCCCGCCGCCCAGGGCGCGTCCGGAGAGGAAGTGCGCGATGGTCCGCGAGACGCCCGCGTTGTTCTTGTTCCAGTAGCGGCCGAATTCCATCAGACCGCAGGTCGTGCTGCTCTGCGACCAGGGATCGCTGCTGGTGGTCCACAGGCTCACGGACGGGACCGTCAGAGCCGTGTTGACCTCCGCCTCGTAGATCGTCGAGGCGTAGGCCAGCAGGTTGATCGCGTAGTTGGTCGCGTTGGTCACGTTGTTGAACTTCTGGTAGTACTCGAAGTCGGTCTCGATCGCGACCCGGGCGTTGTAGGACGCCGCCTTCTCGAGCACCGCGGACGGGGCGTCCGGCTCCGGCGCGCCCAGGGCAGCCAGCGGATCGGTGATCCGGGGCAGCTTGTCGTTGCCGCAGGTGAAGCCACCGTTTGCCGTCTTCACGCTGATGGGATCGACCTCGTGCATCAGGAGCGGGCCGCCCAGGGCCTTCTCCGCCTCCTCACCGTCTCCCCCGATCAGGTAGAGCCCCGAATCGCGGGTGACGATCCCTTCTACCGAGCCGTCCTCCAGGACCGACAGGACGACCCGCGAGCCGGGCTCGCCGTCCACGCCCCCCCTGAAGTAGGCGTTCTTCGGCGCCGGGAGCCGGATCTCCCCGTCCTCTCCGTGAACGATGATCACGGCGTCGCTCGTGAGCACGTCGAAGCGCTCGAGCACGAAGGCCGTGGTCTCCCCCGTGCCGGCCACCTCGACGCCGTCCAGCAGAAGGCCGCCGCCGGACAGGGTCGCGGCCACCGCCTGAGAGAGCGCGGCGCTTTCGAACCGCGGCAGATCCGGTACCGCCAGGGCGGCCGCCGCACAGCTCAGCGAAAAAACCATTCCCAGAATCGGGATGGCCGCGCGCCGGGCGCGCAGGACTTTGATCATGATCCCTCCTTCATGAGGCACAGAAAAAATTGTTTCATTGCCAGGAGCTCGTCGTACCCGACTCGAAACCGTTGCCGAAGATGCCGCTGGAAGCCACCGTCAGCGGGAAGATGCACGTGTTGACCCGGGCCTGGATGATGGGAGCCAGGATCGCGACGGTCTGTGGGTGGAAGACTTCTTTCCGGCTACAGCCGCCGATCCGGTTGCAGTAGCTCATCGCCGTGCCCGTGATGGCCGTCACCCCGTTGTAGGTGAAGGACGCCGGGCAGCTCGTCGTGCCGCCGCTGTAGCACCCGCTCTCCGCGTTGTAGCAGGTGTCGATCGGCGGCGAGTAGCAATGGGTGTGGTCCGAGCCGAAGTTGTGCCCCAGCTCGTGGCCGACGATGCTCGAGTCGTTGGCCGAGGTGTCCTGGGCGAATTTGAAAACCTGGGTGAAGCTGTAGCCGGACCCCGTGCTGCAGAGGCCGCCGACCCAGGCGATGCCCGACGCCGAGGTGGAGCTCGCCTGCTTGCCGGAGAGCATCATGGCGAGGGCCCGGCTCACGTTCGCGCACTGCCCGCCGCACCCGCTGCTCCAATAGCTCGTGAACTCGTTGAGCTTGGCCCCGTCGGCGCCGCCGGTGCCGCTCTGGTTGTAGGGGTCGGTGGTCGTCGAGGGGCGCAGGATGGTGAAGCCCTGGACGAGCCGGATCAGGAGATCGCGCTCGTACATGATGCTCATCCGGGCGATCAGGTTCGCGATGTAGTTGGTGGCCGCGGTGGCGTTGTTGCCGAACTTCAGATTCATCAGCTCGTTGTCGGTGTCCACCGCGATCGTGGCCGTGTGCAGCGAGGTGATGGCCTTGGCGGTCTCCGGGCCGAGCTCGACGGGGGCCGACAGCGCGGCCAGGCCGTTGCTCTGGTGCCCGCAGGTCCACGTGGGCTCCCCCGATTCCGGCTGCAGGGCCTCCGCCGTGGCCACCACGTAGCTGCCCTGGGACTTCCCCCGGGGCAGCAGCTCGCGCACCCCCTCGGGCGTGAAGGCCATCCCCTCGAGCAAGCGGGTGTCGGGGTCGACCGTGACGATCAGCCGGGTCTCCGGGTCCTCGCCCGAGCGGCCTTGGAAGAAAGCGAGGCGGGAGCGCGGCAGCTCGACCGCCCGGCCCCCCTCGATCTTCACGATCCGGGCGTCGGGCGCATAGACGTCGAAGCGGACGAGCTCGACGTCCTGGCGCACCCCGGGGGCGACCGGCCAGGACTCCACGGCGAGCGTCCCCTCGGGCTCGAGCTCCAGCAGGGCGGACGTCACGGCCGGGTCGAGCCCGACCGCCTCCATCTCGTCGGTCACAAACGTTCCCGCCTGAACGGCGGCGCGAAGGGGCTGGGGGGACGGCTCGGCCGCTGCGGCGGCCGGAAGGAGCAGGAGGCAGCCCAGGAAGGCTGCAGGGTTCAGGTTCAAGCGCATCTCGTTCTCCCGTCCAAAAGACCTGGGAAGCTTCGCCGCAACAACTTTGGCGATCCGGATGTGGACTTATTTTAATCCATGCATAGGCCGGATGGCCAATTCCTGTCACCGGGAATTCCAATCCTTGTCCCCGGCCGCTTCCTCGCCTCCTCGGTAACTGCTTGTCCGACAGTGGCTTCGCGGGGATAAACGCAAGCTTCAGGCCAAAGATTTCACCTCAGGGGAGGACGACGAATTTCCGCACCCGGACCACCCGCAGCGCAGCCGCCTCGGGCTCGGCCGGCACCTCCCGAAACCCGGGGTCGGCCGCCAAATCCCGCTCGATGCGGTCCAGGGCGCCGGGCACGGCCTGGGGAGGATTTCGCAGCCTTACGAGGTAGAGGACACGGCGGTTGGCGGTTCGGGGGATCTCCCGGAGCTGCTCCGGGCCCTGGTAGCGCCAGAAGGGCTCGTGGACCAGCCCGGCGCGGCCGTTACCGAAGCATAGGATCTGGGTCGCGACGCCCCAGTCCGAGGCGACGAACACGGCCTCTCCGGCCCGCGCGGCGGCGAGCTCGCCGAGGCGGGCGAGCGACGGGTCCCAGGCCGGCGAGGCGCTCCCCCGGGCGAGCGCCTGCTCCACCGCCACGAGGCCGGGCAGCCGGGAAGCGATCCAGAGCGCCGCGAGCCCTGCGAGGGCCAGGCCCTGCAACCGTCTCCCCGCCGGAGCCGAGATCGCGAGGGCCAGGGCCGCGTACTGGATCGGGGTCCCGAGAATCCAGTGGTGGGCCCACGTCGCGCGCGGCAGGAGCCAGAGGCCACACCCCACGGCCGCGTATCCCGCGAGGGCGATTCCGGCGAGCCGCAGCGGGAGCGGGGCGTCGCGGCGCGCGGCCAGGATCGCGAGAACTAGAAACACCGCCCCCGCGAGAGCCCCCTCCAGGATCTCGGCCCAGGGCCACGAGCCGGTCCCCAGCACGAGAGCCCGGAAGATCCGGCCCTGTCCCAGCGTGAGGTATCGCCCCCCATAGGAGAGAATTCCGGAGACCGAGCGGTCCACGGCCGGCCCGCCGTCCAGGGGAGAGGCGAGCCTCCCGAACGACATCAGCGATCCCAGGTTGACCAACGCCAGGGGGAGCGCTCCCACCGCCAGCCCCGCCCCCGCCGCCAGGAGGTGGCGCGCCGACCGCCGTCCCGGACTGCCGAGCACCAGGACCGCCACGAGCGGGACGAGCACGACGGCGCTCAGCTTCTCGAACACTGCGAAGCTCGCGAGAGCCCCGAGAGCGAAGGAGCTGCGAGCCGACGGCCCTCCCTCCCCCGCCTCGCTCCCCATCCACACGCCCAGAAGCGCCAGGCGGAGCCCCAGGGAGAGCGCCACCGGCCCGTAATCGAAACGGCCGCCTAAAAGCACCGTGGCATCCGTCAGGAAAAGCGCCAGGAACACCGCGAGCCCCGAAAGCGACAGAGCCCGCCGGGCGAGAACGGAGAACAGAGCCAGGCCGGACGCGACGAGACCGATGCCGAGCCACCGCCAGCTCGCCACCGTGAACCGCGGCTGAAAGAGCCGGAGATAGAGACCGTAGAGATTGGTCTTGATCGCGGCGCTGTAGGGCATGTTCAGCACGCACACCCGCCCGAACGCCGACATGCAGAAAAACGGCGGCGGAGGCTCCCCCAGCCACGTGAACGCGCCCGTCGCCTGGTGCAGCTCGTCGTACTGCGGCCCCTGCGCCTCGATCCGCAGGCCCGCGAGGGCCATGTAGAGGAGGGCGGCGGCGAGGCCGAGGAGGAGGGCCGGGCGGAGGGGCATAGGCCGGGATGGTGCCACAACTGATTAAAATCCCCCCAGCCATGCCCCCCCTCCCCGAGCTGTCGATCGTCATCCCCACCCACGACACCCGGGATCTCACCCTCCGCTGCCTGGAGACGATCTTCGCCTCTCCCCCATCCTCCGGAGAACCTGAGGTCGTGCTGGTCGACGATGCGAGCCGGGACGGCACGGCCGAGGAGGTCCGGGCGCGGTTTCCAGGGGTGGTGCTGCTTCGCAACGACACGGCGGGCGGCTTCACCCGCTCGGCCAACCTAGGGATCGGGGCGGCGCGCGGGCAGATCCTCCTGCTCCTGAACAGCGACACCGAGGTGGAGCCGGGTGCCCTCGAACGCCTGCTGGCGATCTTCCGGGAATCCCCCGAGCTGGGAATCGTGGGCGCGGCGCTCCACTATCCGGACGGCTCACCGCAGTGGAGCGGCGGCGCGGCGCCGTCCCAGGCCTGGTTCTTCGCGCTGTCGAGCGGCCTGCCCGCGCTCCTCGCCAAGCTCCCTCTCTACCGCAAGGTGAAGCCCCTGGAGCCCGCGGGGCCGGTGCGGGTGGACTGGGTCACGGGCGCGGCCCTGGGGCTCCGCCGGGCCGTGTGGGAAGCGGTGGGGCCGCTCGACGAAGGGTTCCGCTTCTACGCGCAGGATCTCGACTTCTGCCTGCGCGCGCGGCGGGCCGGCTGGGAGGTGGCGATCGATCCCTCCTTCCGGGTGATGCACCACCACGGGGCCACGATCGGCCGGGAGGCGGGAGCGCGGAAGAACCAGCATCCGGAGCTTCTGTGGACCGACCTCCTGCGCTGGGCGCACAAGCACCGGGGCCCGGCCTGGGCGGCCCGGGCCGGATTCGCCCTGCGGAGCGGCGGCCGCCTCCGCCTCGCCTCCCGGCGGCTCGCCCTCCCCCTCCTTTCGCGGGACGAACAGGACCTCTGGCGGGCCGACGACCGGGCTTTTCGCGCCGCGCTCCTTGCCATCCGCGGGAACTCGGTGTAGAAAGCCCTCTCGCCCCAAGGGCCTTCCCACCATGCTCGAGCTCTACAAATACCGCGACCTGATCGCCGCCCTGGTCTCCCGGGAGCTCAAAGTGCGCTACCGGCGCTCGGCGATCGGTTTCCTGTGGACCATGCTCCAGCCGCTCCTCACCATGCTGGTGCTCCAGGTGGTGTTCAGCTCGCTGTTCAGCTTCCGCCTGGCCTTCGGCAACTACGTGGTCTACGCGCTCGCCGGCCTCCTCTTCTGGAACTTCTTCAGCCAGAGCATCATCGCCTCCATGAACAGCCTCAAGGGGAACGCGGCGCTGCTCAAGAAGCTCCCCGTGCCCAAGGAGGTCTTTCCGCTCGCGACCGTGATCTCCGGAGTGGTGAACCTGGTCCTCGCCCTGGTCCCGCTGTTCCTGCTCCTCCTGGTCACCGGCCATCCGCTCACCCCGGCGCTCCTGTTCCTGCCGGTCGCAATCCTGCTCGCGGCGGTCTTCACCCTGGGAGCCGGGCTGCTGCTGTCGCCGCTCGCCGTGTTCTTCAGCGACGTGGTGGAGCTCGTGACCGTGCTCCTCTCGGTCCTGATGTACCTGACGCCGGTCATCTACCCCATGGAGATCCTCCCCGAGAAGTACAAGTGGATCGTCCGCTTCAACCCCGTGCGCTCGATCCTGGAGGTCTTCCGGGACCCGATCTACCAGGGGGAGGTGCCGCCGCTCTCCCACCTCTCCGTCTGCGTGGGCATCGCGGCCGTCGCCCTGATCGTGGGAGCCGTGGCCTTCCGCAAGAGCAGCGACCGGATCCCCTTCTACATCTGACCATGGACAGCGTCATCCGGCTCGACGGCGTCTCGCTCTGCTATCGCCTGGCGAAGCACCGCATCCCCTCGCTCAAGGAGTACGCGATCCACTTCATCCGGGGAGCGCTCTCCTACGAGAAGCTGTGGGCTCTCCGCGACATCTCGATCGCCATCCCCCGGGGCCAGACCCTGGGGATCGTGGGGAGGAACGGCGCGGGCAAGAGCTCGCTCCTGAAGGTGATCTCCCGGGTTTTCAAGCCGACGACCGGCCGGATCGAGGTCCAGGGGCGCCTGGCGCCCATCCTGGAGCTCGGCACCGGCTTCGACTTCGAGCTGACCGGGATCGAAAACATCTACCTGAACGCCCTGCTCCTGGGCCACACGCGCAAGGAGATCGACGAGAAGGTGGAGGAGATCATCGACTTCAGCGGCCTGGGCGACTTCGTCCGCTCGCCGATCCGCAGCTACTCCTCGGGCATGATCTCCCGGCTCGGCTTCTCGATCGCGACGGCCTGGGTGCCCGACATCCTGATCCTGGACGAGGTGCTGGCCGTCGGGGACTCGAGCTTCACCGACAAGTGCGAGGCCCGGATCAACCGCTTCCACGAAGCCGGCACGACCGTCCTCCTGGTCTCCCACAACGCGGACGCCATCCGCAAGAACTGCACGCGCTGCCTCTGGCTCGACGCCGGCCG
>DATEIO010000061.1:0-6159 GCA_035278895.1 Thermoanaerobaculia bacterium | reverse complement strand
AGAGCTGATGGTGAAGCTCATGACGTTCAATCCTCCTCGATTCGTAAGTGGGACGGCCGGACGCCGGATCGCACCCCGGGCCGTCTACTTCCAGTCTCCTTCCAGGATGAAGCCGGCCCAGAAATACGGATCGCGCCACCGCCGCTCTCCGCGCAGCCGGCTCTGGGCCCGGTGCAGGGCCGCGGCAGGGGAGAGCCCCTCCTCCCACATCGCGCGGTAGAACCCGGTCAAGAGCGCCGCCGTGGCGCGGTCTTCCACGCGCCAGAGGCTCGCCACGATCCGGGCGGCTCCAGCGTACTGGAAGCCGCGGGTCAGGCCGATCAGCCCTTCCCCACGCACCTCGCGGCCGAGCGCCGTCTGGCAGCCCGAGAGCACCACGAGGTCCGCGTCGAGCCGCAGGTTGTAGACGTCGCGCAGGTGGAGAAAGCCCTCCCGGACCTCGCCGCGCTCGTCCACGGTCGAGAGGGCGAGCCCCGAGAGCGCCGGGCGCTCGGTGTCCAGCACGCCGTGGGTGGCGAAGTGGACGATCCGGAAGCCGCCGAGCCGGCCGTCCAGAGCCCGCGAGCGGTCGGCCGCGAAGCCCAGGGCGACCTCGGCCTGCCCGGGCGGCACGAGGGCGGCCACGGCCTCGGCCTCGTCGCGGGAGGCGGGCAGGCGCTCGAAGGGGCCGCCGGGCGCGAAGGCCGGGTCCGCCAGCACGGCGAGCCGCCGGGGCGCGGGAGGACGGCCGGAGAGCGTCCGCCGCTGGACCGCGAGCGCGGAGGCCGAGGGGAGGTAGACGATTTCGGCTTCGCCAAGCCCGGGCAGCGCTGCGAACGGGAGATAGTGGAGCGCGCCGTCCGCCACGATGGCGAGGCGCTTGCCCGGGAGGCGGTCCGCCACCGGCCCGAGAAGGATTTTGGAGAGCCGCGCGGCCTCCTGCGCCTCTTCGGCGCGGTCCGCCACGTCGAACGTGGAGAGCCTCTGGTGGAGACGGCGGGCGGCCTCTTCGATCGCGGCGCGGCCGGGGAGCGCGAAGCTTGAGACGGTTTCGGACGTCACCGCCCAAAGCCAGCTCTTCTCCGCACCGAGGGAGTAGACGAGGAGGAGGGTCTGGGGATCGAGGAGCGCCTGGATCTCCGCGGCCGTCAAATGACGGGGCTGGGTCAGCGAGGCGTAGCCGGGGCTCTTTTCGCGAATCTCGGCGTCCACGAGGTCCAGGTCGCGGAGCAAAGCCTCCTGCTCGTTTATCAAGGAGCGCTGGGCCTTGGCGGAGAGGCGCCGCTCGAGCGTCGCCCGGCGGTCGAGCAGGGCGGGGTCCACGCCCTGCCGGACGTCGACCTTCGCTTCGGCCAGAAGCTCGACCAGGGTGCGGGCGCGCGCCCTCTCGGCCGTTTCGAGCGCCGCCTGGTCCAGCCCTTCCTCCATCAGCAGGTCGCGGTGGAGCTCATAGGCCTGGTGGACGAGGGCGGAAAACGAGGCGAGGAGGTCGGGATTGCCGATCTTCGTGCGGAGCCTTTCGACGACGTCGAGCACCTCTCCCGAGCGCCGCCGCGCCTCGGCGCCGTGCCCGAGGAGGCGCTCGGCTTGCGCCAGAGACAGCAGGACCTGCGCCTCGTTCGCGGGGGTCCGGGCTGCGCGCGTGAGCTCGAGGGCGCGGTCGAGCGGCGCGAGGCTTTTTTCGGGATCACCCAGGGCGAGGAAAGCCCGCCCCTGGCTGGCCAGGGCGTCCGCCTCGGCGGCCGAATCGCCCGCCGCGCGGAGCCTCTCGACCGCCTCTCCGAAGCTCGCGAGAGCCGCGGTGGGCTCTCCCCGCGCGAGCCGGGCTTTCCCCAGGTTCAGGAGCGCCATCCCCTCGCCCCGGCGGTCGCCGATACCGCGCCAGATCTCCAGCGCCTGCCCGTGGTCTGCGAGCGCCCGGACCGGGTCTCCCAGGAGCGAGTGGACCCGCCCGAGGTTGCCGAGCGTGACGGCCTCGCCTGCGCGGCCACCCGTCTTCTGCCAGAGCCCCAGGGCCTCTTCGTAGTGCGCGAGGGCGCGCCGCGGCTCGCCCAGGGTCTCGTAGAGCCCCCCCAGGTTGCCGAGCACCCGCGCCTGCCAGCGCAGGTCGTCCTGCTCGCGGAAGAGGGCGAGCGCCTGCCCGGATTGGGCGAGGGCCTCCTGGAAATTTCCCGTCTCGAGCGAGAGGACGCCCAGGTTCGAGAGCGTGCGGGCCTCGCCCGCCCGGTTGCCGGTGGCGCGCATCTGCGCGAGGGCCCGGCCGTAGATTTCGAGAGCCCGGTCCGGCTCGCCCAGGAGGTCGTAGGCGCTGCCGAGGTTGGTGAGCGCGGAGCCTTCGAGCGCCCCGGCCTGGACGGCCGCGAGGAGCGGGAGGGCTTGCTCGTAGCAGGTGAGGGCGCTGCGCAACTCGCCGCGTGACAGATCCATCACGCAGAGGTTGGAGAGCGAGACCGCCTGGCCGTAGCGGTCGCCGGTCTGCCGCTGGAGCGCCAGGGCCTTTTCGAAGGAGGAGCGGGCCTCCGCGGTCTCCCCGAGCATCCACAGGTCGAGCCCCACCTCGTTCCACGTGGCGGCCTCCCAGAAGCGCTCCTCGAGAGACTGCCAGAGGGGCAGGGCCTCGCGGCCGAGCGCGACCGCCTCGCGGGGCTCGTTCACCAGCCGGGAGAGGACGGTCAGGGCATAGAGCGCCCGCGCCTCCTCCCGTGGCTCGCCCAGGGTCTTCCAGGATGCGAGCGCCTCCCGCCAGGCGCCGGTCGCCTCCCGTTTCGACCCGTCGAGGTAGAGCTGCCCCGCCTGGGTGACCGCGCGGAGAGCCGCGATCCGGTCCCCCTCGACCTCCACGAGGCGGATCTCGTACCGCCCCGAAGGCGCCCCCGCCTCCCGGGCCCGCACTGCGATCTCGTAAGAACCCGAGGTCTCCGGCTCGACGAGGAGCGACTCCTTCCCCTGGCGGTCCACGGGGTTGTCGACGGCGGTGCCCGCGATCTCGACCGTCACGTCCACGCCCTGCTGATCCACCTCGACGAGCCAGGCGCGCCCGGCGGTCAGCTCGGCCGTGTACGTGTGGACCCCGCCCGGCCCGATCTCCGCGGCGTGCGGCGGGCCCAGCAAGGCTCCGGCCGCGAGGAAAAGCAGGGGCCGGAGCATGGTTACGGCTTGAGGCCGTAGGGCTCCAGGAGACGGGCCGCCTCAACGAGGAAGCGGTCGGCTTCCGCGATGAGGAAACGGACCTCGTTGCGGCGCTTGGCGGACCCACAGGCATCTCCCAGGTCCTCGAGGACTTTGTACGCGGTGCGCAGCGTTTCGTTGAGCTGCGGATCGGGAGAGGCCCAGGACGCGGGATCCTCGAGCATCCGGCCGGCGCCCTCCCGGAGCGCGACGCAGGCGGGGTAGGCGTCCTCGCGCCCGTTCTTCTTGTAGACCGAGAGGATCGTCTTCATGGCCTTCTTGGCGTCGGCGGCCTTCGCCTCGTAGGTCGCGTGCCAGGCCTTCATCTTCCTCGTTCCTTCGTCGGCCTCCTCCTTGCGTTTGGCCAGCGCGGCGCGGCCCTCTTCGCTGATCCCGACGTGGAGGATCTCCTCCACCCCTTTCTTCTGCTCCTTGATGAGTTGCACGTTGTATTCGACGTCGTAGCGCCGGGCCATGAGGAGGCGGTCCGGCGGCGCTTCGCCCGTGCCCCACTTCCAGAGCGCGCGATCGAGCTCGGCGGGGGAGACGCCGCAGGCCGCCTGGACCGCCTGCTCGGTCGTGCTGCCTGCGGCAAAGGCGCCGATCAGGCGATGGATCGCCTCGACGCCGAAGCGGGTTTCGATGAACTGGACCGTCCAGGCCGCCTCCGCGTAGGCCATCTCGACCAGCTGCGGCTCGGCAAACCCGCGCAGGACCGGATCGATCGCCGGGAACGCGAGCGCTCGCCGGTCGCGGACGAGGGCGGGGAGAGGGTTGCGGCGCTTGATCCCGGTCTCGATGTGCTGCGCCAACCCCTCCTGCAGCCAGTGCGGCGCCCGGTCGTCGGTCGCCGCGGCGATGAGCGCGTGGGCCAGCTCGTGCGAGAGGATCGCGACGATCTGGGGATGAAGGCTTTTGAGCTCGGCAAAGGGGACCCGCACCTTGCCGTCGAAGAGGCCGAGAACGGAGATGTCGCCGGTTCCGAAGGTGGTGAGGAAGCTCTTGAGCGGAAAGAGATGAACCTCGATCCGCTCTTTCCCGGTCTGCGGGATCCAGTGCGCGAGGCGGGTGCGCTCCGCTTCGAGCACCTGCGCCACCCCGCGGGCGTAGGTCGCGCCCGTCTCCTTCGGGTAGCGCACGTCGAAGTGCTCCGACTTGTAGCTCTCGTAGGACGCCGCGAGATCGCGGTCCAGGGCGAGCTGCTGGCGGCGGCGGTCCCCCCGCGGCTCGGGGAGCTGGGCGTCGGCCATCCGGGACAGGCGGATCGCCGTGTCGTACTCGCCGGCCGCGGCCAGGAGCTCGGAGAGGTCCAGGAGCGTCCCGGGGGTCGGCCGGCGGCGCGCGAGGTCGGTCGCGGCCAGCCGGATCAGGAGCTCCCGGGCCTCGGCCTCCCGCTTCACCTGGCGCAGCGCCTGGGCGCGCAGGCGCAGGAGGAACGCGGGCGCGCGTTCCTCGGATGCAGCGACGGGCTCGGTCAGCTCGACCAGCTCGCTCCAGCGGTTCCGCTCCGCCAGCGCGCGGGCCGCCTGCTGGGTCAACCGCAGCCGGCGGGGCTGGAGAGCCGCCTCGGGTGTCGCGTCCGTCAACGTGGGCAGGGCCGCGAGCGCCTTCTCTTCCGCGTGGCGGCTCCAGGCTTCGACATCCTCGAGAGCGGCGTCCACCGGTGCGAGACGCCCTCCACCCGGCACCAGGAGCTCGGCGCCGCCCGCGGCCAGGCGGAGCGACTCGCCGCAGGTGGCGGCGGTGGCGTCCGCAGGCAGGGCGAGGGGACGCGGCTCCTCTTCGGCCGGGGGGCACGGCTCTTCGGGATCTTCGAGCCGGAACAGCGGAAAGAGGTTGGGGCGGGCCGCCAGGAAGGCGAGGATGCCGTTTCTGAACAGCTCCTTCCGGGTCAACGGCGTGAGCTGCCACGCGGTGCGCAGGAGGGCCTCGGCTTCGTCCAGGCGGTCCTCGGTGACGGCGATCTGCGCGGCGGCGTACCAGGGGTCGGGGAGCCGCGAGCCCATCCCGACGAGCGCTGCGATCTCGTCCTCCGAGAGCTCCTCTTCGTTCGTCATCCCCTTGGCGAGCGCCGACTCGAAGCGCACGCCGTCGTGGTCCAGGCCGCGGCGGATCGCCTGCTCGTAGGACCACCCGGTCTCCTGGCGGTCCAGCCGCTGGAAGGAGAGGCGGGCGCGGAGGAGCTCGGCCAGGGGGTGGCTCGCGGGCGTGGGGAAACGGGCCAGGAGGGCCTCGGCCGCGGCCAGGTCGTTCTTCTCCAGGAGGTACTGCGCGCGCCAGAGCTCCCGGACCTCTCGAACCTTCGGGTCCGCGAGCGGTGCGGCCAGCAGGCGCTCGATCTCCGCGCGATCCGTGCCGGCCGTGAGGGCGGCGCGCAGCGGCCCCAGGGCGGCGAGCCGCAGGAAGCCCGGGTCCTCAGGCGCGACCGTTCCCCAGGAGAGCAGGGCCGGAAGAGGCCGCACCGGAGTCCAGCCCAGGACCGAGGCGCCAGCCGCCGCGAGGACGGCCACAGTCCCCGAGCCGATCGCCGCCCAGCGCAGCCCGGCGCGCTCCAGGAGCACCATCCCGAGCGTACCCAGGAGAGCGAGCCCGAAGAGAGCGACGATCCGGCCGCCGGAGGCCTCCGGCTCCGGAGGAGGTGGGGGAGGCGTGGCCCGCGCCGCGGCGGCCGCTGGACGGGGGAGCGGCGTTCCGGTCTCCACGGGATCGAAGCTCGCCCGGATCGCGGCGATCTTCCAGCCGCCCTCTTCTTCAACCAGGCGGAGGATGATCGTCTCGTCGAGACCCGAGCCGAAATCCACGCCGAACACGGCGGTCTGGCGGTCGAGGCTCGGGCCCGGGGTGAACAGCTGCCACGTGGCCCCTTCGGCTGGACCCAGGCGGACGGCGATCTCGGCGAGCGCCTCCTGGCGGTCGAGCTGGCGCAGCGGAGAGTCCGCCGCCAGCCGCTCCCACCAGGCCAGCGGTCCGCGGTCCAGGTAGGCCGTCGCGAGCTGGACGGCGGCGATCTCG
>DATEIO010000060.1:0-6255 GCA_035278895.1 Thermoanaerobaculia bacterium | reverse complement strand
TTGCGCTGAGGCTCGCCGATGGGCTAAACAGATGGGCCCTTGCTGCCGTTGATCGCCAAAGGACTGCAACGACCGCAGGGACTGCAAGGACATAAGACAGAAACGTCCTTGGCGTCCCTGCTGTCCTTGCAGTCCCTGCAGTCTCTTGCGGAGACCGGCGGCTTACCGCGACATTCTTTTGAGAAGCTGGATCTGCCCGGCGTGATAGACGTCGTGGTACGCCACGCCGAGCACCAGGTCCACGATCTTCGTCTTGCTTCCTTCGGGGACCTTGTCGAGATCTCCGTCGGATAGCTCCGCCACGGCGGTGCGGAGGCGGCGGTGCATGTCGGCGAGGATGGCGAGATCGGCTTTCCAAACTCTTTCGGAAGGCTCTCCGGAAGGCCGGGGGAACCAGTTGCTTCCCGGCAGGGGGAAGCGGATCTCCTCCGTGTCCCGGCGCAGGCGGCGGAGGACGGAGTATTTCCAGTACGCCGCGTGAATCGCCAGCTCCCAGATGCTGTGCCGGTCCGGAGCCGGCCTCCACGCCGCCTGCCCGGCGGTGATGCCGCGGAGCGATCCGCGGAGCACCGGGCCGTGCCAGGATTTGTGATCGTAGGCCTGGTCGAGGGCCTTGAGGAGAAGATCGACCTGGGGATTCAAGGCTGGAGCTCCGCCGGGTCCACGGTGGCCAGCAACGCCGGCTCGTCCATCCGCACGATCGAATTCAGCGCGTCGATGATCGCGGGAACGTTGCGGCTTTCGAGGCTGCGGATGATCCTGACGGTTTCTCGCACGAAGCCCCGTGGCCGGGTGACGAGGCGGCCGAGGAAGGCCGTCTTGTCGTCGATCGTCCGGATCAGGGCCGGACGGCTGTCGGGAGGCATGAGGGAGACGAGCTGGGCGTGGAGCCAGGCGTCGTCGCGCGCGGCGTTCATGCTGAAGTCGAGGACCTCCAGGACGTCCTTGCCGCCGAGCCTCGAAAGGAGATCGAGGAGCGGCGAAAAGCGGCCCACGGCCGCTTCGACCTCCGGCACAAGGGTTTTCAAGATCGCGTTGATCTTCAGGAAATCTCCGTGGAAGTCCGCGAGCGCCGTGCCCTGGAAGGTCTCTCCCGTGACCACTCCCAGGTCCAGGTTGATGTGGGCGTTGATCCCAACGAGCAGGTCCTGGAGGATGATGAGCCGCCCGGACTTGGTCGCTTCGAAAGCCACCTGCCAGGATTTCGACGGCGTGCCGCCCGCGCGGAAGGTGTCGTACGCTTCGAAGTAGCGGTTGGCGAACAGGGCGTCGAAGCGGTCCATGCGGGGACCGTCGTCGAATTGATTCTGATCGATCCCTTTTTTGACTTCGAGCGTCACCTGCCGGTAGAGCGCGGGGAAATATCCCAGCGGATCCCGCCGCACCTTGCAGTCCGCGATGATGCCGTCGAGCGTCTCCAGGACTTCGTCGATATTGCTGGCCACGAACGCCCCCCTTTTTGTTGTGGAAGCCTACAACGCAATCCGCCTGCGCAACCGTTCCGACAGCGGCATTTCGAGCAGGCTCGCACGGGCTTCGGGCAGCGCCGCGGCCTGTTCGGTGGCGGTGCCCAGGAATTGGATCTCTTCTTCGTTTTCCGTGGCGAGGAGCGCTTTGCGCACTTCGGGATTGGTGAGGGTGTGGAAGACGAGCTCGCGCCCGACCCCCTGGAGCCGCGCCAGGAGCTCGTCTTCCGGCACGTTCATCAGGAGGGACAGGTCCGCGTTCAGGCGCTCGCGGGGCACGTCGTCGAACGCCTCGGCCACGGCGCGCACGCCCGCGATCGGCGTGGGCTCGGCCACGGTGAGCGCGGCCTCGGCCGAGAGGAAAGCGGGCTCGGCCCGCAGCTCTTCGAGCGTCGGGAGCGGGGTCTCCAGAAGACGGCGGGCGTTGACGATGCCCTTGCCGAATTTGCCGTCGTCCGTCGGCGGAGGATCGCACGACTCCGCCATCAGCCGGCGGAACACGGCGGTCAATCGGAACTCCCCCTGGTAACGGTCGAGCAGGAACTTGCGCCCCCAGTGGGCGAGCCAGAGCGCGGCCGTTCCGGCGACGCTCGTGGCGGCGAACGAGGTGCCGCTGCTCGGCTCCACCTCGAAGGCGCCGCCGCCGCCGACCGAAGCCTTCCAGACGTCCTCGGCCGGCCCGGTGATGTCCACCCGCTTGCCGCGGCTCGAGCCGCTCCAGGGCCGCCGCTTCGAGGTGCAGCCGGCGCAGGAGACCACCTCGTCGTAGTGCGCGGGCCAGACCACGAAGCGCACCTGGTTGCCGGCCGCGGCGACCACGATGACGTCGCTGTCGTAGGCGTGCTGAACCGCCCGGCGCACCTTTTCGAGCGGGAGCCAGCCCAGGCTGATCGAGATCACGTGGCAGCCGTCGTCCACGGCCCGGAAGAGGGCATCCCCGAGGCGGCTCATGCCGCTCTCCAGAAGGACCGGCGCGGGGAGGAGGAGGTGCGGCTTGGTCACCCGGTAGGAGATGATCCGCGCGGCCGGGGCCACGCCGGTGACGAATTTCGCGCCGGGCCCGCCCTCCGCGCTCATCAGCGCGCTCGCCGTGCCGAGCCCGTGGCCGCCGCTTTTATCCTTTACCGTGTTGTCGTTGTCGACGAAATCCCAGCCGTCCTGCATACGGGTGGGCAGGCCCGCCATTTCGTCCAGGATCTCCGGATGCCTCTGGTAGCCGGCGTCCGGATGGCCGATCACGATTCCTCCCCCCTTCGAGCGATTGGGCGGATCGTCCGGCCGGGGATCGTGGGGAGGGAGGGCCCAGGCTCCGGGCGCGTCGATCAGGCGAGGGCACCAGTCGAACAGCGCCTTGCTGAAGATCGGAGGCTCGGTGCCGGCGAGCATCGGCTCCACCTCTTCGTCCTCCTCCTCTTCGGCTTCGAACGCCAGGGCGTCGGCGTTGTCCTGGAGGATCTCGAACGACGGCTCGGCGTCCACCACGAAAGGCTGCTCAAGAAGGGTGTAGGTCAGGTTCCAGGCCTGTTCGACCGTGAGCGTGCCGGGTTCGGGCGGGATCAGATCGAACATCCCTGGCTGGCTCTCGTGGACGGCCTTGACCTCCCAACCCGCGTCTTCCCCTCTGAGGCTCTCGCGCAACGCTCTGCGAGCCCGCTCTTCGAGGCTCTCCAGGCCGGAGCCGGAGGCAATCCAGACGGTGAAGCTTTCGAAGACGGGGCGGGTCAGGGGATCGGTCAGCAGAGCGGCGGCCGGGTCGGTCATTGTCGTCCTTTCCGTGAGAGAGCGATTCTCCCATGGAGACGGACCGCTCGGGAGCTTTCAGCCGAACTGCTGCTGGTGGGCCTGCCGGATCGCGGCCTTGAGCGCCTCCACGTTGACCGGCTTGGTCAGGTGGGCCTGGAACCCGGCCGCGAGGCTCTGGCGCACGTCCTCTTCCATGCCGTAGCCGGAGAGGGCGATCCCCCGAAAGCCGTAGCGGGCGGACAGCTCCCGCATGAGCTCCAGGCCGTTGCCGTCCGGCAACCCCAGGTCGCTCAGCACGAGGTCGAAACCTTGCGGATCGCGTGCGACGGCCAGCGCCTGGGCCACGGAGGAAGCCGTCTCGACCTGATGCCCGACCGCGCGGAGCAGCTCGGCCATGGCCTCGGCCGTGTCCACGTGGTCCTCGACCAGCAGGATGCGCAACGGGGAGTCCGCCGGGCTCGGGCTCTCGCTGGCTTTCGCTCGCACGGGGACCTCGTGGGCGGAGATTTCGCCGACCGGAATGGAGACGGTGAAGAGAGCGCCCCGGTCCTTTCCGTCGCTCGCCGCCGTGAGGTCCCCTCCGTGCAGCTCGAGGATGGCCTTGCTGATGGCGAGACCCAGGCCCAGGCCGCCGAAGCGACGCGCAATCCCCCGCTCGCCTTGATTGAACGCGTCGAAGATGTTCTCCAGCATGGCCGGCTCGATGCCGATGCCGGTGTCCGAGACCTCGACCACCAGGTGGGGCTTCGGCACCTCCTCCAGCCTCGACCGCACGGAGACGGTGCCGCCCTCCGGAGTGAATTTGACGGCGTTGTTGAGCAGGTTCCAGAAGACCTGGGTCAGCCGGGGAGCGTCGGCCCACACGCGGTGGTCGCCGGGCGAGAGGTCGACGAAGAACGAGAGCCCCTGGCCGTCCGATCGCGCCCGGGAGGTCTCCAGGGCGTGATCGAGGATCTGTTTCAAGTCGGCCACCTCGCGGCGCAGCTCGAGCTTGCCCCGGGAGATGCGTGTCAGGTCGAGCATGTCGTCGATCAGGCGGGCTTCGAGCTCCACGTTGCGCTGCATCATCGCCAAGTGGTCCCGCACGTCGGCCGGGAGGCGCTCGTCGCCCTTCAACCCGGAGACGATCGCCAGCACCGGTGTCAGAGGCGTGCGCAGCTCGTGGGAGAGCGTGGCGAGGAAATGGTCCTTGGCCTGATTGGCGGCCTCGGCCTCCTGCCGGGCGCGCTCCACCTCCATCTCGGCCCGGCGGCGGTCCGTGATGTCGGTCAAGGTCAGGACACAGCCGGTGATCTGCTCGTCCGGAGCGTAGAGCGGGCCGGCGGAGAGGAGAAGCTGCCGGACCTCGCCGGTCGCAAGCGGCAGAGAGGCCTCGACACCATGGACGATCTTCCCCGCGAGAACGGCCGCGAACGGCACGGCCGGCTCCTCCGAAGCGCTTTCCAGCGGAAAACAGCCCGAGAACCGCTCCCCCACGGGATTGCCGAAGCACAGCCTGCGCGCGGCGAGGCTCGCCCGGAGGATGCGCTCTTCGCGATCGCACACGACGATCGCCTCGGTCGCGTTTTCGAGAATGGAGCGGGCGAGCCGCTCGTCGGCGACGAGCTGCTCGTTCCTCTTCTGCTCGGTCAGGTCGGTGATCACCAGGCAGACCGCCTCGACACCGCTCGAGGGGAGGGCGCTCGCGGCGAGGTAGACGGGCACCGGGCCCCCGTCACCGTCCAGGATCAGCTCCCCCTTGCCGGCGCCCCTGAGCCCCTCGCGGAGGATGGACTGGAGCACCGGCCGGTCCGCCTCTCGCACAAAGCGGTGGATGGAGCCCCCGATGACCCGCTTGAGCGGCCCCGCCACGATCTCGGCAAAACGGCGGTTGCAGTAGAGGATCGTGCCGTCGGCCGCCAGGGTGACGGCCCCTTCGTGCATCCCTTCCAGAAAGACGCGGTAGGACCGGTCGGCCCCCTCCAGCGTGAAGACCCGGTCTCCCTCGGGCCCAGCCACCACCAGGGCGTCCACAGCACCGCCGCGGATCGCGCGCAGGGTCTCTTCCGCCTCGGCGAGCCGGGCGTGGAGATCCTCCAGCTCATTCGAGAAATCGTCTCCCTTAAAGGCTTCTCGTGCCACGGGTCTTCATCGAACCGGCTGCAGGTCGAGCTTGATGAGGACCCGCTCCCGGTCTGACAGGTCTCCGATCAATTTGCGCAGTGGCGGTGGCAGCTCCTTGACCAGCGTCGGCGTCGCGACGATCTGGTCGTCTTCGGCAAGCTCGGGCTGCTGGTAGATGTCGATCACCTGCAGGTCGTATCCATCGGGGAGATGCTTTTCGCAGAGCTCCTTCAGGTTGGCGATCGCCCGTACGGAATTCGGCGTCTTGCCCGTGACGTAGAGGCGAAGGAGATAGCGGGCCCCCTGCGGAGAAGACACCGATCCTTCTGAACCTGCTCCAGCCTCGTCAATACTCATAGAACCTATTCTTGCATGCAATTCCCGAGCCGTCTTCAAGGATCGCTCGCTTCCTCAAAGCCGCGGTTGCAGATCCAACCCGACCAGCACGCGCTGGGTGTTGGAGAGGTCACCGATGATCCTCTTGAGCGGCTCCGGCAACTGCCGGACCAGCGTGGGAATCGCGACGATCTGGTCCTTCTGGGCGAGGTGCGGGCTCTCCATCAGGTCGATCACCTCGACCTCGTACTGGCCATCCATGTGCTCGTCGCAAATTCTCCGCAGATTGGCCAGAGCGGCGACCGACTTGGGGGTCTGCCCGGCGATGTACAGCCGGAGGTTCCAGCGCTTGGTATCCGTGTCCAAAGCCTACCCTCTCTCCGGGTTGCCGGGAGCGTCCGCGTGACGGCGCCGCGCGATGGCGGCCAATCCCTCTTCGAGCGTCTCCTCGCGCTGGCCCGCCTGGGCGAGGAGCCTCTTCATCTCTTCCTCGCCGGTCTCGAGCTCGGCGCGCAGCGAGGAGATCTGTGCCTCCAGAGCCAGGCGCCGGTGCTCGAGCTTGCGCTGCATGGACGCGAGCTCCTCGCTGCGCGCCAGGGTCTCGGCC
>DATEIO010000059.1:0-13948 GCA_035278895.1 Thermoanaerobaculia bacterium | reverse complement strand
AGAAGATCGTCGAGCTCTTCCCCGGCGAGAATGGCGAACGCATCGAGCGCCCCCGGATCTTCGAGACCGAGCACGTGCTCGTCAAGAACAACTGTCACGGGTTGGACAACCCGATGCGCGGGTATCAGCCTTTGGGTTGAGGACGGATCTCCGCGAACGTCACCCGGTTCGGCGCCGCGACCTCCACCCCCTCCCCTTCCAGGTCCCGCAGCACTGCGAGGCCGATCTCCTGCTGGCGGTCCATGAAGAGCTCGTAGTCAGCGGTAGTGATCCAGTAGACCGCTTCGAAGTCCAGGGAGTTGGGCCCCAGACCCTTGAAGTGGGCGCGCTCGAAGCGGACGCGGTCGCGCCCTTCGATGGCGTTGCGCAGGAGGGTGGGGATCTTCTCGACCACCGCGGCGGGGGTGGAGTACGGCAGGCCGAAGGCGAGGACGACCCGCCGCTCGGCCAGGCGCGACCAGTTGCGGATGCGGCTCTTCAAAAGCTCACCGTTCGCGAACACGATCTGTTCGCCGCCGACGCTCCTCACCCGCGTGGTCTTCAAACCGATGTTCTCGACCTTGCCCGAGAAGTCGTCCACGCCGATCGAGTCCCCCACCACGAACGGCTTGTCGAGGATGATCGACAGCGAGGCAAGGAGATCCCCCAGGATGTTCTGGATGGCGAGCGCGACCGCGATGCCGCCGACCCCTAAGCCCGCGACGAGCGTGGTGACGTTGACCCCCAGGTTGTCCAGGGCGAGGAGGAGGATGATCGACCAGAGGACGACGTTCAGGACGAAGCGGAGAATCCCGATGAGCGTGGCGCTCGTAACGTCCTGCTCCAGCCGGCGGCGCTTCTCGCGGGCGACCCAGAAGTTGATCGCGACCGAGGCCCACAATGCGACCTGAAGGAGGACTGCGAGGACGGTGGCGCCGCGGAGGAAGCCTTCGACCTCCGGGAAGGCGCTCAGGGTGAGAAAGCCCACGAAGACCGAAGGGACGAGGAGCAAAAGCGTCCGCGTCCGCCCGGCGAGCTCCAGGACGAGGTCGTCCGCCCCGGTCGCGGTCTTCCCGGCGATACGGCTCAGGAATCGGACGGCCACCCGCTTCAGAAGGAGGAGAACGGCGAAGACGGCGAGCGCCGTCACCCCGGCGAACAGCCAGTCGAACAGCCCGATGCCCAGGAAGGTCGTGGATTCGAGCCAGCGCATGAGGAGAGGTCAGAAGAACCGGCGGATCAGGTTCAGGATCAAGGTCAGCACGATCGAAACCAGGATCATCGACGTGAAGGGGATGAACACCCGGACGTTCTCCCGCTCGATGCGGAGGTCGCCGGGGAGGCGCCCGAACCACGAGAGCCAGCCGGCCCAGACGAGGAGCCCCACGATCACCGCGGCCACCCCGAGCGCCACGATCACGAGTCCGAAAGGTCGGGTCGCCATAAATTCCGGTGACAAACCGGGCGAGCCACCCTGCCAGGTCTTGCCCGCCGCCCCGGAGAATGCTATCACTCCCCTCGCCTCAGACCTCTTTTCCTGTCAGGCGAACCTTTCCGAGGAAGATTTATGGGCCAAAACGTGAGCTTTTTCGACCAGGTGAACCGGAATTTCGACCGGGCGGCAGCGCTCACGAGCCACCCCCCCGGCCTCCTCGAGATCATCAAGAACTGCAACGGCGTGTACCACTTCACCTTCCCCCTGGAAAAGGACGACGGCTCGGTCGAGGTGATCCACGCCTGGCGCGCGGAGCACAGCCACCACAAGCTGCCCACCAAGGGAGGCATCCGCTACAGCTTGAGCGTCAACGAGGATGAGGTGATGGCGCTCGCGGCGCTCATGACCTACAAGTGCGCCGTGGTCGACGCCCCGTTCGGCGGCGCCAAGGGCGGCATTCGGATCGACGCCAAGGCCTATAGCCGCGATGAGCTGGAGCGGATCACCCGGCGCTATACCTTCGAGCTCGTCAAGAAGAACTTCATCGGACCTGGCATCGACGTACCGGCTCCGGACTTTGGCACCGGCCCCCGCGAGATGGCCTGGATCGTCGATACCTACACCGCCCTCGCCCCCGACAAGCTGGAAGGCGCGGCCTGCGTGACCGGCAAGCCGATCGCCCAGGGAGGCGTCCGCGGCCGGACCGAGGCCACGGGCCGGGGGGTCGCGATCGTCACCCGTGAAGTGTGCGGCGTCGAGGCCACCATGACGCGCCTGGGGTTGAGCCTGGGGCTCGCGGGCAAGCGGGTCATCGTCCAGGGCCTGGGCAATGTCGGCTCCTATGCCGCCATGTTCCTCCAGGACATGGGAGCGATCATTGTCGGCTTGATCGAGTTTGACGGCGTGCTCTACGACTCTAGAGGGCTCGACGCCAAGGCCATCGTCGGGCAGTGGCGAGAGCTCCCCAAGAAGTCCGTGGCGAGCCTGGTCCTGCCGGAGGGGGTCACCCGGACGTCCAACCCGAAGGAGGGGCTGGAGCTCGACTGCGACATCCTCGTCCCGGCCGCCCTCGAAAGCCAGATCGACGAGGAAAACGCGCCGCGGATCAAAGCCAAGATCATCGTCGAAGGAGCCAACGGACCGCTCACCAGCGGAGCGAGCGAGATGCTCGACCAGCGGGGCGTCTACATCGTCCCCGACCACTACGCCAACGCTGGCGGCGTGCTCGTCTCCTATTTCGAGTGGCTCAAAAACCTCCAGCACGTCCGTTTCGGCCGCATGGAGAAGCGCTTCGAGGAGCAGGCCTACCGGCGCATCCTGGGGACGGTCGAGAGGGCCACGGGAAAGCGGCTGAGCGACCAGGAGGTGGCGAGCATCGCCTACGGAGCCGACGAAGTGGACCTCGTCTATTCCGGCCTCGAGGACACCATGGTGACGGCCTACCACCGCCTGCGCGAGGTCCGCGACCGGGTTCGCATCGACCAGAAAGCCAACATCGATCTCCGGACCGCCGCTTTCATCGACGCGATCGACAAGATCGCCACCTGCTACGAGGATCTGGGGATCTTCCCGTAAACCGCCCCTCAGGGCGGCGTAACGTCAGCCCAGGGCGGAAGCCCTGGGCTGATCCCGCGGCCCGGCCGCAAAGTCCCGCAACCGTACCGGCAGCCGGCGCGCCCCCCACGTTCCGGGAGGTCCCTCGAATCGCCCGGCGCACGAGGTCCCGCAGGAAGCGCAGGCGCCATCCGGCGTCAGGTTCCATTCGGAAAGCACGTACCAGTCCCGGCCGATCAGCCGTTCACCGCAGGCGTGACAGTAAGTGCTGCCACCCTCCTTATCGTGGACGTTCCCGGTGTAGACGTAGCGCAGGCCGTTACCGAGCGCGATCCGCCGCGCCTTCTTGAGCGTCGCGGGCGGGGTCGGGGTCTTGTCCAGCATCTTGTAGTCGGGGTGGAACGCAGTGAAGTGGAGCGGCACGTCCGGCCCGAGCGCGCCGGCGATCCAGCGGGTCATGGCGTCGAGCTCCGCGTCCGAATCGTTCTCCCCGGGGATCAGGAGCGTCGTGATCTCGAACCAGACGTCCGTCTCGTGCTTCAGATAGGCCAGGGTTTCCTTCACCGTCTGGAAATCGCCGCCGCAGATCTTCCGATAGAAATCCTCGGTGAACCCCTTGAGGTCCACGTTTGCCGCGTCCATGTGGCGGAAGAACTCCTCCCGTGGCTCGGGGCAGATCTCCCCGGCCGTCACGGCCACCGTCCTGATTCCGCGCTCGTGACAGGCGTCGGCCACGTCGATCGCGTACTCGTGGAAGATCACCGGATCGTTGTAGGTGAACGCCACGCTCGCGCAGCCGAGCCGCTCCGCGGCCCGGGCGATGACCTCCGGGGTCGCCTGGTCGGCCAGGGTGTCGATCTCGCGCGATTTGCTGATGTCCCAGTTCTGGCAGAACTTGCAGGCCAGATTGCAGCCAGCCGTGCCGAAGGAGAGCACCGGGGTGCCGGGCAGGAAGTGGTTCAGCGGCTTTTTCTCGATCGGGTCCACGCAGAAGCCACTCGACCGCCCCCAGGTGGTGAGCACGATCTGGTCGTCCTGCCGGGCCCGCACGAAGCAGAGCCCCCGCTGCCCTTCGAGCAGACGGCAGAAACGCGGGCAGAGGTCGCACTGGATGCGTCCGTTGTCGAGCGCGTGCCAGTACTTCGTAGGGACGGTATTGCCGGAGACGGGTACATCTTTCATTGGATTACTGCTCCTACGAAGGGTCAACGTCCCTGGGGGAACCTGAATTCCGGTCCCATGGTACCTTTCCGCCCCATGTCGATCCTCCATCGGGCCACGAACGCCTTGCGCCGTCTCCGGGCCGGTCTGCCGCCCCGCGGCGGGGTGTCCCCCGAGGTACCGAACGACCTCTATCAGGCGCACCTGGCTTTCTACGTCTTCGCTGCCGGATATGCCGCGGGAAAGCGGGTTCTGGACGCGGGCTGCGGCACCGGATACGGGAGCACCCGGCTAGCCACGGCGGGGGCCTCGTCCGTCACGGGGCTCGACCCCGACGCCCGGAGCCTCGCCTATGCGGCCCGCCGCTTCGGAGGTCCGAGCGTGCGCTTCGTTGCGGGCACGGCCGAAGCGCCGTCCGCGGACCTCGGCACCTTCGACCTCGCCTTGGCCGGGAACCTCCTGCCGCACGTGGCCTCCCCTGCCGCGGCGGTCGAGGGGATCGCGCGCCACCTCGCTCCCGAGGGGACGCTCCTCTCCTCCGTGCCTCCCATCGTGGACGATCGCACCATGGAAGGGCACCGGGCGAGCGGCCTCCACAGATCCAATCTCTATCTCTGGGATTGGGAGTCGCTCTTCCGGAAGCGGTTTCAGGAGATCCGCCTGTTCAGCCTCTCTCCTCCCGCGGGCGCGCGACTGGATTTCGCCGATCCCTCCCCGTCGCGGCACCCGGCGGAGGGGTTTCTCACGGAGGAGGTTCCCTTGGCACGGCTGACGAGCCTTGGGGGGCTGACGGCGGTTTTCGTGTGTTCGCGGCTTCGCTGAGCCAAAATGCGCTATCGTTCCCCCCGCTCAAAGGAGACGACCCCGATGGCGAAACACGTGGCCGTGATCGGCGCCGGTGCGTTTGGTGGATGGACGGCCCTCTGGCTCCGGCGCAAGGGAGCACAGGTCACTCTTTTAGACGCCTGGGGGCCCGGAAACTCCCGGGCCAGCTCGGGGGATGAGACCCGGGTGATCCGCGCCGTCTATGGCTCCGACCGCATCTACGTCGACCAGGTCGCCCGCTCCCTCCCGATCTGGAAGGAGAGCGGCGAACGGTGGGGGCAGAAGCTCTACCATCCCACGGGCCTCCTCTGGATGTACTCCGCGCCGGACCACTACGTACGGTCGAGCATGCCGCTCCTCGCCGAGTACGGCCTCTCCGTCACCGAGCTCACGCTCTCCGAAGCCCAACGCCGCTTTCCCCTGGTCGACTTCCAGGGTGTGCAGACCGTCTTCTTCGAGGAGCAGGTCGGCTACCTCCTCGCCCGGCGCTCCTGCCAGCTCGTAGCCGCGGCCTTCGTCGCCGAAGGGGGCGAATACCGGCAGGTCGGCGTCCGGCCCGGGCCCGTCTCCGGCGGGGGGATGGAGCGGCTCGACCTCTCGGACGGCACGACGCTCTCGGCCGACGCCTACGTCTTCGCCTGCGGCCCCTGGCTCGGCCGCGTCTTCCCCGACGAGCTGGGCCACGGGGGCATCTTCGCCACCCGCCAGGAGGTCTTCTACTTCGGCACCCCGGCGGGCGACACGCGCTACCTCGAAGGCAACTTCCCGATCTGGATGGACATGACCGACGAAAATTCGTTCTACGGCATTCCCGGGAACGAATCCAGAGGCTTCAAGGTAGCGAACGACGTCCACGGCGAGCCCTTCGACCCCACGAACGGCGACCGCACCCCGAGCCCCACGGCGCTCGCCAAGGCCCGTGCACAGCTCGCGCGCCGCTTCCCGGGCTTGAAAGACGCCCCGGTCGCCGAATCCCGGGTCTGCCAGTACGAGAACAGCGCGGACGGCCAGCTCCTCTTCGACCGCCATCCCGGAGCCGCGAACACCTGGTTCCTGGGCGGCGGCTCGGGCCATGGCTTCAAGCTCGGTCCCGCCCTGGGGCAGGACGTGGCCGAGACGGTCCTGGACGGCGGGAAGCCTCCGGAGCTGTTTTCCCTCTCTCCCGGCCGGGTGCAGCGCATGGGACGCTCCGACTGATCCAGGAGGGAGCCCGGGAAGCCTGCTTCTACTTCTTTCCCTTCGAGTTGCCTTTTTTGTTTTTCTGGTGTTTTTTCGCCTGCTCCTGGATCTCTTCAACCGTCAGCTCGTTGCCCTCCGGAGAGAACAGATTCAGCTTGTCGAGGCCGACCTCGCCCTTCACCAGGCGCTCGTTGTCGCGGTCCGAATTTGACCGCGCCCGTTCCCCGAAGTTGTAGATCTTCTTGTTGGGATTGATTCCGAGATCCGGCATCCGCTTGCGCTGCTCCTCATCCGGCTGCCATATCTTGCCGTCCATGTTGATCGCATCTTTCAAGGCCTCCGAATCCGGGGTCGTCCGGATGTCTCGCTGGATGTCGATCTGGTCCAGGACGTCGTTGGGGTGCAACTGGTCGGTGTGAGTCGTGATCTTGTGCCCCCCGTAGCTCGTGGCCTTGCTCGCGGAAAAGGACGTGTACTGGGTGTCTTTCTTGTACTTCGGTTTTCCGTGGACGTGACCGAAAGCAGTGGTCTTCGAGAGCTCGTTGCCCGTCGGCTTGAGGCCCTCCGTGTCGATATGGGACTTGTGCGTCCCATGCTTGGGCTGCTTAGAGTGGAACGGGAAGTCGTCGTAGCGCGTCAAGGTCTCGTTCAAATTGGGCTTTCCGAAAAGCTGATTGTTGCCGCCATCCCGCTTATCTTCGGCCTCTTGGATCAACGTCGCCGTGTCATGCGAATCGTTATGTTTGGCGACTTCCTGCCAGTCGGTCTCCTCCAGCTCCGGCTTTATGCTCTCCGTCAAGAAGCGGTTGTTGCCACCGTGGCGAAAATCCTCGGCTTCCTGGATGGCATTGGCGATCCTGAAATCGGGAATCTTTTGCTTGCCGAGATTCAGAGGAAGAAATTTTGATTTATCAAGTATATCATTTTTCTTATCGTTCTTTGTGGAATAATTCAAGTAGTGCGACTTAATCAATTCAAACGTCTTGCGAGGATCTTTACCGCCACCGCCCATTCCTCCTCCCTTGGCACCTAGCTTGGTAACGCCCATGCGCAGCATGCACTGAATGGGAGGCCCTGACAGGGAGGCGGCTTCTCCGGTCGCCGGGGAGACGCCTGCGGTCCCGGAGCTCTGAAGGTTTCCGAGATTATGACCGAAGCGCTCCGCCCTTTCCTGCCAGGCCGCGAGGTCCGGCAGGTCGATCGGGCGGGCCTCGGATGGGATTGCATCCGAGCTCCGGCGCTTACCCAGGGGGGCAGAACCGGGCGAGATCTGCCTCGCTCCGGCCTTCAAAAACGTCTTCATGCTGCAATCCTCCGAATTGAGTTTATTCTACTCGAAATTTCCGTCTCGCGTCTTCCCAGAGGGAGCTTCCTTGATGAAGTTTTTAACTTCGCTATTTGTCTTTTTTCTTCTCATTGCCTTCGCTCTCCTCGAAGCGGCCGCCGCGGAGCCGTCCGCCAGCTCCCGGGCCCTGGCCGGGATCGTCGACGACTATCAGAAGTACCGGCTTGAGACGGACCCGACCTTAAGGCAGCAGGAGGGGCTCCCGCTCACCGAGCTGTACGACATGTCCCTGGACAAGGTGAAGCGGGAAGCCGCCTTCTTCCACTCCCTGTCCGAGCGGCTGGAGCGCCTCGATCCCGCCCGGCTCACCCACGAGGAGTGCCTCTCCCGGGACGTCCTCCTCTACCTGGGCACCCGGGCATCCGAAACTCCGGACCTCTTCTGGACCTTCTTCCAGGTCACCGCCTACTCCGCCCCATTCCGGCCCACGCACTTCCTGTTCGCGACCTACCGTTTCGAGACTGCGGAGGATGCCGCCCGCTACCTGGAGCTCCTGAAGCGGTACCCGGAGATGCTCGGGCAGCTCCGGAGCAACTTGGAGACCCAGCGCTCGATGGGCATCCTGCTCCCGAAGCCGGAGATCGACGCCGTGGTCCTCCAGATCCGCTCCTACGTCACGAAACCGGACCAGAGCCTCTTCGCCGTGGCCCCGGCCCGGCTCGCAAAGATCGGAGCCCCCGAAGCGGCGGCCTTCCGCGCCGAGGTGGAGCGGACGATCGCCGAATCCATCAACCCCGCCCTCGAAAAGCTCGCGGGCCTGTTGGACGACGCGGCGTACCGCAGCGCCGCACCGGAGCGGGTGGGGATCGGCCAGTATCCCGGAGGCGAAGCGGCCTACCGGTATGCCGTGCGCCTGCACACCATGCTCGACCTCTCCCCGGAGGAGATCCACCGGCGCGGCCTCACCGAAGTGGAGCGTCTCGAAGCCCGCATGGCCGAGGTCCGCAAGCGGACCGGCTTCGCCGGAACCCGGGAAGAGTTCCACCGGTTCTTGAAGACCGATCCGCGCTTTTTCGCTAAAACTCCCGAGGAGATGGCCGAGAAGCTCCTGGTGCCCCTGCGGCGCATCGAGCCCCGGATCCCGAGCTACTTTCTCCGCACTCCGGTGACCCCCTACGGAGTCGAGCGCCTGAACGCCAGCCTCGAAGGGGCCATGACCTACGGCTACTACCAGCAGGCGACCCCGGCGAGCCCCCGGGCCAGCTACATGTTCAACGGCTCGCGGCTCGACCAGCGGACGCTCCTCTCCACCGCGACGGCGATCTATCACGAGCTCATGCCCGGCCATCACATCCAGGTCGCCCTCCAGCTCGAGAACAAGTCGCTCCCCGCCTTCCGGCGCGGCAACTTCCCTACCGCCTTCGTGGAAGGCTGGGCCGACTACGCTGCCGGCCTCGCCGAAGAGATGGGGATGTACGACGATCCCTACGACCTCTACGGCCGGCTCGCGCAGGACCTCCTCCTGAACAGCCGGCTCGTGGTGGACACCGGCATGAACCTCCTGGGCTGGTCGCGGCAGGACGCGATCGACTACATGAAGGAACACACCCTGGAATCCGAGGTCCAGATCGGCACCGAGACCCTCCGCTACGCCGTGGACCTGCCCGGCCAGGCCCTCGCCTACAAGCTGGGAGCGAACAAGATCTGGGAGTTGCGCCAGAAGGCCGAGCGGGAGCTCGGCAAGGATTTCGACGTCCGCCGGTTCCACGACGCCGTCCTCGGAAGCGGCGCCCTCCCGCTGGCGGTGCTCGAAAAGCACGTGGACTGGTGGATCGGGGAGGAGAAGAAGGGCCGGAGCTGAGCCCCTACTTCGCCTGGATCGACTCCAGATAGCTCATCAGGTCCAGAATCCTCTCCCGGACTTCCTTCTCCTGGTCGGAGTCCCGGCCCGCCGTCTGGAACGTCAGCCCCCAGACCGGCATGCTGTTCGGGCCGTGGCCGCGGACCTCGCGTCGGCCGTCGATCGCGCTGTAGACCCGCTCGGCCGGGAAGACGCCCTGGTTGTCGTGGGCAAGCCGGGTCAGATCCGCCGGCGCCACCTTGAGCTGTTCGGCCATCGCACCGTTCCCCTGGCCGCCGTTTCCGTGGCAGCTCGCACAGTGGACGCGGTACGCGAGCTCCCCCCGGGCGATCCGGTCCGAACGCACCGTCCCGCTCTCCTGCTTCCAACTCGCCACCCGCACGGAGCTCTGGGTGAAAGGCAACGCCGCGGCCAGGCTGGCCAGTCCCAGCAGGAAGATGGTTTCGAGCCCTTCTTTCGTTCGCTTCCGCATACCGGCTGGCCCTCCACCTTCTTTCTAGGCCAGACGGAAGGAAAGCGCACCCCGTCAAGGGGTGGGAAGCCCACGCGGAAGGGTGGGTCCGGATATAGTTTTCGCCAGAGATGCGACGCGCCGACCGCCTGTTCCAGATCGTCCAGATCCTCCGCCGGAGGCGGCTGACCACGGCCCGCCACCTGGCCGAGACCCTGGGTATCTCCGAGCGGACCGTCTACCGGGACGTGCGCGACCTCGTAGGCTCGGGAGTGCCCGTCGAAGGGGAGGCCGGAGTGGGCTACCGCCTGCGCGGATTCGACCTGCCACCGCTGATGTTTTCGCGCGACGAGGTCGAGGCCCTGGTCCTCGGAGCCCGCATCGTCCAAAGCTGGACCGACCCCGGCCTCGCCCGCGCCGCCTCCGAAGCTCTCGCCAAGATCGAAGCCGCCCTCCCCCGCGACCGGAGCCACCTCGTCCGGAGCACCCCGCTCTTCGCGCCCGACGACCACTGGCAGGAGAAGCTCTCCGTCGACTTCACCCTCCTGCGCGAAGCCATCCGCGACTGCCGGCGCCTGCGCTTCTGCTACATCGATTCCCAGGGCGCCACCTCCGAGCGCGTCGTGCGCCCTTTGGGCCTCTCTTTCTACGGACCGGTCTGGATCCTCGCCGCCTGGTGCGAGCTCCGCCAGGATTTCCGCGCCTTCCGCCTGGACCGCATCCGCGATCTCGAAGTCCTCCCCGGAACCTTCCCCCAGGAGCCCGGCCGCACTTTGGAGGATTTTCTGGCGCTGATGAGGGCGGAGGAAGGGCGGCTCGCGGTGAGCTGAAACAGACCACGGACGAACACGGACTCCCGCGCCCCCGGGATCCGTGCTCGTCCGTGTCAGTCCGTGCCCGTCCGTGTTCTTCCTTTTACGCCGTCACCTCCGCCGGCTCCTCCATGTAGGGCATCGCCGGCACCCGCCCCAGCAGCCGCGAGTACACCGTGAGCGCCCCGCGGTGGTGCGCCGTGTGGTCCACGATCGAGCTCACGACGTGCGCCCGCGGCACCTCGCCCAGGATCGGGTTCGGCGGCATCACGGCATTCACCTCCTCGGCGGAGCGGGAGGCGATCGTCTCGATCGCGCGGGCGAAGGCGGCGTCCAGCCAGGCGCGGGCGGCGCCCAGCGAGCGCACCTGGGAAACCTCCTTGCCGAGCTTCTCCCAATCCATGTCAAAGCCCTCGGGCCGGAACGCGCCCTGGAAGAACCAGTCCACCGTCTGCGCCGTGTGGGCCACCTGCTGCGCCACCGTCCACATCCCTTCGGCCGGCACGAAGGCCGAATCGTCCTCCGTGAGGCAACGGGTCGAGGTGTCGAAGAACTGCTTCGTGCTCTTGAGCTCCGCGATCAGCGTCTCGGGGGTGATGCCCATATCCTGTCTCCTCCTTCAGGGTTGTTTGCGTGGATTCCTGCGACGAAGAGAAGCTTGCCACACCCCTACTGACAACGTCCTGTCAGGAGAGTTACGCCGCAACAACGCCTTTCGTCCCTGCCGTCCCGGCAGCCCCCTGCAGTCCCCGGCCATTGCCGACCGCGTATACTCGCACCATGCAAATCACCCTCATCGGACCAGGAAGCATGGGACGCGGCATCGCCACCCGCCTGCTCGCGGGCGGCCACTCGGTCACGCTCGCCGGCCGGAGCCGGGAAAGCGCGGAAAAGCTGGCTTCGGAGCTCCAGGCGGGGGGTAGCGGAAGCGTGAGCGCCGCCGCCTCGCCGGCCGAGGCGATCCCGCAAAGCGAGGTGGTCATCCTGGCGAGCCCCTACGCGGGCAACCTCGAGCTGGCGCGGCAACACGGCCCGGCGCTCGCGGGCAAGACCGTCGTCGACATCTCGAACCCGCTGAACGACACCTACGACGGTCTCGTCACCCCGCCGGGCACCTCGGCCGGGGAGACCCTCCAGTCCGCCCTGCCGGCCGGCGCCAAGCTGGTCAAGGCGTTCAACACCACCTTCGCGGGGACCCTGGCCGAGGGCCACGCCGCGGGCCAGCCGCTCGACGTCTTCCTCGCGGGAGACGACGAAGAGGCCAAGCACCGGGTGGCGGACCTCGTTCGCAGCGGAGGCATGAATCCCGTGGACGTCGGCCCGCTCGCACAGGCCCGGCATCTGGAAGCTCTCGCGCTCCTGGGGATCACGATCCAGGGCCGCCTCGGCACCGGCTTCAAATCCGGGTGGAAGCTGCTCGTCCCCCAAGGGTAAATGAGCCCGGAGGCACGGCTCCGGAGCGGCCGGACCCGCGTGGACGGGGTGTCGGTCTACGCCCGCTTTTCGGCGGGCCCCACACCCGGTGCGCTGCCCGTGGTGCTCGTCCACGGGTACGGCGTTTCGGGCCGCTACATGGTCCCCATCGCCCGGCGGATCGCGGCGGAGCGGCCGGTCTGGATCCCGGATCTCCCGGGGCACGGGCGGAGCGAAAAGCCGAAGCGGACGCTCGACGTACCCGGTCTCGCCCAGGCCCTTCAAGGCTTTCTCGATGCCGTGGGCGTCCCGCGGGTGGCCTTCCTCGCCAATTCGATGGGCTGCCAGACCGTGGCGGAGCTCGCCGTGCGCCACCCGGAAACCGTCGACCGGCTGATCTTCGTGGGCCCCACGGCCGACCCCGAGGCCCGCACGCTCCGCCAGCACCTGCCGCGCTTTCTGCGGGCCGCTTTCGAGGAGCGGCCGTCGCTCATCCCGATCGTGGCCGCAGACTACCTCCGCGTCGGCCCCCGGCGCATTGTGGGGGAGCTCCGGGCCATGTTCGCGGACCGGATCGAGGAGAAGCTGCCCCAGATCTCCGCTCCCGCCCTGGTCGTCTACGGCGAGCGGGACTTCTTCGTCCCCCCTCGCTGGGCCGCGGAGGTAGCCCGGCTGCTGCGGACGGACCGCCTCTTCGCGATCCCCAGAGCTGGCCATGCTCTCAACTACAGCGCTCCGGACAAGCTGATGCGGCTCATCCGCCCCTTCCTGTCCGAGCCGCAGGCTCCCATCTTGGCTTCCGGGTTCCCTCTATCGGATACTTAGAGAATGCCGCTAGCAGGAAGAACCCCCGCTGAGATTCTGCGGACGGGAAAACGCGTCTATCTCCGCCACCCCATCCGCCACGACGCCCAAGAGTTCCTGGCCATGGTGCGCGCCAGCCGGCGCTATCACCGGCCCTGGGTCTATCCGCCGGACACCCAGGAGTCCTTCGCCCTCTATACCGCCCGTGCCGCAACCGACCGCTCCTTCTACAGCCTCATCTTCCTCCGGGAGACGGACGAGCTCATAGGCGCGGCCAACCTGAGCGAAATCGTCCGCGGGCTCTTCCGGAGCACCTACCTGGGCTACTACGGCCACGTCCTCCATTCCGGCCAGGGCCTCATGAGAGAAGGCGTCGGTCTCCTCCTCCGCCACGCGTTCCAAACGCTCAAGCTCCACCGGATCGAAGCCAACATTCAGCCCGGCAACACCAGCTCCCTGCACCTCGTCCGAGCCCTGGGCTTCCACAAAGAAGGGTTTTCCCCGAAATACCTGAAGATCGGCGGAAAGTGGAGGGATCACGAAAGGTGGGCGCTGCTCGTGGAAAACTGGAGCCCGTAGGGTGCGCTGTGCGCACGTGCCGCTTTTTCCACCACCCTGAAAACGTGCGCACAGCGCACCCTACAAGCTCCACCGTGACAGCTACGTTCCCCTCTCCCGGCCGGCGGGGGGCGACGGGAGAGGGGACAGGGGTGAGGTTTCGGGGCGGGGGGCGTTGTTGCCTCTACCGCCCGATCGACGCGTTCTCGCCAACCACCAGGATCTCCTCGGCCACCAGCCGCCCGTTCAAGCGGCTGACCTCGACCTCCACCAGATCGCCTCGCTCGAGGTTCTCCGGGCTGTAACGGCGGCCCTGGTACTCGACGACCGTGTTCGAGTCGTACTGCACCGTCACCACCTCGCCGATCCTTCCGGTCGAGCTGCTCGAGCCGGTCGAGTCGAAGTTGTTGGTGCCGTAGGTGCTCCGGCGCTCGATGTCCACGGTGCGGCTGCTGGTGTTGACCGCGACAACGGCGCCCCGCACCTCGGAGGTGCCGAGATCGTCCCGGTTGTCCCGGTCGTCGTTCCACGTTCCGGAAGTGCTGCTGCCCGTGCTGCTCCCGGTGCCGCTCGTCACGTCATAGAGAACGTTGATCTGCTCGGCAAACAGCCGGTCCCCGCTCTGGGCCAC
>DATEIO010000058.1:0-11613 GCA_035278895.1 Thermoanaerobaculia bacterium | reverse complement strand
GTGGCGCGGACCTGGCGCGGCAGGTAGGCGTTGACGTCGATCACCGCGTCCCACCTCCGGCCGTCGAGGGCCGCGAGGTCTCTCCCCCGGTCTCCCCGGAGCTTTTCGGCTTCCGGAAAGAGGCCCGGCGCGGTCCGGCCGCGGTTGAACAGGGTCACGCGATGCCCGAAAGCCAGCGCGGCCGCCGTGATATGCCGGCCCACGAATCGGGTGCCGCCGAGGATGAGAAGGTCCGCCATGGCGCCTGCCTCCAGATGCAGTTGTATCGCAAACCTCGCGCGATTTCATCGAATCGGAATCCGATGCTATGATTCCTCCACAATCTGAATCAGTCGCATCGGGGCGGGTGGCGTGCAAGGCACGGGCGACGCCTTTTGTGTTTGGGTCTCGGAGGGAGCCTTGAGGATCGAGCAGTGTCGTTGGACGGCGGCACGGGGATGGGAGCCGCGCGCGCCCGGTGGTCTGGAAGGCCCGGCCCACCTGGCGCTGGTTTTCGGGGGGACCGGGACGCTCAAGGAGCGCAACTTCCGGGGCGAGCTTGCCGCCGCCTACCCGGGAGCCCACCTCTTCGGCTGCTCCACGGCCGGAAACATCTATGGGACGGAGGTTTCGGACGATTCGGTCGTCGTGACGGCCCTCGGGTTCGACAAGACCCGCGTGGCGGGCGCGTGCACCCGGACCACGGGCCCGCACGACAGCTTCGCGGCCGGCGAGCGCCTCGCCCGCCATCTCCTCGGGGACGGGCTGGTCCACGTGTTCGTCCTGTCGGACGGCCTCCACGTCAACGGCAGCGAGCTCGTGCGGGGGCTTTCTCATCACCTCCCTCCCGAGGTCACCGTCACCGGCGGGCTGTCGGCGGACGGCCCGCGCTTCCAGGAGACGCTGGTGATCTGGGACGGGCCTCCCGCGCCGCAGACCGTGGCGGCGGTGGCCCTCTACGGCGAGTCCCTGCGCGTGGGCTACGCGTCGCTCGGCGGCTGGGATGCCTTCGGTCCCGAGCGGCTGATCACGCGCTCCGAGGGCAACGTGCTCTATGAGCTCGACGGCCGCTCGGCCCTGGAGCTGTACAAGACCTATCTCGGGCCGCACGCCCACGAGCTGCCGGCGAGTGGCCTGCTCTTCCCCTTGAGCCTCCGCTCGGAAGCCGGCGAGACCCCGGTCGTGCGCACCATCCTGTCGGTTCACGAGGAGGAGCAGAGCATGACGTTCGCGGGCGACGTTCCGGTCGGCCGATACGCCCGGTTCATGAAGGCGAACTTCGACCGCCTGATCGACGGGGCCGTGGGCGCGGCGCGGACGAGCCATGAAGCGATCGGCTCGGCGCCCTGCGACGTGGCGCTCCTGGTGAGCTGCGTGGGGCGCCGGCTGGTGCTCGGGCAGCGAGCCGAGGAGGAGGTGGAGGGAGTGCGCGACGTGCTGGGCGGCGGAACGGTCCTCACCGGGTTCTACTCCTACGGCGAGATCTCCCCGTTCACGCCCAGCGCGCGCTGCGAGCTGCACAACCAGACGATGACGATCACGACCCTTGCGGAGCGCTGACCGTGCACGGCCGCCACAGCCTTCTCTCCCGCCAGATCCGGCGCCACTTCGGGGGCGAAGAAAACATCCCGGACAACGAGTGCTGCCGGGCGTTTCTGGACGCGGTCAACGACGCCTACTGGCAGTCCGACGCCGACCGCGCGATGCTCGAGCGCTCGATGGAGCTCTCGTCCGCGGAGCTGATGGAAGCGAACTCGGCCCTCCGGCAGTCGCTCTCGGTTCTCCAGGCGACGCTCGAGTCCACGGCCGACGGCATCCTGGTGGTCGACCTCGAAGGCCGCCGGATCGTCGCCTCCAACCGCCGCTTCGCGGAAATGTGGGGACTCCCGGACGAAGTCCTGGAATCCGGCGAGGCCGACCAGCTCGTCACCCGGATGATGGAGAGCCTGAAGGAGCCCAAGGCTTATCTCTCCAAGGTCCGCGATCTCTACGCCAACCCCGACGTGGAGAGCCAGGACGTTCTGGAGCTCAAGGACGGCCGGGTGTTCGAGCGCTATTCGCAGCCGCAGCGAATCGGCGGCCGGAGCGTAGGGCGGGTGTCGAGCTTCCGCGACGTCACGGAGCGACGCCGCGCGGAAGAGGAGAGAGCGCGCCTGCAGCTCATGGGAGCCATGGGGCATCTGGTGGGCGGCCTCGCCCATGAGGTGAGAAACCCCCTGTTCGCGATCTCGGCCACCCTGGAGGCCGTGCTGGCCACGCTCGACGGCACGCCGGAGCAGGAGTCCCTGCGCCGCCTGCTCGACAACCTGCGCGAGCCGACCACGCGGCTGTCGGAGCTGATGTCCGAGCTCCTCGAATACGGCAAGCCGCTCGGCCGCGACCTGACCCCGGGCTCACTCGACGAGGTGGTCCGCCAGGCCGTCCGCGACTGCCAGCCCCTGGCCGAGGGCAGGAGGGTCCAGCTCCTCCTCAAGGGGAACGGCCGCGAGCACCGGGTGGCCATGATCCGCCCCCGCCTCCTCATGGCGATCAACAACCTGATCCAGAACGCGGTGCAGCACACGCCTCCGGAAGGCGCCGTCGTCGTCGAGCTCTCCGAGCACGTGGAAGGCGACCACGCCTGGGCGCGCTGCTCGGTCGAGGACTCCGGCCCGGGATTCCGGCCGGAGGACCTGCCGCGCGTTTTCGAGCCCTTCTTCACCCGCCGCAAGGGCGGCACCGGGCTGGGCTTGTCGATCGTTCAGAGGATCGCCGAGGAGCAGAAGGCCTGCATCGCAGCCGCCAACCGGCCCGAGGGGGGCGCGGTCATCACGCTCGACCTTCCGCTGTGCTGAGGAGCGAATCGATCACCGAGGCGATGGCCGAGAGCGGCTGGGGCTTGTGCAGGAGGATGTCGACCCCGCGCCGCCGCGCTTCGAGCTCGACCTCGGACGATCCGTACGCCGTCAACAGGATGGTCCGGGTGGCCGGAGAGCACCGGCGGACCGCGCTCACCACCTCCAGCCCCTCGGTCCCCTCGCTGTCGCCCAGGCGCAGATCGGCGATCACCACGCCGTAGGGCTGGCCGGAGAGCAAGCTCTCCGCCGCTTCCCTTTCGGTCGCGGTATCGACCTCGAAGCCCCGGGTGCGAAAGTACAGCTCCAGGGCGTGGAGGATCGCCGTCTCGTCTTCAACGACCAGGAGTCGTTTGGTCATTTAGTAGGATTATAGCTCTATTCATACCGCAAAGCCTCGATCGGATCGAGAGCCGCGGCCCGGGCGGCCGGATAGATCCCCGAGGCGAGCCCCACGGCCATGGCGACGCCGGTCGAGACCACGATCGAGACGCCGGTGACGATCGTCTCCCAGCCGGCGTAGGCCGCGACGACCTTGGCGAGGACGAGGCCCGCGGCGATGCCGGCCAGCCCACCGATCAGGCTGATGGCGAACGACTCGATGATGAACTGGAAGCGGATGTCGCGGCTCCTGGCGCCCACGGCGCGGCGGACGCCGATCTCGCGGGTGCGCTCGAGCACGGTCGCGAGCATGATGTTCATGATGCCGATGCCGCCCACGAGGAGCGAGATGCCGGCGATCGCGCCCATGACCACGTTGAACAGGCGCTGGGTGCGCCGGCTCTGGGCGAGGAGCGCCTCGGGGACGACGACCTCGTAGTCTTCGACGCCGCCGTGGAGCCGGGTCAGGAGGTCGCGCACCAGGGCCGCGGTCTCGGTGCCGGAGGCGCCGTCTTTCAGGCGGATCACGATCTCGTCGAGCGGCGAGGCGAGCGGCGAGTGCTCGAACTTGCGCTCGGCGGTCGTCACCGGCACGTAGATCTCCCCGGCGACCGAGCCGACCGGAACCCCTTCGGAGGTGCCGGCGCCCGTGGCCTCCGGGGCCGCGGGAGCGAGCACGCCGACCACCTCCAGCCAGACGTCGTCCACCTTGACGAGCTTGCCCACCGCCGGCCCGTAGCCGAAGAGGTCGCGCCGCACGCCCGAACCGACCACGGCCACCTGGGCATGGGTCCGCTCGTCCAGGGGATCGAGGAAGCGCCCCTCGGCGACCGAGAGGTGCGCCAGGTTCCCGTGCCGCCAGGTGACGCCGTAGACCGTGGCCGCCTCGGTCTTGCCCGAGGGCGACAGCACCTTGTAGGGATCGATGCGGATGCGCGGGGCCACGAGCTCGACGCCGGGGATCGCCTCGGCGATGGCGGCGGCGTCGCGCTGGGAGACGCCGAGCGATTTTTCGCGGATCTCCTGGAGCTCCTCGTCCTTGAAGGTCTTGGCGCGCACGAGGACGTTCCGGAGCCCCAGGCGCTCGATCATCCCCAGGGCCTGGCGCTCGGCCCCGGCGCCGATCGCGAGCATGGCGATCACGGCGCCCACGCCGAAGATCATGCCCAGCATGGTGAGCGCGGAGCGGAGCTTGTGGGCGGCCAGGTTGTCCAGGGCCGACCGGAGGGCCTCTTGCGGGCTCACGGCGCGGGCGCGGCTCCTGGGGCCGCCGGAGCAGCAGACGGGCTCCCCTCTTCCGAGGCCTTCTCCGGCTTCTCGGGGCGCCGCGCAGGGTCGCGCAGAGCCAGGACGTCGCCCGCCCTGAGGCCCGACTCGACGACGACGCGGCCCATGGTCCCCGGGCCCAGCTGGACCTCGGCCGGCTCGAACCCCGCGCCCTTCCGCCGGTAGACGACCCGCTTGCCCTCGCTCTCGAACACGGCCTGGCGCGGCACGAGGAGGGCCTCCTTGCGCTCGTCCAGATAGAGCGTCGCCTGCACGCGCTGGCCCGGCTTCATCACTTTCGGATCGGTCTTCCGAAGCTTCAGCGTGACCCCGAAATACTGGACGGGCGAGCCCTGGATGCGGGGCTTGGCCAGGGCGTCCACCCGCTCGATCACGGCCTCGTGGGAGGCTCCGGGGTTCGACTCCAGGGAGACGGTGGCGCGCTTGCCGGGCGTCAGGCCCCCGGCGTCGGCCTCCAGCACGAAGACCTCGGCCTCCATGGTCGAGAGGTCCGGGATCTCGGCGAGCGGCTGGCCGTTCCACACGGTGTCGCCCACCCGGGGGGGCTCGCCGCGCCAGCCGCGCTTCAAGACCAGGACGCCGTCGTGGGGCGCGGTGACCGCGAGGGCCTGGAGCGAGCGGCGCGCCTGCTGGATCTTGGCTTCGGCCTGGCGCATCTCGATCCGCAGCAGCGCGAGCTCGGTCCCGGAGAGCTGCTTCTGGGTGCGCTGGGCCTTCCGGGCGTGATCCGCCTTGCGCTCGACGAGCTCCTGGTCGATGGTCGATTCGATGATCTCGCCCCGGGAGTAGATCATCTCGTCCTTCTTGGCGAACTGCGTCGCGTTGTCGAGCTCGACCCGCGCCATCTCGGCGTCCCGCTCGAGCTTCCTGAGCTCGGCCAGGCTCTCGACCTGGCTCTTGTCGATCTTCAAGCGCGCCTGGCGGAGGTCGTCGTCCGCGTCGGTAAGCTGCTTTTCGATCGCCGAGGGATCGAAGCGGATCACCACCTCCCCCGCCTGGACCCGCGTGCCGTCCGGCGCGAGCCAGCCGATCCGGAAGGGGCCGGGCGCGCCCATGGGCACGCTCACCGGCGTGGCGCGCACCGCCTGGAGGTTCCCCTGCGCCGGCACCCGGCGCACGAAGGGCTGCTTTTCGACCGTGACGACCGGCACGTCCCCCCGGGCGCCCAGGGAGCCGGTCAGCGGCAGGAAGGCGCCCAGGGCGAGCACGAGACCCGCCGCCGGCAGCGCGAGCCAGCCGCGCGCGAGCTTCTTCACGAGCGCCTCCCAGGTGGCTCGCCGGCGTCGTCCGCGAGGTCCTGGAGCGACACCCGGTCGCCGGGCGCCAGCTCGCTCTTGATCTCGACCAGCCGGTCGTTCCGGCGGCCCAGGCCGGGACGGACCTCCTCGAAGCCCCAGCGGGTGCGGCGATAGACGACCGGGCCGTCCGCCCGGGTGAACACCGCCTCGGCCGGAACCACGAGGACCCTGGGCGCCCGCTCGATCTCCACCGTGCCCAGGAACCGCATGCCGGGGCGCATGCGCTGGGAATCGGTCTGGTCGAGATCGATCTCCAGCCGCACCACCTTCAAGGGATTGTTCCGGGACTTCGTCTGCACGGCGCCGCGCAAGGTGCGCACCCGGCCGGAGAAGACGACGTCAGGATGGGCGTCCAGGCGCAGGGTGACCCGCTGGCCCACGGCCACACGGCCGGCGTCCGCCTCGTCGATCTCGCCTTCGGCGCGCATGCGGTTCAGATCGGGGATCTCCAGGACGGACTGCCCGCGCCAGACCGAATCGCCGATCTTCTTCTTCTCCCCCCGCCGGCCGCCCTCGGAGTAGATCACCGTGCCGTCCCGCGGGGCGGTCACGGTCATGCGCGCGATCGCCTCCTCGGTCTCGCGCACCCGGGCGGCGGCGCGGTCGCGGCGGGAGACGAGGGCCGTGATCTGCGCCTGCGCGGTGCTCTGCTCGAGGCGCAGCCGGTCCTTCAAATACTTGATCTCACGCTCGGCAAGCCCGAGGTCCGCCCGGCTCTGGGCGAGCTCGTTTCGGGCCACCAGCTCGGACGGCACTTTGACTTTCAAGGCGGCCCGCCGGTGCCGCGCCTCGGCCTCGGCCAGGCGCAGCTCGTCCTCCTCGCGGGACTTCTCCAGGTTCACCCGGAGCTTTTCGAGCTCCTGGTCCGCGGAGTCCCGCTCGGCCATCTTCTGGAGGAGCGTCTGCTCCAGCTCCGAGGTGTCGAAGCTCACGACCGGCTGCCCCCGGCGCACCCGGGCCCCCTCGGGAGCGAGGAACGAGATCTTGTAGTCCCAGACCTCCGAGACCTGCGGCGGGCCGACCAGAACCGACTGCACGGCCGAGAGGGTGCCGGTGACCGGCACGCCGATGACCAGGTCGTCGCGCCGCACCTCGGCCCACTCGTCGTCCCCGGTGGCCGAAGCCCGGCCGGCCACGAGCCAGAGGGCGAGCGCCACGGCCGCGAACAGGACGCCCCCCGCGGCGAAGCGGGTGACCTTCCTGGCTTTCGCCGTCATCCGGCCCTCCCCTCTCGCGAGCGCAGGCGCGTGCCCGGCTCCACCCCGGAGACCACGCACTCGGAGGCCGAGCAGGACCGGATCCGGACCGGGGCCGTGCCGCCGCCCGCGAGGAGCGCCTGGGGCGGCTCGGCCGTGAGATCGAGCCCGGCCCGCGGAGCGAGCACGGCGTCTTTGATCTCGGGGCCCATCACCTCGACGCGCACGGACATGCCCGGCCGCATCCGCGCGGGGTCCGGCTTGTCCAGGGCGATCCGCACGGGGAAATACCGCAGAAGCGGGCTCCGCGCCGCGTCCCGCGCCACCGGGGTGATCTCGACGACGCGGCCGGGGAAGACCCGGGAGGGATAGGCGTCCAGCACGCAGACGACCCGCATGCCGGGAGCGATCCGGCCGTCGTCCACGTCCGAGAGGCTCGCTTCGACCACCATGGACGAGAGGTCCGGCAGGGTCGCGACCGTCATGCCGGTCCACACCGAATCCCCCTCCTGGATCTTGCGCCCCTCCCACGGATGCTGGGCGGCCAGCACCATGCCGTCCCGCGGCGCCCTGAGCGTCAAGGCCGAGATGGCCTCCTGGGCGATCCGGATCTCCCGCCGCGACTTGTCGAGCGTGATCCGCTGGACCGCGATCTCGCTTGCCGAGGCCTTCCGGTAGGAGGCGAGGTCGTCCACCGCCTTGGCGAGCTCCATCTCGGCGCGGCGCAGGGCGAGCTGGCGGTCCTGGTATTCGGCGAGCGGCAGAAGGTCCTTGGAGACCCCGGCCTGGATCCGGGCCTTCTCGACGTCAGCCCGGCGCTGCTCCACCGTGAACTCCTTCTCAGCCAGTGAGGTGCGGGCGTCGGCCGCCGTGCGGTCGAGCTGGCTCGCGGCGTCGGATTCCGAGAGCCGCTTCTCCTCGATCGACGAGGCGAACGAGCTGTTGTCGAACTCGACCACCCGGTCTCCCGCCTTGACCCCGACGCCGTCCTCGGCGATCCAGCGGATCTGGAGCTGGAACGAATCCGTGCGCGGCACCACGAGCGCGTCGCCCCGCTCCGCCTCGAGCTCGCCGGTCAAGAGCACCCGCTCCCGGAAGGTCCCCCGCCGCACCACGAGCTCGTCCCCCTCCCCCTCCGCGCGAGCCCCGCCCAGGCACCCCGCGAGGAGGCTCGGGCAAAGAAGGCAGAAGAGGGCCAGGGCGGCGCGGTTTCCCATCATTCTTTCAACCACGTATACGCGGGAGGGGATTCCCCTGTCTAGGACGGGCACGGACTTTCACGGACGAACACGGATCCCGCCCCGGGAGTCCGTGGAGGTCCGTGCCCGTCCGTGGCCGTCCTTCACTGCCCTGGCGTCCCGAAGTCCACCTTCGGCGCCGTCTCCGCCCCGGGCACCGCCGTGAAGTAGGGCCGCGGCTCGAAGCCCATCATCCCCGCGAAGAGCGCCGCCGGGAAGCGCTTCACCCGGGTGTTGTAGTCCTGCGCGACCTCGTTGAAGCGGCGCCTTTCCACCGCGATGCGGTTCTCCGTGCCTTCGAGCTGGACCATCAGGTCCTGGAAACCGGCCACGGAGCGCAGCTCGGGGTAGCGCTCGACCACGACCATGAGGCGGGAAAGCGCCTGGCCGAGAGTGTCCTGCGCCTGCTGGAACTGCGCGAACTTCTGGGGATCGTTCAGGATCTCCTGCGTGGCCTGGGGCGTGAGCTGGCCCACGCGGCTCCTGGCCTCGATCACCTGCCTCAAGGTCTCCTGCTCGAAATTGGCGGCGCCGCGGACGGTCGCCACCAGGTTCGGGATCAGGTCCGCCCGGCGCTGGTAGACGTTCTGCACCTGCGCCCACTGCGCCTCGACGCCCTGCTCCGCTCCCACCAGGCCGTTGTACACCCCCACCAGGTACATCCCCAGGATGACCGCCGCGACGACCACGGCAATCAGGCAACCGAGTCCCTTTTTCATGGCTCTCTCCTCCTCCTTCGCCGCGAGGATCATATCGCGCCCGTGCTACAGTCAGGAGCGCATGGAGCAATATCTGGACCTCCTCCAGCACATCCTGGATCACGGGGTCGAGAAAGGGGACCGCACCGGCACCGGCACGCGGAGCGTCTTCGGGTACCAGATGCGGTTCGACCTGACCCGGGGCTTTCCCCTCCTCACCACCAAGAAGCTCCACGTCCGCTCGATCGTCTACGAGCTCCTCTGGTTCCTCCGCGGCGACACCAACGTCCGCTGGCTCCAGGAGCACGGAGTGACGATCTGGGACGAATGGGCGGACGAGCACGGCGAGCTCGGGCCGGTCTACGGCCACCAGTGGCGCTCCTGGCCCGCCAAGGACGGCGGCACGATCGACCAGATCTCCCGCGTGGTCGAGGGGATCCGCAAGAACCCCGACTCGCGGCGCCACATCGTGAGCGCCTGGAACGTGGCGGAGGTCGACGAGATGAAGCTCCCCCCCTGCCATGCCCTGTTCCAGTTCTGGGTGGCCGAGGGGCGCCTCTCCTGCCAGCTCTACCAGCGCAGCGCCGACGTGTTCCTGGGCGTCCCCTTCAACATCGCCTCCTACGCCCTGCTCACCCTGATGGTGGCCCAGGTGACCGGCCTCAGCGCCGCCGAGTTCATCCACACCCTGGGCGACGCCCACCTGTATTCGAACCACCTGGAACAGGCCCGGCTCCAGCTCACCCGCGAGCCGCGCCCGCTGCCGCGCCTCACCTTGAACCCCGCGGTCCGGTCGATCTTCGACTTCGCCTACGAGGACTTCACCCTCGCAGGCTACGATCCGCACCCGGCCATCAAGGCGCCCATCGCGGTATGACTTCCGGCCCCCGGATCTCGCTCATCGTCGCCATGGCCGCGAACCGCGTGATCGGGCGCGCCAACGCCCTCCCCTGGCGCCTGCCCGAAGACCTGCGCCGCTTCAAGCGCCTCACGATGGGCCACACCCTGGTGATGGGCCGCAAGACCTGGGAGTCGATCGGCCGGCCGCTCCCGGGCCGCGAGATCGTGGTCGTCACCCGCCAGGAGGGGTACGCTCCGGACGGCGTGTCCGTGGCCCGCTCCGTCGAAGAGGCTCTCCAGAAGGCGCAGGGGGACGAGGTCTTCATCGGCGGCGGCGAGGACATCTTCCGCCAGACGATCGATCGCGCGGACCGCCTGTACCTGACTTGGATCCACCAGGATTTTCCCGGCGACACCTTCTTCCCGGAATTCGATCCGCAGCGCTTCCGCCTGGTCGAGCGCGAGGATCGCGAGGCGACGGAAGAGGTCCCCTTCGCGTATTCTTTCCTCACCTACGACCGCGCCGGAGATTCGCGTTGACTCATCGAAGCTTTGCCGCCTACCGCCGCCACAGACAGCCGCCGTACTGGCTCCTGCCGCTCTTCCTCCTCATCATCTTCTACTGCACGCCGCCGGAGTCGGAGTCGGCCCTGGACCTCTCCGCCAACGCGCCGACGGACCACGTGCGGGTGTTCCTCATCGCCCCGGAAGACGGAGGCGCCCTGGGCCGCAAGGTCGGCTGCAGCGACAGCGCGGTGGCCGTGGAGGTCGTGCTCCCCAAGCCCCGGCCGGCGCTCGAAGGGTCGCTCGAAGCCCTGTTCTCCCTGGAGAGCCGCTATCACGGCGCCTCGGGGCTCTACAACCCGCTCTACGCCTCGCCCCTGGAGATCGAGGCCATCCAGCGGGAGGGCTCCGAAGCCCGCATCCGCCTGGGCGGCTACGTGGAGCTCGGCGGCGACTGCGACGGCCCACGCATGCTCGCCCAGCTCACCGAGACCGCCCTCCAGTTCCCCGACGTCCAGCGGGTCACCTTCTTCCTGGGGAACAAGCCGCTGCGCCAGCTTCTCGCCGACCGCAAATGACGAACGCCGGCCTGCGGACAGGCCGGCGCTCGAAATGGACCGTGGAGCCGGATCAGACCGGCTTGCAGCGGCAGCAGTCGTTGCCCGTGGGGGCGAGCACCGTTCCGGCCGGGCACTCCATACACCGCACGAGCGAGCAGTCGACGTTGGCCTTGGCCGGGGCCGGAGCCACGGAGAGAGCACCGAAGGTACCGAGGGCGACGAGACCGGCGAGCATCAGCTTCTTCATGATGAGGTTTCCTTTCGTGGTTGGAGCTCTGGTAGAACGGATTTACGGCTTGACGCAGCGGCAGCAGTTGCCGGGCGTCGGGGAGAGCACCGTGCCATCCGGACACGCCGCGCACTTCACGAACGAGCAGTCGATATTGGCGGTGGCCGGGGCCGGAGCCACGGAGAGGGCACCGAAGGTGCCGAGGGCCACGAGACCGGCGAGCATGAGCTTCTTCACGATGGAGCTTCCTTTCGCAGTGGAGTTCAGGAGGACTGCATGACCTCCTGCTGCCCCTAACCCAACTTCCACGGTTTGCCTGAGGAACCCCAGGAGATCTGTGGATTTGGTCGAGGCTTTCGTCACTACACCTGGGGGCTCACCTCCTCGCCCGGCAGCCAGGTCTTGACCGGGGTCATGATCTCCTCGGGGATAGCGAGGATGCGATAGATGAGCCTCTGCTGAGGCTCTGGCGTGGTCGCCCGGCGAATCTTGAGCAAGTGGCCGTCTGAGGTTGGTAAGACGGCGGTGACGACCTGATGGGTGCTCAGTTGCTCACGCAGCGTCGCCCA
>DATEIO010000057.1:0-2055 GCA_035278895.1 Thermoanaerobaculia bacterium | reverse complement strand
GCGAGGCTTCGCGCTCCATCACCGCCATGGCGGCGAGATCCACCACCTTGCCGGCTATGCCGAAGCGCTCGACGACCTTCTCCTCCTCGGGAGGGAGGGCGGGGAGGAGGCCGAAGAGCGAGGCGAGCCCCGAGACCGAGGAGCCGATGAAGAGGTGGGGGAGCGTGCGGCGGGTGGAGTGCCAGAGGGGGATGGCCGTGCTGCCGAGGAGCACCGCAGTGTAGCCGGAGAGCGGCATCCCGAGAACCCCGGCCGTGTAGCCGGCGGCGTCCCCCAACCGGCGGAGGAAGCCCGTGCGGCTTTCGAGGAGCGCCGAGCCCATGGTGACCGAGGCGGCGCCGGCCAGCACCCAGGAGCCGAGGCTCATGGGTGAGGTCACTCTCACGACTCGCAGCATATTGAGGAAGCGCTCCGGCCGGCCGAGGTCGTGGATCAGGAGCCCCGTGCTCGCCGCTCCTCCCAGGGCCGCCACCCAGCGGCAACGCCGCACGAGCCCGCGCATGCGCCCGCCGTCCAGCGCCTGCGCGGCGGCACCCAGCACCGCCGCGGCCCCGGCCGTGCCACCCACCCAGAAGTAGAGCGGGATGGACCAGATCCAGACCGGCTCTTTCAGGACCGGCCGGTCGTAGTAGGTCGGCTCCTCGCCGGACCAGGAGCTGGATGGCAGGTCCCGCCAGACCCAGGTCTGCGTGGGGTAGGCCTCCCCGGTCGTTTCGACCCGCTGCTGCGATCCCTCTCCGAGGAGGAGACCGAGCTTTGCGTCGACGTGCCGTCCGTCCGACCCATTCCCTCCGCTCACCGGCCGTCCCTCGTCGAGAGCACCGCTCCCACCGCCGCCGCGGCCATTCCGAGCACGGCGAGCGCCATCGATCCCCAGGCCTGCCCCACGGTCTTCGTGGGGGCCACCGGGTCTGGCGGCAGGTTGTAGACCTCGGGCTTGTCCACCAGGAGGAAGAAGGCGTTCAAGCCCTCGGTCCCCGGCTGACCCGCCTCGTCCATCCCATAGAGATACGCCTCGGAGACGCCGTGGCGGTGGAGGCGCTCCAGGCGGTCCCGCGCCTTGTCCCGGAGCTCGTCGAGATCTCCGAACTGGATGGAATCGGTAGGGCAGGCCTTGGCGCAGGCGGGCTGCATTCCCCCTTTGAGGCGGTCGTAGCACAGGGTGCACTTCCAGGCCCGACCGTCGTCCTCCCGGCGGTCGATCACTCCGAAGGGGCAGGAGACCACGCAGTAGCCGCAGCCGTTGCAGATATCCGGCTGCACGTAGACCGAGTCGAATTCGGTGCGGATGATGGCCCCGGTGGGGCAGGCCTCCAGGCACCCGGCCCGCTGGCAGTGCTTGCAAACGTCGGACATCAGGAGCCACGAGAAATTGCCCAGCCCCGTCTCCTGACCCGTGAGCGGCACCGGCCGCTCGATGAAGGAGACGTGCCGCCAGGTGGACGCCCCGAGGTCCCCGGTGTTGTCGTAGGACATCCCGGTGAAGAAGAGGCCGTCGTCCGGGAGCTGGTTCCACTCCTTGCAGGCCACCTCGCAGGCTTTGCAGCCGATACAGATCGTCGTGTCCGTAAAGAAGCCGACCGCTCCCATTCAGGTCTCCTCGTTCTGCTGCGTCCGGGATTCGGAGACGCCGTGCGAGCCCACGGGTTTGTGGCCCACCACGGGCAGGTCCCGCTCCTCGCCCCCTTCCGGAAGCCGAGGCACGAGCGGCCCGCTGGTGACCACCCGCCGCCCGCGGCTCCGGCGGCCGGCTTCGATATTGCCGGTGAGGGTCTTCGATTCCTGGATCGTCACGTTGGGGTCCGCCACGAATCCGATGAGCTCGTTGGCCGCGTCGCCTCGCGCCCGGCCTTTCGATCCCCAGTGATAGGGAAGGCCGATCTGGTGGATCGTCCGCCCCTGGATCTTCAAGGGGGGGAGCCGCTCGGTCACCAGCACGCGGGCCTCGATCTCGCCGCGCGCCGTGGTGAGGGTGGCCCAGCCGCCGTTGGTGAGCCCTTTTTCGCGGGCGAGCACGGGCGAGACCTCGCAGAACATCTCGGGCTGGAGCTCCGA
>DATEIO010000056.1:0-3782 GCA_035278895.1 Thermoanaerobaculia bacterium | reverse complement strand
TGGTAGTTGTAGCAGAGGAGCTCGCCGGCCCGCTTGGTCGTGGCGTAGGGGCTGATCGGCTGGTTGACCGGGTCGTCCTCCGCGAAGGGGACCTTCTCGTTGATCCCGTAGACCGACGAGGAGGAGCCGAAGAGGAAGAGGCCGGGCCCGTGCCGGCGCGCGGCTTCGAGCAGCCGGAGCGTGCCGATGCAGTTGACGTCCTCGTAGAGGATCGGCTCAGCGAGGCTCGGGCGCACCCCGGCGCGGGCGGCGAGATGCACGACCGCGTCGAAGCGGCCTTCGGCGAACAGGCGGTCGACCAGGGCCTCGTCGCGGATGTCGCCGAACACGAGCCGGTAGCCGTCCCGCGCGAGGAGCGGAGCCACGTTGTCCCGCTTCCGCGACGGGTCGTAGAAGTCGTTGAAGTCGTCGAGCACCGTCACCCGGTCCCCCCGGGCGAGCAGGCGCCGCGTCAGGTGCGAGCCGATGAAGCCCGCTCCTCCGGTCACCAGAACGTGCAGTGGCATGACCCTCCCCGATCCATCAAAGCGCAGGCGGTGGCGGAGAGGCCGGCTCGTCCGGCGGCTCCGGCTGTTCCGTCAGAGGCTCCGGCGTCCCGCCTTCGGCCTCGATCGCCTTTTTCGTGTCCTCGTAACGCTTCTCGATCCCGGCCTTCTGCCGGTTCCGGATGAGCCAGCGCAGCAGCCGCGACTCGTTGACCCCGATGATCACGTCGTTGACCGCATCGTAGATCTGGGGGTCGTTGATCAGCTTCGCCGCCGTGCCGTTCCCCTCCGAGAGCTTGACCGAGATCGCGTTCAGCCGCTCGACGAGCTCCCGGATCTGCCCGGTCACCTGGCGGCCGTACTCCTCGTCCTTGACCAGCTTGGGGAGGAGGGCGTCGCTCGTCTCCAGATCGGCCGTAAATGCTTGCAGATCTTGCGCCACATCTTTCAAAGACGCCAGCGTCGTGTTGACCTCGGTGCGCATCGACGGGTCGTTCAGGAGGCCCGGGAGGAGCCCCGGCCCGCTCTGCGCCTGGAGGAGCAGGCTGTCGAAGCGGTCGAGCGAGCTCGCGAGCTTGTTGGCCATGGCGCGGTCGTTCAGGAGCCGCGGCAGGGGGCCGTCCCCGGTCTCGATCTTGTTGGCGATCCGCTCGAGCGACTCCGAGGTGCCGAGGAGCGAGGCCTTGAGCCTCTCGCCCGAGGGGGAGTTCGAGGTCAGCTCGCCCAGGAGCCCCTCGCCCCGCTCCATGCGGCCGAGGATCTTGGACAGCGACGAGGAGATCTCGACCACGTTGTCCATCACGTCTTCGCCCGAGGCCAGGAGCGCGTCGACGTTCGTGGGCTGGGCCGCCGGGATCTGGTTTTCGGGCGGAATGATGGGATAGACCGTCGAGCCCGAGTTGATCTCGATGAACTTGTCCCCCAGAAGGCCCAGGGTCTTGATCCGGGCGCGCGAGGCAGGCTGCCCGTCGACGACGGCCCGCGGGTTCTGCGGGCCGCGAATGCGGTCCGAGTACTTGCGCTCGACGCTGATCCAGATCCGGATCTGTGAGCGCTCCGGGTCCTGCGGCAGCTCGACCCGCTCGACCGTGCCCACGTCCACGCCGTTCAACTGCACGGGGTTGCCGGCCTTCAAGCCGCCGACGTTGTTGAACTCGATGAAGTAGGAGTCCTTGCGCGCGAAGAGATTGTTCCTTTCGCCGATCAGGAAGATCCCGGCGGCGAGCACGAGCATCGCGGCCAGGATCACCAGACCGACGCGGATCTCGCGGGTTCTAGGCGACATGGTTGACCTCCTCCTCGCGGCCGGCGAGGAAGTCGGTGAGCTGGGGATATCGGCTGCGGTCGGCCTCCTGCCAGTCCCCGATGAATCCGAAGCGTCCGTCGACCAGGAGGGCGATCCGGTCTCCCACCCGGCGGGCGAGCGCGAGATCGTGGGTGACCACGACCGAGGTGACCCCGGTGCCTTCCTGGATGTGGTTGATCAGCGTGCCGATGGTCGCCGAGGTGATGGGGTCGAGCCCGGTCGTGGGCTCGTCGAACAGGATCACCTCCGGGTCGAGCGCGAGCGAGCGGGCGAGAGCCACGCGCTTCCTCATGCCGCCCGAGAGGTCCGAAGGCATCTTTTTGAGCACGTCCTCGTCGCGGAGGCCCACCTGGGAGAGCTTGTGCCGCACCCGCTCCGCGATCTCCGATTCGGGCAGGCCGCTGTGCTCGCGCAGGGGGAAGGCGACGTTGTCGGCGACGTTCATGGAGTCGAACAGGGCCCCGCTCTGGAACAGCATGGCGATCCGCCGCCGGAAGGGATAGAGCTCGCGCTCCTCCAACCCGGTCAGATCGGTGCCGTCGAAGACCACGGTTCCGCCCTCGGGCTTTTCCAAGCCGTTCAGCTGGCGCAGCGTCACGCTCTTGCCCGTGCCCGACCGTCCGAGGATCACCAGGCACTCGCCGCGGTAGATGTCGAAATCGAGATCGTCGAGCACGACCCGGTTGCCGTACCGCTTGGTGAGCCCGCGAATCTCGAACAGCGCTTCCGGCACGGTGTCCTCTCAGGCCATCAGGTAGAAGAGCTTGGTCAGGAAGAAGTCCGAGACCAGGACCATGATCGAGGCGAGCACGACCGTGTTGGTCGTGGCCCGGCCCACGCCGTCGGCTCCGCCCGTGGTGTTCAGGCCGTTGTAGCAGCCGATGATGGTAATGAAGTACGCGAAGAAAAACGACTTGGTGATCCCGGAGAAGACGTCGCCGAAATTGAGCGACTCGAACACGTCGTTGATGTAGAGCCCCGGCGCCAGGTCGAGCGTGTAGGTGGCGACGATCAGGCCGCCCAGGATGCCCAGGGCGTCGCCGATCACGGTGAGCGCCGGGAGCATCACGAGGGTCGCCACGAGCTTCGGGGCCACCAGCTTCTTGACCGGGTCGGCCGCCATCGAGCGCAGGGCGTCGATCTGCTCGGTCACCTTCATGGTGCCGATCTCGGCCGTCATCCCCGAGCCGATCCGGCCGCCCACGATGAGCGCGGTCAGGACCGGCCCGAGCTCGCGCACGAGCGACTTCGAGACCACGGCGCCGATGTAGTACTTGACCCCGAGCGCCGGCAGCGACAGCGCGGTCTGCAGGGCGAGCACCATGCCGGTGAAGATCGTGGTGATGCCCGCCACCCCGAGCGAGCGGACGCCGATCTGCTCCATCTGGCGGATCCACAGCCCGATCTCGTACGGCGGCCCGATCATGGCGAGGAAGGCCCGCGCGGTCAGGATGCCGAGCCCGCCCGTCTGCGCTGCGATGTCTTTGGCTTTCACGAGCGGATCGGCCACCAGGAGGCGGCGTGGACGGCGCCGAAGAGGAAGTCCGCCGCCGCGAGCGGGTAGAGCCCGGAGAGACCCGGAACCGTCGCGGCCGCGATCACGAAGGCCAGCGCGCCCACCAGCCGGCCGCCGATCGCCACCGCGATGATGGCGCTGTACCGGCGGGGATCTTGGGCCGCGGCCAGATAGAGAACGGCGAGCATCGAGAGCAGCGTGGCCAGGATCCAGAGATAGAAGGCACCTTCCGGCATGGGAGGGAGCGGGAGGTTCAAGATCCGTGCCGGCATCTCGGGGAAGGCGGCCATGGCCAGCGCGAAGAAGAGGTCGTAGACGGCCCCTGCGATCAGGCTGGTGCGCAGGACCGTGAGCAGCCGGAACCGGCGGGCGAATCGGCTCGTCATGGTCATGCGCGGGGATTCTATCAGCCCTGACCGGAAGCCGGGGGACGGCATACAATAGGCCGCCCGTTCATCCCGGAACCGACCTTGAG
>DATEIO010000055.1:0-65759 GCA_035278895.1 Thermoanaerobaculia bacterium | reverse complement strand
AGATGGTGGAGATCGCCCGGCCGGCCGCCTGGCTCCGAGTGGCCGCGGCCGCCCCCGTGCCCGCGGAGATCGAAGCCGCCCTCGACGCGATCGGCTGCGCCTGCCGCCTGGCGCTGCCGGCCCGCGCCGCGGACCCCGATTTCCTCGCGGATGTCCCCGTGGAGCCTCCCGCCGTGGAGGTCGGGCCGGACTCCGTGGCCTACGTGGCGTTCACCTCCGGCTCGACGGGCGTGCCCAAGGGCGTGCTCGGCCGCCACGGGTCGCTGTCGCACTTCATCCCCTGGCTGCGCGAGCGCTTCGGGCTCAAGGCCGCCGACCGCTTCAGCCTGCTGTCCGGGCTGGCGCACGATCCTCTCCACCGGGACCTCTTCACGCCGCTCCAGACCGGGGCCGCGATCGTGATCCCCGATCCGGAGACGATGGACGAGCCCGGCCGGCTCGCGGCCTGGATGCGCCGCGAGGGGGTCACCGTCGCCCACCTGACCCCGGCCCTGGGCCAGGTGCTCACCACCGAGGCGCCGAACCGTCCCAGGGTCGAGGTGCCGTCGCTGCGCTACGTCTTCCTGGTCGGTGACGTGCTCACCCGCCGCGACGTGGCGCGCCTGCGCCGCCTCGCCCCGGCGGTCACCTGCGTCAACTACTACGGCTCGACCGAGACCCAGCGCGCGGTCGGCTACCACTTGGCGGAGGAGGACGAGCCCCGGGAGGTCCTGCCGCTCGGCCGCGGCATCCCGGACGTCCAGATCCTGGTCCTGAACCCGGCCGGCTCTCTCGCCGGCATCGGCGAGCTCGGCGAGGTCTCCGTGCGCAGCCCGCACATCGCCCTGGGCTACCTGGGCGATCCGCAGCTCACGGCACAGCGTTTCGTGGGGGACCTCTACCGCACGGGGGACCTCGGCCGCTACCTGCCGAACGGCGAGGCCGTGTTCGTGGGGCGCGCGGACACGCAGGTCAAGATCCGCGGCTTCCGCATCGAGCTGGGGGAGATCGAATCCGTGCTCGGCGGTTTCCCGGGCGTCCGCGAGGCGGTCGTCATCGCGCGCCAGGACCGCGGACCGGAGCGCTATCTGGCCGCCTACGTGGTCCCCGCGGCCGGGGCGGCCCCCACTCCGCGGGAGCTCCGCGCCTACCTGCGCGAGCGGCTGCCGGACTCCATGGTCCCCGCGACGTTCACGCTTCTCCCCGAGCTGCCGCTCACGCCCAACCGCAAGGTGGACCGGAAGGCCCTGCCGGCTCCCGGCCGCGGCGCGGAGGAGGCCGCGTTCGTGGCGCCGGAGACCGACCTCGAGCGGGAGATCGCCGCGGTCTGGCAGGAGGTGCTGGGGGTCCCCAAAGTCGGCCTCCACGACAACTTCTTCGAGACCGGCGGCCACTCGCTGCTGCTCGTCCGCCTCCACGCCCGCCTCCAGGAGGTTCTGAAGGCGGACCTGTCGCTGATGGACCTGTTCAGCCACCCCAGCGTCCAGGCGCAGGCCGAGCACCTGCGGGGCCGGAAGAGCGCGCTCCCGGTCCGCCGGAGCCCGGCCCCGGCGAGCGGCCGGATCGCCATCGTCGGCCTGGCCGGCCGCTTCCCCGGTGCGGACGGCCTCGAAGCCTTCTGGCAGAACCTGCGCGAAGGGATCGAGTCGATCTCCTTCTTCTCCGAGGAGGAGCTGCTCGCAAGCGGCGTCCCCCCCGAGCTGGCGCGCCACCCGAGCTACGTGCCGGCGCGCGCGGTGGTCGACGGCGAGGACCTGTTCGACGCCGCGTTCTTCGAGATCCCGCCGCGCCAGGCCGAGCTGATGGACCCGCAGCTCCGCTTCTTCCTGGAGACCGCCTGGCACGCCTTGGAAAGCGCGGGGATCGACCCCGTCCGCTACCCCGGAGCGATCGGCCTCTACGGCGGGGAGACGGCCTCGAGCTACCTGCTGACGAACCTCCTCTCCCACCCCGAGCTCCTCCAGGAGATCGGCGCGAGCTCGCTGCTCCTCGGCACGGACCGCGACTTCCTGACCACCCAGGTCTCCTACAAGCTCGGGCTCCGCGGCCCGAGCATCAACGTCCAGACCGCCTGCTCGACCTCGCTGGTCGCCACCCATCTCGCCTGCCAGGCCCTGCTCCTCGAAGATTGCGACGTGGCGCTCGCGGGCGGCGTCTCGATCAAGGTGCCGCAGCGGTCCGGATACCTCTACCAGGAGTCGGGGCCCGACGCCTCGGACGGCCACTGCCGCGCGTTCGACGCCAGGGCCGACGGCTCGGTCTTCGGCGCCGGCGTGGGGATCGTGGTCCTGAAGCGCCTCGAAGACGCGATCGCGGACGGCGACGTGATCCACGCCGTCATCTTGGGCACGGCGGTCAACAACGACGGCTCGCAGAAGGTCGGCTACACGGCCCCCAGCATCGAGGGACAGGTGAAAGTGGTGGCCAGGGCCCTCTCCCGCGCCGCGGTGGAGCCGGCGACGATCGGCTACGTCGAGTGCCACGGCAGCGGCACCGCCCTGGGCGACCCGATCGAGGTGACGGCCCTCTCCCGCGCCTTCGGAGACACCGGGCAGAAGGGCTCCTGCGCCATCGGCTCGGTCAAGACGAACATCGGCCACCTGGGCGCGGCCGCGGGCGTGACCGGCCTCATCAAGACGGTGCTCGCCGTAAAGCACGGAGAGATCCCGCCCAGTCTCCACTTCGAGACGCCGAACCCCAAGATCGACTTTGCGGCGAGCCCGTTCCGCGTTGCCGGCCGGCTCTCCCCCTGGCCGGACCACGGCGGGCCGCGGCGGGCCGGCGTCAACTCGCTGGGCCAGGGCGGCACCAACGCGCACGTGGTGCTCGAAGAGGCGCCCGCGCGGGAGCCCTCCGGCCCGTCGCGCCCCTGGCAGCTCCTGGTGCTCTCGGCGCGCACCGAGACCGCCCTGGAGGCGGCGGCGGACGGGCTGGCCGCCTGGCTCGCGAGAAACCCCGAAGCTTGCCTCGCCGACGCCGCCTTCACGCTCCAGACGGGCCGGCGCGCCTTCGCGCACCGCCGGGCCGTGGTCTGCCGCGACGGGGACGAGGCGCGGCGGATCCTCGCCGAGCGCGATCCCCGGCGGCTCCTCACCGGCTTCGAGGCCGGGGGCCGGCGCCCGGCCGCCTTCCTGCTCTCCGGCGTGGGGGACCACTACCCCGGCATGGCCCGCGGGCTCTACGAGACCGAGCCCGTGTTCCGCGCGGTGCTCGACCGCTGCTTCGAGATCCTGGCCGACGGCCCGTGGCGCGATCTGCGCGAGGTGGTCTTCGCCGGGGCCCAGCGTGGGACCGAGGGGGGGCTGGACCTGCGCCGGATGCTGGGGCGGAGGGAGGAAACCGCAGAGCGGCTCCACCGCACGCTCTACGCCCAGCCGGCGGTGTTCGCCGTGGAATACGCCCTGGCGCAGCTCTGGATCTCCTGGGGCGTCCTCCCCGAGGCGCTCCTGGGCTACAGCCTGGGGGAGTACACCGCCGCCTGCCTCGCCGGGGTCTTCCCGCTCGAGGACGTGCTCCCCCTGGTGGCCGAGCGGGCGCGCTGGATCGAGGAGCTGCCCCAGGGCGCCATGCTGGCCGTGCCGCTGTCCGAGGAGGAGGTGCGGGGCCGCCTCACGCCGGGGCTCCCATCGCTCGATATCGCGGCGGTGAACGGGCCGCAGCTCTGCGTGGTCTCCGGCCCGCCCGAGGAAGTCGCCGCGCTCGCCCGCCGCCTCGCGGAGGAGGGGATCGCCACGCGGCAGCTTCCCACCACCCACGCGTTCCACTCGCGCGGGATGGAACCCCTGGCCGCGCGCCTGACCGGGCGGGTCGCGCGCCTGCGGCCCGCGCCGCCGCGCATCCCCCTGCTGTCGAACGTGACGGGGACCTGGCTGACGGCCGAGGAGGCCACGGACCCCGCCTACTGGGCCCGCCACCTGTGCGGCCCGGTGCGCTTCGCGGAGGGGCTCGCCGAGCTGTGGAAGCACCCCTCGCGCGTGCTGCTGGAGGTCGGGCCGGGGCAGGGGCTCTCGGCGCTCGCGCTGCAGCACCCCGAGGCCGGGGGCGGCCGGATCGCGCTCCCCTCGCTCCCCCACGCCCACGAGCGGCAGGACGATCCGGCCTTCGTCTTCAGTACCCTGGGCCGCCTCTGGCTCGCCGGGGTGGACGTCGATTGGGCTGGGCTCTGGCGTCACGAGCGCCGCCACCGCCTGGAGCTCCCCCTCTATCCGTTCGAGCGCCGCCGCTTCTGGGTGGAGCCGCCGCGGAGCGAGCGGCCGGCGGCGACCGAGCGCCTCGCCTCTCCTCGTGAGGAAGAGCGGATCCCGGCTCCGGCGGCGCTCTCGGTCCAGAGCCGCCCGAGCCTGCCGCAGCCCTGGGCCGCGCCGCGCAACGAGCTGGAGGCGCGGATCACCGGCCAGATGGAGAGGCTGCTGGGGATCGCGGGCGTGGGCATCCACGACAGCTTCTTCGACCTGGGCGGACATTCGCTCGCCGGGATCCAGCTCCTGACCCGCCTGCGCGACGAGCTCGGCGCGGAGCTCTCGATCGCGGCCCTGTTCGAGTCGCCCTCCCCGGCGGAGCTGGCGGCGAGGCTCGCGGCGGAGCCGGGCGGCGCAACGCCGGCCGCTCCCCCCCTCGTGCCCGTCCCGCGGGACGGCGATCTGCCCCTCTCCTTCTCGCAGCAGCGGCTCTGGTTCCTGGAGAGCCTGGAGCCCGGCTCCGCCCTCTACAACCTGCCGCTCACGGTGCGCCTGGAGCTGCCGCTCGACCGGGGGCTTCTGGAGCAGAGCCTCGCGGAGGTGGTCCGGCGCCACGAGGCGCTGCGCACCAGCTTCCCGCTGCGCGACGGGCAGCCGGTCCAGGAGATCGCGCCGCCCGGCCGCGTGCCGCTGCCGGTCGTCGATCTCGCAGGGCTCCCCGCCGCGGTGCGCGAAGCCGAGACCCGGCTCCGGGTCGACGCCGAGGTCCGGCGACCGTTCGACCTGGCGCGCGGTCCGCTGCTGCGCTGCCTGCTGGTGCGCCACGGCGAGGCGGAGAACCTTCTCCTCGTCAACGTCCACCACACGGTCTGCGACGGCTGGGCGCTCGGCCTCCTGGAGGGCGAGATCGCCACCCTCTACGAGGCGCTCTCGCGCCGGGAGCCCGCGGCGCTGCCGGAGCTCCCCATCCAGTACGCCGACTACACGGTCTGGCAGCGCGCGCGCCTGTCGGGCGAGTCGCTGGAGCGCGAGCTGAGCTTCTGGCGCGAGCGCCTGCAGGGCGTTCCGCCGGTGCTCGATCTGCCGGCCGACCGTCCCCGCCCGGCCGTCCGCTCTTTCCGCGGCGCGCACCTGCCGGCCGTCCTGCCGGCTCCTCTGGTCGAGGAGCTCGACGCCTTCAGCCGCGAGCGGGGAAGCACCCTGTTCATGACCCTGCTCGCCGGGCTCTATGCCCTGCTCTGCCGCTACTCCGGCGAGGAGCGCCTCGCGGTCGGCACGCCGGTCGCCAACCGGGAGGCGGTCGAGATCGAAGCGCTGATCGGCGACTTCGCCAACACCCTGGTCATCCCCGTGTCCCTCGCCGGAACCCCCGGGTTCGACGGGCTGCTCGAGCAGGTGCGCGAGGCCGTCCTCATCGCCCTCGCCCATCAGGATCTGCCGTTCGAGCTCCTGGTCGAGGCCCTGGCGCCGCAGCGGGACCTCTCCTACAACCCCATCTTCCAGGTGCTGTTCGGGCTCCACCGCCTCCCGCCGCGCCGGCACCGCCTGGGCGAGACCGGGCCCGCCACGATGCCGCTCGAAAGCGGCACGGCGCGCTTCGACCTCGCCCTCGACTTCCAGGTCCTGCCGGACGGGGTCCGGGGGACCTTCGAGTACTCGACGGACCTGTTCGACCGCACCACGGTCGAGCGCATGGACGCCCACTGGCAGACTCTGCTCCAGGGGGCCCTGGCCGCTCCCGGCCAGCCTCTGCCGGAGCTGCCGCTGCTGACCGCGAGAGAACGCCAGCAGCTCCTGCGCGAGTGGAACGCCCTGCCGGCCGAGCCGCCCTCCGGCCCCTCTCTCCACTCCCTGGTGGAGGCCTGGGCAGAGCGCCGGCCCGAGGCCGAGGCGGTCTCCTGCGGGGACGGGCGGCTCACCTACGGCGAGCTCGACCGGAAGGCCAACGCCCTGGCCCACCGGCTCCGCGAGCTGGGCGTCGGCCCGGAGGAGCCGGTGGGGCTCTACGCCGAGCGCTCGCTCGAGATGGTGGTCGGCCTGCTCGGCATCCTCAAGGCGGGAGGGGCGTACCTGCCGCTCGATCCCACCTACCCGCGCCAACGTATCGAGCGCATCCTCCGGAGCGCCCGCCCGCCCGTGCTGATCCTGGGTCCGGGCCTGGAAGCGGAGCTGCCGGAGACCCCGGCCGCGCGGGTCGCCCTCGCGGCCCCGCTCGGCGAGGCCGCGGCGCCGCCTCGCACGGACGTCAACGCCGCGAGCCTCGCCTACGTCATCTACACCTCGGGCTCGACCGGCGAGCCCAAGGGGGTGCAGATCAGCCATGGGACCGCGGTGCACCTCATGGACGTCGCCCGCCGCCGCTTCGGTTTCGGCCCGGGCGACGTCTGGACGGTCTTCCACTCCTTCGCCTTCGACTTCTCGGTCTGGGAGATCTGGAGCGCCCTGGCCCTGGGCGGCAAGCTGGTGGTGGTGCCGCTCGAGACCGCCCGTTCGCCGGAACGGTTCCTGGAGCTGCTGCGGGCCGAGCGCGTGACCGTGCTCAACCAGACCCCCTCGGCGGCGCGGGCGCTCGTCGAGGCGGCGGAGACCGGGCCGCCCTCCCCGGCGCTGCGGTTCCTGGTCTGCGGCGGCGAAGCGTTCCCGCACGAGCTCGCGCCGCGGCTCCTCGCCTGGGGAGCGCCGGTGTGGAACTTCTACGGACCGACCGAGGCCACGGTCTGGGCCTCGGCCGGCCGCGTGGCCGGCAAGGGCGACAGCGAGGGCATGGTGCCCCTGGGCCAGCCGCTGCCCGGCTACCGGCTCTACGTGACCGATCCCACCGGACATCCAGTGCCCGCGGGGGTCGCCGGCGAGCTCTGCATCGCGGGCGCCGGGCTGGCGCGCGGCTATTTCCGCGACCCGGTGCTCACCGCCGGCCGGTTCGTGCCCGATCCGTTCAGCGCGGAGCCCGGCAGCCGCCTCTATCGGACCGGCGACCTCGTGCGCCGCCAGCCGGACGGGGAGCTCCTCTACGTGGCGCGCATCGACCACCAGGTCAAGGTGCGGGGCTTCCGCATCGAGCTGGGAGAGATCGAGGCGGCGCTCGCCTCTCTGCCCGGAGTCCGCGAGACGGTCGTCGTGGCCCGGGAGGGCCAGCTCGGACCCGGAGACCGGCGGCTGGTGGCCTACGTGGCCGGAGATCCCGCGGGGGTCGAGGTCGAGGAGCTGCGCCGGGCGCTGCGCGAGCGGGTGCCGGACTACATGGTGCCCGCCGCCTTCGTCGTGCTCGCCGCCCTGCCCTTGAGCCCGAGCGGCAAGGTCGACCGCAAGGCGCTGCCGGCTCCGGACTGGCAGAGCGCCCGGGAGAGCCCGGCGGCGCCGCGGACGCCGGTCGAGGAGATCGTGGCGGCCCTCTATGCCGAGCTTCTGAGGGTGCCGGCCGTCGGCGGCCAAGACGGCTTCTTCGACCTGGGCGGCCACTCCCTGCTCGCCACGCGGGCCGTCTCGCGCGTGCGCGAGGTCTTCGGGGTGGAGCTGCCCCTGCGCGTCCTGTTCGAGAGGCCCAGGGTGGCGGAGCTGAGCGCGGCCATCGAAGAGGCCCGCCGCGGCGGCGCGGGCAGCCCGGCTCCCCCCCTGGTCCCCCGGCCCCGCAGCGGAGACACGCCGCTCTCCTTTGCCCAGGAGAGGCTCTGGTTCCTCGACCGCCTGCAGCCGGAGAGCCCCCTCTACAACCTGCCTCTCGCGCTGGAGCTCCGCGGCGCGCTCTCCCTGCCCTTCCTCGCCGCGAGCCTGGAGGGGATCGCCGCCCGGCACGAAGCGCTGCGCACCACCTTCCGCCTGGTGGAGGATGCCGCGGGAAGCCGGCCCGTCCAGGTGATCGCGCCGGCGCTCGGGCTCACCCCCCTGCGGGTCGATCTCGACGGGCTGCCCGCGGCGCTGCGGAGCGCCGAGGTCCTCCGGCTGGCCCGGGAAGAGGCGTCGCGCCCCTTCGACCTGGCCCGCGGCCCGCTGGTGCGCACCACGCTCCTGCGCCTCGAAGACGAGGTCCACGTCGCGCTCTTCAACCAGCACCACATCGTTTCGGACGGCTGGTCGCTGGGGGTCCTCGTCAGCGAGCTCACCGCGCGCTACCGGGCCCTGGCCGCCGGCGAGCCTCCGGCCCTGCCGGACCTGCCGGTCCAGTACGCCGACTACGCGGCCTGGCAGCGCGCGTGGCTGGACGGCCCGGTCCTGGACGAGCGTCTCCGCTGGTGGCGGGAGCGGCTGGCCGGCGCGCCCCACGTGCTGGACCTGCCCATCGACCGGACCCGGCCCGCGGTCCAGAGCCTGCGCGGGGCCCACCGGAGCTTCGCGCTGTCCCCCGGGCTCTCCGCCGCCCTGCGCGAGCTCTCCCGCAAACAGGGGGCCACGCTGTTCATGACCCTCGCCTCCCTGTTCGCGGCCCTCCTGTCCCGCCAGACCGGCACCGAGGACCTCCTCCTCGGCTCGCCCATCGCCGGCCGGGACCGGGCCGAGACCGAGCGGCTGATCGGGCTCTTCGTCAACACCCTGGTGCTCCGGGCCGATATGGCGGGAGATCCCACCTTCCTGGAGCTCCTGGGCAGGATGCGCGAGATGGCCCTCGGGGCCTACGCCCACCAGGACCTTCCCTTCGAGAAGCTCGTCGACGGCCTGCAGACGAAGCGCAGCCTCGCCCACACGCCGCTGTTCCAGGTCCTGCTCGTGCTCCAGAACGCTCCCTTGGAAGCGCTCGAGCTGCCGGGGCTGGCGTTGAAGCCGCTGCCCGTTGAGACCGGCACGGCGCCGTTCGACCTCCAGCTCTCGGTGAGCGAGACGGCGGTCCACCTGGCCGGCGGCCTGGAGTACAACCGGGACCTGTTCGACCCGGCCACGATCGCGCGGCTTCTCGGGCATCTGCAGATCCTGGCGGCGGGCGCGGCCGACCGGCCCGAGGCCCGGCTCTCCACCCTGCCGCTGCTGTCCGCGGCGGAGATCCAGCAGCTCCGGCGCGAGTGGAACGACACGGCGATCCGCGAGGACGGGCCGCGGCGGCTCGCCGTGCACCAGCTCTTCGCGGAGCAGTCCCGCCGGACCCCGGACGCCCCGGCCGTGGCGTTTGCGGGAAGCGAGCTCACCTACGCCGAGCTCGCCGGCCGGGCCGCCCGTCTCGCCCGCCACTTGCGCTCCCTGGGCTGCGGACCGGAAACCCGGGTCGCCATCGCCCTGGAGCGCTCCCTGGACCTGCCGGCCGCCCTGCTCGGCGTCCTCGAAGCCGGCGCCGCCTACGTGCCGCTCGACCCCGAATACCCCTACGACCGGCTGGCCTTCATGCTGCAGGACGCGGCGCCGCGGGTGCTGATCACCACGTCTCCCCTGCTCGCCGCGCTCCCCCCGGCTCCGGGAGCGGTCCTCTGCCTGGACGACGAGCCGGCCGAGTCCGGGCCGGCCGGCCCGGAGTGGAGCTCCCCGGTCCCCTGCGACGGCCGCCAGCTCGCCTACGTGATCTACACCTCGGGCTCGACGGGCCGGCCCAAGGGGGTCCAGGTCCCCCACGGGGCGCTCGCCAACTTCCTCCTCGCCATGCGCGAGCGGCCCGGCCTGCGGACCGGTGAAACGCTCCTGGCGGTGACCTCGCTCTCTTTCGACATCGCCGGGCTCGAGATCTTTCTCCCCCTGATCACCGGCGCCCGGGTCTTCCTGGCCAGCCGGGAGGACGCCCGCGACGGCCTGCTCCTGCAGAGACGGCTCGCGGCCTCGGGCGCGACCGCGCTCCAGGCCACTCCGGCGACCTGGCGGATGCTGGTCGAATCCGGCTGGACGGGCGACCGCCGCCTCAAGGCGCTCTGCGGTGGCGAGGCCCTGCCGGAGCGCCTGGCCGCGGAGCTCGAAGAGCGCGCGGCCGAGGTCTGGAACCTCTACGGACCGACCGAAACCACGGTCTGGTCTTCCGTCGAGCGGCTCTCCGGGGCCGGGCCCGTCTCCATCGGGCGGCCGATCGCGAACACGGACCTCTGGGTGGTCGACGCGCAGGGGAGCCCGGTGCCCGCCGGGGTCCCGGGAGAGCTGTGGATCGGCGGCACGGGGCTCGCCCGCGGCTATCTTGGCCGGCCGGACTTGACCGCCGATCGGTTCCTGCCCGACGGGCTCGGCGGCGTGCCGGGCGCCCGTCTCTACCGCACCGGCGACGTCGCCCGGTTCCGCCCGGACGGCCGGCTGGAGCACCTGGGCCGGCGCGACCACCAGGTCAAGATCCGCGGGTTCCGCATCGAGCTGGGCGAGATCGAATCCGCGCTCGAGCGCCACGCCGCCGTCTCCCGGGCCGTCGTCGTGGCGCGCGAGGAGGCGGGGCGCGAGGCAGTGCTCGCCGCCTACGTGGTGCCGGCGGCCCCGGAGGCCGGAGAGCCTGCCCCGTCCGCGCTGCGCGAGCACCTCCGCGCCCTTCTGCCCGAATCGATGGTGCCCGGCCTGTGGACCTTCCTGCCCGAGCTGCCGCTCACTCCCAACGGCAAGGTCGACCGGCGCGCGCTTCCGCAGGGGGAGGCCGGCCGGCCCGCCGCGGCCGCGGCGCCCCCGTTCCTCGCGCCCCGCGGTCCGATCGAGGAGCTGCTGGCGGCCCTCTGGACGAAAGCTCTGGGAGTGGAGCGCGTCGGCGTCCAGCAGAGCTTCTTCGACCTCGGCGGGAACTCCCTGCGCCTGGTCGAGGTGCAGGCGGGCCTCCGCCGGGCCCTGGGACGGGAGATCCCGGTCGTCGACCTGTTCCGGTACCCGACCATCGCGGCGCTCGCGGCGTATCTCGGGGGGGAGGAGAAAACCCCTCCCGCCGCGCTCCGGACGCCGGGCGCCGCGGCCGCCGGCACGGACCTCGCCATCGTCGGAATGGCCGGCCGGTTCCCGGGCGCTCCCGACCTCGACCGGTTCTGGCGCAACCTGCGGGACGGCGTCGAGTCGATCGTGCCGCTGCCCGCCGAGCAGCTCCTGGCCGCGGGCGTGGACCCCGCCGGCCTGGACGATCCCGGCCTCGTCCGCGCCGAGCCGCTGCTCGAAGGGATCGACCGGTTCGACGCGGCGTTTTTCGGCTTCAGCCCGCGCGAGGCGCAGGCGCTCGATCCGCAGCAGCGCCTCTTCCTGGAGAACGCCTGGACCTGCCTGGAGCGGGCGGGCTACGACCCGGCGCGCTACCCGGGGCGGATCGGCGTGTTCGCCGGCGCGGGGATGGGCACCTACGCGGTCAACGTCTTCTCCAGCCCGGCGATGCGCCAGGCCCTCGACACGCTCGCGCTGCAGACCTCGATCGACAAGGACTACCTGGCGACGCGGGTCGCCTACAAGCTCGGCCTGCGCGGCCCGGGAGTTTCGGTCCAGACCGCGTGCTCCACGTCCCTCGTCGCCGTTCACATGGCGCGGCAGTCGCTGCTCCTGGGCGAGTGCGACATGGCTCTCGCGGGGGGAGTCACCCTCAAGGTCCCGCCGGGAACCGGTTACCACTACCGCGAAGGGTCCATCCTTTCCCCGGACGGCCACTGCCGGGCCTTCGACGCCCGCGCCCGCGGCACGGTGTTCGGCAGCGGCGTGGGAGCCGTGCTGTTGAAGCGCCTCGCGGACGCGCTGGCCGACGGCGACACCATCCACGCGGTGCTCAAGGGGAGCGCGATCAACAACGACGGGGCGCAGAAGGTCGGCTTCACGGCCCCGAGCGTGGACGGCCAGGCGGAGGTGATCGCCGCAGCCCAGGAGGCGGCCGGAGTGTCGCCGGACGGCATCACCTACGTCGAGGCGCACGGCACCGGCACCCCCCTGGGCGATCCCGTCGAGGTGGCGGCCCTCACCCAGGCGTTCCGGCAGAAGACCGGGCGCACCGCCTTCTGCGCCCTGGGCTCGGTCAAGACCAATGTCGGGCACCTGGACGCGGCGGCGGGCATCGCCGGGTTGATCAAGGCCGCGCTCGCGCTGGAGCACCGGCAGATCCCGCCGAGCCTCCACTTCGCGGAGCCGAACCCGCAGATCGACTTTGCGGCGAGCCCGTTCTACGTCAACGCGCGGCTGGCGGACTGGACCGTGGCGGAGGGCCCCCGCCGCGCGGGCGTGAGCTCCTTCGGCATCGGCGGCACCAACGCCCACGTGATTCTCGAAGAGCCGCCTCGGCCCGTCCCGTCCGGACCGTCGCGCAGCCGCCAGCTCCTCCTGCTTTCAGCCCGCACGGCCGGCGCCCTGGAGGAGGCCACCCGCAACCTGGCCGGCTTCCTGGCCGCTCACCCGGAAGCCTCCCTGCCCGACGTCGCCTGGACGCTCCAGGCCGGGAGGCAGGCCTTCGAGCACCGGCGGATGCTGGTGTGCGAGGGGGCCGCGGACGCCCGGGAGGCGCTGCTCGATCCCTCCGGCGCGGGCCGCGTCCTCACCCGCCGCCAGGAGCCGGGCCGGCGCCCCGTCGCCTTCCTGTTCCCCGGCCAGGGGGCGCAGCACCCGGACATGGCCCGGGAGCTCTACGAGAGCGAGCCGGTCTTCCGCGCCGAGGTCGACGCCTGCGCCGGGCAGCTGCTCCCTCTCCTGGGGCGCGACCTCCTGGAGCTCCTCTTCCCGCCGGCGGACCGGCGCGCGGAGGCGGCCTTCGAGCTGCGCCGGACGCGCTTCGCCCAGCCGGCCCTGTTCACCATCGAGCTGGCTCTGGCCCGCCTCTGGATCTCCTGGGGAATCCAGCCGGAGGCCATGATCGGCCACAGCCTCGGAGAGTACGTGGCCGCCTGCCTCGCCGGCGTCTTCTCCCGGGAGGATGCGCTGGCGCTGGTGGCCGCCCGGGGCGAGCTGATGCAGGACCTGCCCCCCGGGGCGATGCTCTCGGTCGAGCTGTCCGAGGACGAGCTGCGGCCCGAGCTGGAGGCCGTTGCCGGGCTCTCGCTCGCCGCGGTCAACGCCCCGTCGATGAGCGTCGCCTCGGGCCCGGAGGAAGCCATCGCGCTCCTCGCGGAGCGGCTGGCCGGCCAGGGGATCCAGGCCCGGCGGCTCCACACGTCGCACGCCTTCCATTCCGCCATGATGGACCCGGTCCTCGCCGAGTTTGCCGCGCGGGTCGCCCAGGCCGCGCCGAAGCCCCCCGCCCTCCCCTTCATCTCGAACCTCACCGGGACCTGGATCACTGCGGAGCAGGCCACCGATCCCGGCTACTGGGCCCGCCACCTGCGCTCGACGGTGCGGTTTTCAGAAGGGCTCGCCACGCTCCTCGCGGGCACCCGCGCCGTGCTCCTGGAGGTTGGCCCCGGCCGCGCTCTCGGAGACCTGGCACGGCTGCAGGCCGATCCGAAGAGCCGGCCCGCTCCGGTGTCCTCGCTGCGCCGTCCCAACGGCACGGAGCCGGACTCCGCGGTGATGCTCGAAGCTCTCGGCCGTCTCTGGCTCGCCGGGGCCGAGGTCGACTGGCAGGGCTTCCACGCCGGGGAGCGGCGCCGGCGCCTCCCCTTGCCGGCCTATCCGTTCCAGCGGCAACGGTTCTGGGTGGACCCGCCCCGCCATCCCCTTCCGGCGCTCCCGGCCGCGGCGGGCCAACGCCGCTTCGTGATCGTGGTCGAAGGAGAGCAGAGCCGCGAAGAGCTGGAGCGCCGGCTCGCCGGCGAGCCCGGGATCCGCAGCATCCTGCTGCTGGAGCCGGAGGACGGAGCTGCCCTGGAGCCGGAGCCCGAGGCTCCCGCCGTACGGACGGAGCCCCTGGCCGGCCTCCACAGGCCCGACCTCTCGACGCCTTTCGAGGCGCCGCGCAACGAGATCGAGCAACGGATCGCCGCGCTCTGGGAAGACCTCCTGGGCATCGACGGAATCGGCGTCCAGGACGACTTCTTCGAGCTGGGGGGGCACTCCCTGCTCGCCATCCGCCTCGCCTCGCGCCTGCGCGAAGCGTTCGGCCGGGAGCTCCCGCTGGAGACTCTCTTTGCCGGGGCGACGGTCGCCCGGCTCGCCGCGCGGCTCGCCTCCGACGATCTCCCGGCCCCCGGGAAGCCGGCCATCGAACGAGCCCCCAGGAGCGGCCCGTTGCCGCTCTCCTTCGCCCAGCAGCAGATCTGGATTCTCCAGCAGCTCGACCCGGCCAACCCGGCCTACAACCTGTCCAGCTCCTACCGGCTCCGCGGCCCGCTCGACCCGGCGGCGGTCGCCTGGAGCCTCGGCCAGGTCGTGGCGCGCCACGAAGCTCTCCGCACGGCCTTCCCCCAGGCCCAGGGATGGCCGTTCCAGCGGATCGCGGCCGAGGCCGGGGAGCCGCTGACCGTGGTCGATCTCGAGCTCCTGGAGGAGGCCCGGGCCTGGAGCGAGGTGCGGGCGCTCCTGGCGCAGAGCTCCCTCCGGCCCTTCGACCTGGCCCGGGGTGCCGCGTTCCGGGCCGCGCTCTTCCGCCTCAAGCCCGGGGAGCACGTGCTCTCCTTGAGCTTCCACCACATCGGCTTCGACGGATGGTCCTGGGGCCTGCTGTTCGGCGAGCTGGCGGCCCTGTACGCGGCGCGCTCCGCGGGCCGGCCGGCGGCTCTGCCGCCCCTTCCCATCCAGTACGCCGATTTCGCGGTCTGGCAGCGAGCGCGGGCCAGCGAGATCGAAGGGCAGCTCGACTGGTGGCGGGAACGGCTCGCGGGGCTCACGCCGCTGCGGACCGCGCCGGGCCGCCCGCTCCAGGCCGGCGAGCCGGAAGGCGCCGTCGAGACCTTCCGGGTGCCGGCCGCGCTGGCCGAGCCGCTGCGCGCTCTCGGGCTTGCCCAGGGCTGCACCCTGTTCATGGTGCTCCTGGCCCTCTTCAAGCTCCTGCGCTGGCAGCGGACCGGCCGGGAAGACACCGCGGAGGGCTCGCCCGTGGCCGGCCGGCTCACCTCCCAGGTCGAAGGGCTGATCGGAAACTTCGTCAACACGGTGGTGCTGCGGACGTCCCTCGCGGGAGATCCCCCGTTCCGCGAGCTTCTCGCCCGGGTGAAGGAGACGACCCTGGGAGCCTACGCCCACCAGGAGATGCCGTACGAGCAGGTGGCGGCCGCGCTGCACGATCCCGGCGAAGGCCGGACCCGGCTGTTCGACGCCTGGTTCGTTCTCCACAACACGCCGGTGCCCGCGCTGTCGCTGCCGGGCCTCGCGGCCGAAACCGTGCCGGTGGGGCGCACGGCGCCGCGGCACGACCTGAGCTTCAGCCTCTGGCCGGATTCCCAGGGGCTGAGCGCAACGCTGGAGTACCGGACGAATCTCTTCCCGCGCGCCGCCGTCCGCCAGATGGCCGAGGACTTCCTCGCCCTGGCGCAGGCCGTCCCAGAGGACCCGGACCTCCGCCTTTCGGCCCTGGCGGGCCTGCTGGGAACCGCCCAGCGCGAACGGCAGGAGACGCGCAAGCAGGCGGTCAAGGCGGCCGGCCTGGAGAAGCTGCGGGCCCGGCGGCGCCCGGCGGGTGACGACCACAACCAAGGAGAGGAGCGACACATGACGAACACAGGCGCCGGTCTCAAGAAGCTGAGCCTCGCTCAGCGGCGGGAGGTGCGCACTTCCCCCGAAGCCCTGGTGCACATGGAGCCGGTCTTCCCTGGGACCGACATGATCCTCAGGATCGAGCCCACGACCGAGGGGGTGAGCCTGCGCGACTGGGTCCGCAACAGCCGCGCCACTCTGGACGCGCTGCTGCTCTGCCACGGCGGCGTTCTCTTCCGCGGCTTCCGGGTGGGCCCGGCCGGCGAGTTCGAAGAGCTGGTCCGCGAGATGGCCGGCGAGCTCATGGAGTACAAGTACCGCTCCACCCCCCGCAGCGAGGTCAGCGGCCGCATCTACACCTCGACGGAGTATCCGCCGGACCAGTGGATCCCGCAGCACAACGAGATGTCCTACTCCACCGAGTGGCCGCTGCGCATCGCCTTCTTCTGCGTCCGCGCGGCCGAGCGCGGCGGCGAAACTCCGCTGTCGGACAGCCGCCGGATGTACGAGCGCCTCTCCCCGGCGATCCGCGACCGCTTCGCCGAGCTGGGGGTGATGTACGTGCGCAACTACAGCCCGGGCCTGGACGTCCCCTGGCAGGAGGTCTTCGGCACCGCGGACCGCGGTGCGGTCGAGGACTTCTGCCGGCAGAGCTCCATCGACTTCGAGTGGAAACCGGACGGCGGCCTGCGCACGCGGCAGGTCTGCCAGGGCGTCGTCCGCCATCCGGCCACCGGCGAGAGCCTCTGGTTCAACCAGGCCCACCTCTTCCACGTCTCCGGCCTCGATCCGGCGGTCCGGGCGGCGCTGATCTCCGAGCGCGGCGAGGAGAACCTGCCGCGCAACACCTACTTCGGGGACGGCTCGCCCATCCCCGACGCGGTGCTCGACGAGATCCGGGCCGCCTTCCGCCAGGAGATGCGGTCCTTCCCCTGGCAGAACGGCGACCTGGTCCTGCTCGACAACATGCTGGTGGCCCACGGCCGCGCTCCCTTCTCGGGCCCGCGCCGGGTGCTGGTCGGCATGGCCGGCTCGTCCGTGGCCGCGAGCCTCGATCGGGAAGAGGTGCTGGCTTGACGGGTCCGGCCGGTTTCCGCCTGTCCCCCCAGCAGCGCCGGCTCTGGCAGCTCCAGAGCGCGCTGGGAGAGCGGCCGCTGCGCGCCCGCGCCCGGGTCCGCATCCGCGGCCCCCTCGACCCAGGCCTCCTCCGGGCGGCGGTGGACGGCGCCGTCTCCCGCTACGAGATCCTGCGCACCACCTTCCCCTGCCCGCCCGGCCTGACGCTGCCGGTGCAGCAGATCGCGGACGAAGGGACGGTCGTCTGGCATGAGGAGGAGACGCTGGAGCGCGATCCGTTCGACTTCGCCCGCGGCCCGCTGCTGCGGCTGGCCCTGACGCGGATCGCGGAGGACGAGCACGTCCTGACCCTGGTCCTCCCCGCCCTCTGCGCGGACGCGGCGACCCTCCGCAATCTGGTGCGGGAGATCTCCGGGGAAGCGGGCTCCGCCCCTCTTCAGTACGTCGACCTGGCGGAGTGGCAGAACGAGCTCCTGGAGACCGAGGAGACGGCGGCGGGCCGGGAGCATTGGGAGGCCTGGGACCCGTCTCCCGGCCGCGCCCTGCGCTTCCCCTTCGAAACCGCCGGGGCCGGGGAGGACCGCTTCGCGCCCCGCTCCCTGGCCGTGCCCCTGGAGGACGAGCTCGTGCGGAGCGCCCGGGCCCTGGCCGCGGAGCTCGACGCCTCGCTTCCCACGCTCTTCCTCGCGGCCTGGCAGACGCTCCTCTGGCGTCTCGCGGGCCAGCCCGAGATCGTCCTGGGGCTGGCGGCCGAGTGCCGCTCGTACGAAGGGCTCCCCGAGAGCCTCGGCCCGCTCGCCTCGTTCGTGCCCCTCTCCTGCCGCCTGGAGAGCGGCCTCCGCTTCACCGAGGCCGTGACCCGGGCGCGCGACGCGACAGAGGCCGCGGCCGAGTGGCAGGAGTACTTCCGCTGGGAGAGCGTGGCCGACCGGCACGGCCTGCCCCTCGCGGAGACCGTGTTTCCGGCCTCCTTCGTGGCCGAGGACCGGCCCGCGCCCTGGCTCGCCGGCCCTCTGGAATGGGAGCTCGAGCGCTGCGAGGCCGGCATCGACCGCTTCCGCCTCCTCCTCGCGGTCCACGAAGGGGAGGCGCCGGAGGTGGAGCTGGCCTGGGACGCCGCAGCCCTATCTCCGGAGGACGCCGCGGGCCTGGCCCGGGCCTGGAAGGCCCTGCTTGCCTCCGCGGTGGCCCGGCCCGAAGCCCGGTTGGACGAGCTCGCGCTGGCCGGCCCGGACGGGGCCGGGACGGTCGAAGGCGGCGCCGCGCCGGCCCTGGTGCACGAGCTCTTCCGGCGCCAGGTGGAGCGGGTGCCGGACCGCCCCGCCGTGGTGTGCGGCGAAGAGAGCCTCTCCTACGCCGCGCTCGCCGGGCGGGCGGACCGCCTTGCGCGCCTGCTGCGCGGGCACGGCGTGGGCCCGGACGGTCTGGTGGCCGTCTGCCTGGAGCGCTCTCTGTCCCTGCCCCTGGCGATCCTCGGGGTCCTCGCAGCCGGCGGCGCCTACCTCCCGCTGGAGCCGGGGCTCCCTCGCGAGCGCAAGGCGTTTCTCCTGGGAGACGCGCGGCCGCGGGCCGTGCTCACCGAGACCCGGTTCCTCGCCGGCCTCCCCGCCGTGGAGGTGCCCGTCGTCTGCCTCGACGGCCCGTGGGAAGCGGAGATCCCGGAATCTTCTGAAGAGGGCTCCGTGCCGGACCCGGCGAATCTCGTCTACGTGATCTACACCTCGGGGTCCACCGGCGCTCCCAAGGGCGTGGCCGTGGAGCACCGGCAGCTCGCCAACTACGTGCAGGGGGTGGCGGAGCGGTTGGACCTTCCCGACGGCGCCACCTACGCGATGGTCTCGACCTTCGCGGCCGACCTGGGCAACACCGTGCTCTTCCCCTCGCTCTGCGGCGGCGGCACCCTTCATCTCATCCCCGAGGAGCTGGCCTCCGATCCCGTGGCGCTCGCCGCGGCCTTCGAGCGCGCTCCCGTGGACTGCCTGAAGATCACGCCCAGCCACCTGGAGGCGCTGCTCGCGGGTGCGCCGAGCCCGCAGCTTTTGCCGCGCCGCTGCCTGGTCCTGGGTGGCGAAGCTTCGCGCCGCGAATGGGTGGAGGGCCTCCGCGCGCTCCGGCCGGGCCTCTGCGTGATCAATCACTACGGCCCCACGGAGACCACGGTGGGCGTTCTGACCCATCCGGCCGGACCGGGGCTGCGCACCGCCACCCTGCCGCTGGGCCGGCCCCTGCCGGGCACCGCGGCCTGGCTTCTGGGAGCGGACCTCTCGCCTCTGCCGCCCTGGTTCCCCGGCGAGCTCTACCTGGGCGGCGCCGGCGTGGCACGGGGCTACCTGAACCGGCCCGGCCTGACCGCCGAGCGCTTCGTGCCCGCCCCCCTGGCCGGGGAGCCGGGAGCCCGCATGTACCGGACGGGCGACCTGGCCCGCCGCCTGCCGGAGGGGACCTTCGAGTTCATCGGCCGGGCGGACCACCAGGTCAAGATCCGCGGGTTCCGGATCGAGCTCGGGGAGGTCGAGGCGGCCCTCGAAGGCGATCCGGAGGTGCGGCGCGCCGCCGTGGCGGCGTTGGAGGACGGCTCCGGGTCGCGGCGCCTGGTGGCCTACATCGTGGCCGCAGGCGGGCCGCCGGACCCCGCCGGGCTGCGCGGGCGCCTGCAGGAGCGCCTGCCCGAGCCCATGGTCCCCTCGGCCTTCCTGTTCCTGGACGCTCTGCCCTTGAACGCCAACGGCAAGCTGGACCGCCGCGCCCTGCCGGAGCCCGACTGGCGGCATCTGGGAGCTTCGGGGGAGTTCGTCGCGCCGGAGACCGCCACGGAGAGGCTCCTCTCCGAGGTCTGGGCCGGGGTTCTCGGCCTCGAAAGGGTGGGAGCCCACGACAACTTCTTCCACCTGGGAGGCGATTCGATCCGCGGCATCGTGGCCCGGGCCCGCGCCGAAGAACGGGGCGTGGTCTTCACGATCGAGCAGATCTTCGACCACCCCGTCCTGCGGGACCTCGCCCGGGTGGCCGAAGAGACGAACGCCACGGCGCCCGGCCGGGAGCGGACCGAGCCGTTCGCGCTCCTCGCCGAAGCCGACCGCGCCCGGCTGCCCCAGGGGCTCGAGGACGCCTATCCGCTGGCGAGGCTCCAGGCCGGCATGCTGTTCCACAGCCAGGCCGGGGAAGGCACCGCCATCTATCACGACCTCCACAGCGTCCACGTCCGGGCGCCTTTCCGTCTCGACCGCATCCACGAGGCCGTGCGCCAGATCTCGCGCCTGCACCCCGTGCTCCGCACCTCGTTCGACCTCGCGAGCTTCAGCGAGCCCCTGCAGCTCGTCCATCCCGGCGTGACCGTTCCCGTCGAGGTCCACGGCCTGCCCCGGGAGGAGCCGGAGGCGGCCCTTGCGGAGTGGCTGCGCCAGGAGCGGCGGCGGGCGTTCGACTGGACGCGGCCTCCTCTCGTCGCGTTCCACGTCCATCCGCGCGGCGAGACGGACTTCCAGTTCACCCTGAGCTTCCACCACGCCATCCTGGACGGCTGGAGCTCCGCCTCCCTGCTCACCGATCTCTTCCGGCGCTACGCCCGGCTCGTGCGGGGGGAAGAGGCTCCTCCCGAGCCCCCTCTCGCCGTGGCCTACCGGGACTTCATCGCCCTCGAGCGCGCGGCCCTCTCTTCCGCGGAGGCTCGCGACTTCTGGGGCCGGCTGCTCGACGGAGCCGAGCCGGCCCGCCTGCCGCGGATCGTGCCGCCCGCCGCCGCGCCGGGGAGCGCCGAGACCCGCAACCTCCGGTTCCGTGTCGATCCGGCCTTGTCCGAGGCGGCTCACAGGGCCGCTCAGGAAGCCGGGGTGCCGCTCAAGAGCCTGCTGCTCGCGATCCAGCTGCAGGTGTCGAGCGTTCTCGGCGGGACTCCCGACGTGCTGACCGCCCTGGTCTCGCACGGCCGGCCCGAGCACGCGGACGGCGAGCGTGCGCTCGGGCTCTTCCTCAACACCCTGCCCTTGCGTCTGCGGCTGCGCGGCGCCTCCTGGACCGGCCTGGCCCGGGAGGTGTTCGACCTCGAGCGGCGGATGCTCCCCTTCCGGCGTTTCCCGTTCGCCGAGATGCAGCGCCGGGAAGGCGGCCGGCTGGACCTGGAGATCGCCTTCAACTACCTGCACTACCACGTCTATCAGGGCACCCTGGGCGTGCAGGAGATCGAGGTCCTGGGGGAGCAGGATTACGAGGAGACCAACTTCCCCCTGGTCGTCCACGTGCTGCTCGATCCCCTGGCGCATCATCTGTGGATCCATCTCGGCTACCGCACCTCGGAGCTCGACGCCGGGGAGGTCCAGCGGTTCGGCGACTACCTGCTCCGCGCCCTGGCCGCCGCGGCGTCCCGCCCCGCGTCGCGGTCCGACGCCCTCCTGCTGACCGCGGGCGAGCTCGCCCAGGTCCTGGGGGAGCCCGCCGCAGAGCGCGAGCCCCTGCCGGCCGTGCCGCTCCACCGCGGATTCGAGCGCCAGGCCGCCCACTCTCCCGGAGCGACCGCCCTCGTCTGGGAAGGACGGCGCATGACCTACGGCGAGCTGGATGCGGCCGCCAACCGCCTGGCGCGGCACCTGCGCTCCCTGGGAGTCGGTCTCGAGACGCGGGTCACGGTCCTGCTGGAGCGTTCGACCGATCTGGTGGTCGCGCTGCTGGCCGTGCTCAAGGCGGGAGGAGCCTACGTGCCCGTCGACCCGGCCTCCCCCGCGGAACGGATCGCCTTTCTCCTGACCGACAGCGGGTCCTCGGTGCTGGTGACGGCGGGGGATCTCGCCCCCGGCCTCCCCGCCTCGGTCCGGGCCGTTCGCCTGGACGCGGACCGGGAGCGGATCGCGGCGCAGTCCGGCGAACGGCTCTCCGGTCCCGGCGAGCCGGCCTCCCTCGCCTACGTCATCTACACCTCCGGCTCGACCGGCCGGCCCAAGGGCGTGCAGGTCACGCACGCCAACGCCGCCCGCCTCTTCGCGGCGACAGAACAGCAATTCCGCTTCGGCCCCGCCGACGTCTGGACCTTCTTCCACTCCGCCGGTTTCGACTTCTCGGTCTGGGAGATCTGGGGCGCGCTCCTGTACGGCGGACGCCTGGTCATCGCCCCCCACTGGGTGACCCGCTCGCCCGAGGACTTCCATGCCCTGCTGGCCACGGAATCGGTGACGGTGCTCAACCAGACGCCTTCGGCCTTCCAGCAGCTCGCCGCCTGGGAGCAGGAGGCCGCTCGGCCGCACGAGCTCTCCCTGCGCCTCGTGATCTTCGGCGGCGAGGCCCTCCATCCCGCGAGCCTGCGTCCCTGGCTCGAGCGCCATGGCGACAGGGTCCGGCTCGTCAACATGTACGGCATCACGGAGACGACGGTCCACGTCACCTTCCGGCCGGTCACGGCAGAGGATCTGGAGCTCCGGGGAAGCCCGATCGGGAGCCCCATAGAGGACCTGCGCCTCTACCTGCTCGCCGCGGACGGAAGCCCGGTGCCGGTGGGCGTGCCCGGGGAGATCCACGTCGGCGGCGCAGGGCTCGCCCGCGGCTATCTGGGGCGTCCGGAGCTGACGGCGGAGCGGTTCCTGCCGGATGCGTTCGGCGGCCAGGCCGGCGGGCGCCTGTACCGCTCCGGAGACCTGGCACGCCGGCTTCCCGGCGGCGGCCTCGAATATCTGGGGCGAATCGACCACCAGGTCAAGATCCGCGGCTTCCGGATCGAGCTGGGGGAGATCGAAGCCGCCCTGGTCGAGCAGCCCGGGGTCGGCGAAGCCGTGGTCGTGTCGCGCCAGGACGGCTCTTCTCCCCGGCTCGTGGCCTACGTGGTTCCTGCCGGGGGCGAGGAGGCGAGCCCGGATGCGCTGCGCGAGGCGCTCCTGGCCCGCCTGCCGGCCTACATGGTGCCGGCGGCCTGGGTCGTGCTGCCCGCCTTGCCGTTGACCGCCAACGGCAAAGTGGACCGGCGGTCGCTGCCCGCGCCGGAGGCGCCCGCGACCGGAGCCGCCCAGGCCGCGCCGCAGACTCCGGCCGAGCAGACGCTCGCCGCGATCTGGGCCGAGCTCCTGCGGGTCGGGCAGGTGGGGCTCCACGACAACTTCTTCGCCCTCGGGGGCGACTCGATCCTGAGCATCCAGATCTGTGCCCGGGCGCAGAAGGCGGGCCTCCGCATCACCCCGCGGCTGCTGTTCGAGCATCCGACGGTGGCCGAGCTGGCCGCCGTCGCCAACTCGGCCGGCCCGGTCGAGGCCGAGCAGGGGCTCGTCGGCGGCCCGGTGCCCCTGACGCCGATCCAGCGCTGGTTTTTCGCGGACGACCCGGCCGAGCCTCACCACTTCAACCAGGCCGTGCTTTTAGAGACCCGCCGCCGGCTCGATCCGGCTCGGCTGGAGGCCGCGCTCGGCCGCCTCGAACGGCATCACGACGCGCTGCGGCTGCGCTTCGACCGCGGCCCGGACGGCTGGAGACAGACGGGCGCCCCCCCGGCTTCCCGGGCGCCGCTGACCGTGGTGGATCTGGCGGCCCTCCCTTCACCGTCATGGCCGCGGGCGATCGAGGCCGCCGCCGCCCAGGCGCAGTCCAGCCTGGACCTCGAGCGCGGTCCGCTCCATCGGGCCCTGCTGCTCGACCTGGGACCCGGGGAGCGGGAGCGGCTCTTCTGGACGATCCACCACCTGGCCGTCGACGGCGTGTCCTGGCGGTTCCTGCTGGAGGACCTCAATACGCTCTACGACGGCTTTGCCGGAGGCCGGAGCGCCGGGCTGCCGGCCAAGACCACGTCCTTCCGGAGCTGGGCCGAACGCCTGGCCGGCCATGCCGCCTCTCCCGAGATCGAGGCCGAGCTCCCCTACTGGCTCGGCCGGCCCTGGAACGCGGCGGCCCGGCTGCCGCTGGACCGGCCCGAAGGGATGGAGGCCCACACCGTGGCCTCGGAGGAATCGGTCTCGCTGCAGCTCAGCGCGGAAGAGACCCGGGCGCTGCTGCAGGAGGTCCCCCAGGCCTACAACACCCAGATCAACGACGCGCTTCTGGCCGCCCTGGCGCTCGGTTTTCAGGATTGGACCGGCTCGTCCGTTCTGCGGGTGGACCTCGAGGGTCACGGGCGGGAGGAGATCTTTGCCGGCGTCGACCTGTCGCGCACGGCCGGCTGGTTTACCAGCCTCTATCCGGTGCTGCTCGACCTGCGCGAGGCGTCCGGTCCGGGCGGTGCGCTCAAGGCGGTCAAGGAGCTGCTCCGGCAGGTGCCGCAAGGCGGTCTCGGCTACGGGTTGCTGCGCTGGTCCGGCCGCCATGCCGCGAGCCTCGCCGCCCTGCCCCCTTCCGAGGTCGTCTTCAACTATCTCGGCCAGCTCGACCAGGCCCTGGCCGCGGACTCCCCGTTCCAGCCCGCCCGCGAGCCCGGGGGGCCGCCGCGCAGCCCGCGGCGGCGGCGGAGCCATCTCCTGGCTTTCAACGGCAGTGTTTTCGCGGGCCGGCTCGGCTTCGCCTGCACGTTCAGCCGGAGCCTCCACCGGCGCGCGACGATCGAGCGGCTGGTCGAGGCCGTGACGGCGCGGCTCCGCGAGCTGATCGCCCACTGCCGGGAGCTCGAGGCCGGCGGATACACCCCTTCGGATTTCCCTCTCGCCGATCTCAGCGCGGGCCAGCTCGAGAAGATCCTGGCGATTCAGAGAAAGGTAGCGCAGCCGTGACCGCGAGCCGCCCGATCCAGGACATCTACCCGCTGTCCCCGATGCAGCAGGGAATGCTCTTCCATTCCCTGATGGCCCCCAGCGAGGGGCTCTACGTCTGGCAGATGAGCTGCCGCCTCGAAGGCGAGCTCGACCGCCTCGCCTTGCGCCGGGCTCTCGCGCGGATCGTCGAGCGGCACGCGATCCTGCGCACCTCTTTCCTCTGGGAGGACCTCGATCAGCCGCTGCAGGTCGTGGCGCGCGAAACCGCCGTGCCGATCGCCGAGGAGGATTGGAGCCGGCTGGACAAAGACGGGCAGCGCGAGCGCCTGGAGGCCTGTCTCGCCCAGGATCTGGCCCGCGGCTTCGACCCGCGGCAGGCCCCCCTGATGCGCCTCCTGCTCGCCCGCGAGGGAGACCGCTCCCACCGGCTCGTCTGGAGCCTGCACATGCTGCTGCTCGACGGCTGGTCGGTCGCCAAGCTGACCGCCGAGCTGTTCCTCTGCTACGAGGCCTTCCGCCAGGACCGGGAGCCGGGCCTCGGCGCCCCTCCTCCCTTCCGGAGCTACATCGCCTGGCTCCTGCGCCAGGACCGGGCCGTGGCCGAGGGCTTCTGGCGGCGCGAGCTCGCCGGCTTCACCGCCCCGACGCCGCTCCCGGGGGACCGCGGAGCGCAGGACGCCCCCGATCCGGTGCGGCACACGATCCCGCTCTCCGAGGAGACGACCGCCGCCCTCCAGGCGCTCGCCCGCGGCGCCCAGGTCACTCTCGGCACCCTGATCCAGGCGGGCTGGGCTCTGCTCCTCGCCCGCACGACCGGCGAGCGGGACCTCGTGTTCGGCGTCACGGTCTCCGGGCGCCCCCCGGATCTGCCCGGCGTCGAATCGATGGTCGGCCTGTTCATCAACACGGTCCCCCTGCGGGCGAAGGTCGCGGCGGAGATCCCCCTCTTCGACTGGCTGCGCGACCTCCAGCAGAGGCAGGTGGAGAGCCGCCAGTTCGAGCACGTCCCTCTCCCCGAGGTCCAGGGCTGGAGCGAGGTGCCGCGCAAGGCCCAGCTCTTCGAGAGCCTGGTGATCTTCGAGAACTACCCTCCCGGCGCCCAGGACGGGGGGCAGGACGCCAGTCTCGAGCTGACCGATCTCCGGCTGGTCAACTTCACCAACTACCCGCTCGTGCTCCTGGCCCAGCCCGGACGCCGTCTCACTCTCCAGCTCGACGTCGACCGGGCGCGTTTCGGAGCGGAGGCTCCCGTGCTGCTCGCCCGCCTGGCCGGCCTGCTCGAGCGGATGGCGCGGCAGAGGCCGGACCGCCTGGGCGATCTCCTGCAGCCCAGCCCGCCCGAGCTGCAGCAGATCCTCCGGGAGTGGAACGACAGCGCGGCAGAGCTCCCGGCCGCGGGCCTGGACCTGGCGGCGGTGCTCGCGGCGCAGGCGGCAGAGCGGCCGGAGGCCGTGGCCGCGCTCTGTGCCGGCCGGCGGCTGACCTACCGCGAGCTCTCCGCCGGCAGCGAGCGGCTGGCGTGCGCGCTGAGCGGAGAGGGGGTCGGCCCCGAATCCCGCGTGGCCCTGCTCGCCGAGCGCAGCCTCGACTTCCTGGTCGCGATCCTCGGCATCTTCCGCGCCGGCGGCGCCTATCTGCCCCTCGACCCGCGCCACCCCCGGCGGCGTCTCGCCGGCCTGCTCGCCAACAGCGGCGTCGAGCTGGCCATCGCCGGCCGGCAGCTCTTCCCGGTCCTGGCGGAGGCCGCCGGGGAGCTGCCCGCGGCCGTCCGGCCGCGGCTCCACGTCCTGGAGGATCTGGCCGGCCTCGCGGGCCGCCGCGAGGTGGAGCAGCCGCGCTTCGAGCCTCGCCGGCTCGCCTACCTCCTCTACACCTCCGGATCCACCGGCACGCCCAAAGGGGTGATGATCGAGCAGGGCGGCATGCTCAACCACCTGTGGGCCAAGGTCCGGGACCTCGGCCTGGGGCCTGGCGACGTGGTGGCCCAGACGGCTTCCCAGAGCTTCGACATCTCCGTCTGGCAGTTCCTCGCCGCCTTGCTGGCGGGCGGGAGCGTGCACGTGTTCCCCGACGAAGTGGCTCACGATCCGCGGCGGCTTTTCGCGGCGGTGGAAAGCGGCGGCATCACGGTCCTGGAGACCGTGCCCTCCCTGCTCCGGCTGGCGCTCGAAGAGCTCGACCGGCAGGGACCCGGCCGGCCCGCGCTGCAACGGCTGCGCTGGCTCATCCCGACGGGCGAGGCCTTGCCGGCCGAGCTGTGCGGCCAATGGCTGCGGCTCTATCCCGGCGTGCCGCTGCTCAACGCCTATGGCCCCACCGAGTGCTCGGACGACATCACCCACCATCCGATCCGCCACGGCCAGGAGCCGGTGCGCCCTCCCACTCCCATCGGCCGGCCGGTGGCCAACCTGAGGGCCTACGTGCTCGACGGCGCGATGGCGCCGCTGCCCGCCGGAGTCGCCGGCGAGCTCTTCGTGGGCGGCGCCGGGGTGGGGCGCGGCTACCTGGGCGACGGCGCGCGCACCGCGCAGGCTTTCGTGCCCGACCCGTTCGCCGGCGAGCGCGGGCAGCGCCTGTACCGGACCGGCGACCTGGCCCGCTTCAGGGCGGATGGACGCCTGGACTTCCTCGGGCGTATCGACCACCAGGTCAAGATCCGCGGCCACCGCATCGAGCTCGGCGAGATCGAGTCGGTCCTCGGGAGCCACCCGCTGCTGCGCGCCGCCGCCGTGCTCGCCCGCGAGGACGTCCCGGGAGACCGCCGGCTGGTGGCCTACCTGGTGCCGCGCGCCGGGCGCGGGATGGCCGAGCGCGACCTGGCGCAGGTGCGCGAGGTCCTGTCCACAGAGCTGCCGGAGGCCATGGTCCCGAGCGCCTTCGTGGTCCTGGAAGAGCTCCCGCTCTCCCCCAACGGCAAGCTCGACCGCAAGGCCCTCCCCGCCCCCGCTTCCACCCTCTCTGCGGCGGAGGGCTCGTTCGCGCCGCCGCAGGGTCCCATCGAAGAGCTGGTCGCCGAGATCTGGGCCGGGGTGCTCCGCGTCGAGCGCGTCGGAGCCCGGGACGACTTCTTCGACCTGGGCGGCCATTCACTGCTGGCCACCCAGGTCACCTCCAGAGTGCGCAGCGTGCTCGGGGTGGAGCTGCCGCTGCGCGCCCTGTTCGAGGATCCGACCGTCGCCGCCCTGGCGCGCCGCATCGAGCGGGAGCGCAGCTCCGGCGCCGCGCCGCAGGCCCCGCCCCTCCGCCCTGCGCCGCGGGACGGAGATCTGCCGCTGTCCTTCGCTCAACAGAGGCTCTGGTTCCTCGACCAGCTCCAGCCCGGGACCCCGCTCTACAACATCCCGCTGTCGGTGCGCCTCACGGGTCCCCTGGACCGGAGAGCCCTGGAGGCCGGCCTCGGCAGGATCGTGGCGCGGCACGAATCGCTGCGCACCACCTTCCCCCTGGCCGGGGGGCAGCCGGTGCAGCGGATCTCCGCTCCCGGCCCCTGGCGCCTCCCGCAGGTGGACCTGCAGGCCTTGCCGAAGGACCGCCGCCGGCCCGAATCCCTCCGGCTCGCCACCGAAGAGTCGCGGCTCCCGTTCGACCTCGCCCGCGGGCCTCTGCTGCGGGCGGCCCTGCTGCGGCTCGGGGAGGGCGAGCACGCGATCCTGCTGACCCAGCACCACGTCGTCTCCGACGGCTGGTCCGTCCAGGTGCTGATGCGCGAGCTGGCGGCGCTGTATCCGGCCCTGGCCGAGGGCCGCCCCGATCCCCTGCCGCCCCTGCCCCTGCAATACCCCGACTTCGCCGTCTGGCAGCGGAGCTGGCTCCAGGGAGAGATCCTGGAACGCGAGACCGCCTTCTGGAGAGAGCAGCTCTCCGGCGCCCCGACGGTCCTGGCGCTGCCGCTCGACCGCCCCCGTCCGCCCGTCTCGATGTTCCGCGGCGCCTGGCGCGAACGCCTCCTGCCGCAGGATCTCGGCAAGGCGGTCCTCGCGCTCTCCCGCCGCGAGGGCCTCACCCCCTTCATGACCCTCCTCGCCGCCTTCGCCACGCTGCTCGCCCGCTCCTCGGGGCAGACCGACGTGCTGGTGGCCACCCCCATCGCCAACCGCAACCGCGAGGAGATCGAGAGCCTCATCGGCTTTTTCGTCAACACTCTGGCGCTGCGCGTCCAGGCGCCGGATTCCGGGAGCTTTGCCGGCCTCCTCGCCGCGGTGCGCGAGACGACGCTCGCGGCCTACGCCCACCAGGACCTCCCGTTCGAAAAGCTGGTCGACGACCTCGACCTGCCGCGGGACCTGAGCGTCAACCCGCTCTGCCAGGTGATGCTGACCTACCAGAACCTGCCGCCCGCGGCCGGGCAGCTCCCGGGGCTTGCGGTCCGCCCGCTCGCCCGCGGTGCCCTCGAAACCGGGACCGCCAAGTTCGACCTCACGCTGCTCGTCCGGGAGGACCAGGACCGGCTCGGGACCGTGCTGCAGTTCAACACCGACCTGTTCGACGCGCCGACGGCCGAGCGCCTCCTGGGCCATCTGGAGATCCTGCTGGCCGGGATCGCCGCCGATCCGCAGGCGCGGGTCGCGGACGTGGAGCTGCTGACCGCGGCGGAGCGCCACCAGCTCCTCGCCGACTGGAACGACACGGCGCAGGGGTGGGCCGGGGACGCCTGCCTCCACACGCTCTTTTCGGAACAGGCCCGGCGCACCCCGGGCCACGCCGCCGCGGTCTTCGAGGAGGAGAGCCTCACCTACGCGGAGCTCGAGCGCCGGGCGAACCGCCTGGCCCACCATCTGCGCCGGTTGGGCGTCGGGCCCGAGGTCCGGGTGGCCCTCTGCTTCGAGAGGTCGATCGAGATGGTCGTCGCCCTCTTCGGCGTGCTCAAGGCAGGCGGCGCGTACGTGCCGCTGGACCCCGCCGCGCCGGCGGAGAGGCTCGCCGGCCTCCTCAGGGACCTGGAGCGGGACGGAGAGCCGGCTCCGCTGCTGACGCAGGCCGGGCTCGCCGGCCGCCTGCCGGCGCACGCCGGCACGGTGCTGCGGCTCGACGCGGACTGGCCGCTCATCGACGGAGCGGAGCACCGGCCGCCGGCCAGCGGCGTCACGCCTGCGAACGCGGCCTACATCCTCTACACCTCGGGCTCGACGGGCCGGCCCAAGGGCGTGGTCGTGGAGCACCGCCAGATCGTCAACTACCTGCGGGCCGTCATCGCCCGGCTGGAGCTCGCCCCGGGAGCGAGCGCCGGCCTGCTCCAGCCGCTGAGCGTCGACTCGGGGAAGACCGCGCTCTACCCTCCCCTGCTGGTCGGCGGGACCCTGCACCTGATCTCGGAGGAGCGGGCGCTCGACGCCGCGGCGCTGGGCGACTATTTCCGCCGGCATGCGGTCGACCTGCTGAAGATCGCGCCGTCCCATCTCGCCGCCCTGCAGAGCGCCCCTGCTCCGCAGGACGTCCTGCCCCGGGGCTGGCTGGCCCTGGGCGGCGAGGCCTCGCGCGCGGAGTGGGCGGCCGCGCTCGCAACGCTTGAACCGGCCTGCCGGGTCTTCATCCACTACGGCCCGACCGAGACCACGGTCGGGGTGCTCGCGGGCCGCATCGGGCCGGGCGGTCCGGCGGCCGGGATCTCCGGAACCGCCCCGCTCGGCCGGCCGCTCGCCGGGACGCGCATCTACCTGCTCGACCGCGGGATGCGCCCGGTCGGGCTCGGAATCCCCGGCGAGCTCTGCATCGGCGGCGCCAACGTGGCGCGCGGGTACGACGGGCGGCCGGACCTGACGGCCGAGCGCTTCGTCCCCGATCCCTTCGGCGTAGCGCCGGGCGCCCGGCTCTATCGCACCGGGGACCTCGCCCGGTATCTGCCGGACGCCCGGGTGGAGTTCCTCGGCCGGTTCGACCACCAGGTCAAGATCCGCGGCTTCCGCATCGAGCTGGGAGAGATCGAGAGCACGCTCAGCCGGTGCCCCGGAGTGCGCGAGGCGGCCGTCGCGGCCCGCGAGGACGGCGGCGGGGCGAAGCGGCTCGTCGCCTACCTGCTGCCGCGCGGAGAGGCCCGTCCAGACGGTGCCGAGCTGCAGCGCTACGCCCAGGAGAGGCTCCCCGGCTACATGGTGCCCACCGCCTTCGTCTGGCTGGAGGACTTCCCCCGCAGCCCGCAGGGCAAGCTCGACCGCAAGCGGCTGCCGGCGCCGGAGCCGTCTCCCGAGAGGCATTACGAGGCTCCGCGCAACTCCGCCGAGGAGAGGCTCGCGGAGGTCTGGAAACAGGTCCTGCGGGTGGAGCGCCTCGGAATCCACGACAACTTCTTCTCGCTCGGGGGCGACTCCATCCTGAGCATCCAGGTGATCTCCCGGGCCTCCGCCGCGGGTCTGCGCCTCACCGCGCGCCAGGTCTTCGAGCACCCCACGGTGGCCGGGCTGGCTGCGGTCGCCGAGGAAGCCGGGGACCGCAAGGAGGCGGGCTGGAGCGACCGGCCCACGCCGCTGACGCCCATCCAGCAGCGCTTCTTCGAGCAGGACCGGGTCCACCCGGAGCACTACAACCAGGCGGTGCTGCTCTCGTCGTCCGAGCTCGACGAGAGACGGCTCGGCCCGGTGCTGGAGCACCTGGCCGCCCACCACGAAGCGCTTTGCATCCGCTTCGAGCGGCACCCGGAAGGGGGCTGGCAGCAGGTCTACCGTTCCGGGGGACCGGGCGGCTTCTTCTCCCAGGTCGATCTTCGGGCGCTGCCCCGGGAGCGCCAGAGGGAGAGCCTCGAGGAGGTGGCCTCCCGCCTGCAGGCGAGCCTCGATCTCTCCCGGGGTCCGCTGCTGCGGGCGGCCGTGTTCACTTCAGGCTCCGGGGAGCCCTGCCGCCTGCTGCTCGCCATCCATCACCTGGTGGTCGACGGGGTCTCCTGGCGCATCCTGCTCGAAGACCTCGAGACCGCCTGCCGCCAGCTCGCCGCCGGCGAGGCGGTCTCCCTCCCCCCCAGGACCAGCTCCTACCAGAGCTGGGCGGAGCGCCTGGCCGCTCATGCCGCGTCGCCGGAGCTCGCCGCGCAAGCGGAGATCTGGCTCGCGGAGCGCCGCCGTCCGCTCTCCCTGCCCCGGGTCTTCCCGGCCGGCCTCGGCACGGCGGCCACGGCGGCGCGGGTGGCGGTCGCCCTGACCGCGGCGGAGACGCGCGCCCTGCTGCAGGACGTGCCGCGCGCCTATCGCACCCAGATCAACGACGCCCTGCTCACCGCTCTCGTCGAATCCTTCGGGGCCTGGACAGGGAGCCGGCGCCTCCTGGTGGACCTCGAAAGCCACGGCCGCGCCGAGATCTTTCCGGACCTCGACCTCTCCCGCACCGTGGGCTGGTTCACCGCCGTCCACCCGGTGCTTCTCGACACCACGGGAGCGGCCGGTACCGGCGCCGCCCTGTGCGCGGTCAAGGAGCGGCTCCGGGCGGTTCCCGACCAGGGAATCGGCTACGGCGTGCTCCGGTATCTCGGGCAGGGAGAGACGGCGGACGCCCTCCGCGCGCTGCCCCACGCCCGGGTCCTGTTCAACTATCTCGGGCAGCTCGACCAGGCACTCCCCGCGCGGAGCCTGTTCCAGGCGGCCGGCGAATCGGCCGGCGCCGTGTCCGATCCCCGCCAGCGCCGCCTCTACCCCGTGGAGATCAACGGCGGCGTCCGCGAAGGGCGCCTGCAGCTCACCTGGATCTGCGAGCGCCGCGACCGGGAGGCGGTCGAGGCGTGGGCCGGGCGGTTCCAGGAGGCCCTGCGGGGCCTGATCGAGCACTGCCTCTCTCCCGAAGCCGGGGGCTACACGCCTGCGGACTTCCCTCTCGCCCGGATCCGCCAGGCCGAGCTCGACCTGCTGGCTTCAGAGTCGCGGGGCGCGGCGATCGAGGATCTGTACCCCGCTGCTCCGGTGCAGGAGGGCATGCTCTTCCACAGCCTTCAGGAGCCGGGGTCCGGGGTCTACGTCGAGCAGCTCAGCCTCCATCTCCAGGCCGGCCTCGACCTCGACGCGTTCGAGCGCGCCTGGGAGCGGCTGGTCCGCCGGCATCCGGCCCTCCGCACCACCTTCCACTGGCACGGGCTGGCACGGCCGCTCCAGCGGGTCCATGCCGAGGTGGAGCTGCCCTGGGAGCGCCACGACCTGCGCGAGCTCTCCGCGGACGAACGGCAGCCGTGGCTGGAGAGCTTCCTGGAGGAGGACCGCCGCCGGGGATTCGACCTCACCCGTCCGCCCCTGCTGCGGCTCGCCCTGATCCGGCTTGGAGACCAGGAGCACCAGTTCGTCTGGAGCCATCACCACATCCTGTTCGACGGCTGGTCGACGTCGATCCTGCTCAACGAGCTGTTCTCGCTGTACGAGGCGGGGCGGCGCGGAGAGGAGGCCGTGCTCGGCCCGGTCCGCCCCTACCGGGACTTCATCGCCTGGCTGGAAGGGAGCGATGCGGCGGCCGCCGAGGCGTTCTGGCGGCGCACCCTCGCGGGGCTCGAAGAGCCGACCGCCCTGGGCCTCGCGAAGACCCAGGCGGCTGGCGAAGCCGCGCGGGGCGAGCGGTTCTCGCGGCTCCCCGCCCCGGAGACGGCCTCTCTGCAGAGGTTCTCCCGCACCCACCGGCTGACGCTCGCGACGGTCGTGCAGGGCGCCTGGGCCCTCCTCCTGGGGCGCTACCACGGCGGCGAGGACGTTCTATTCGGCGCGGTCACCTCGGGACGCTCCGCGCCCCTCGCCGGGATCGAGTCGATGGTCGGGCTGTTCATCAACACCCTCCCGGCCCGGGTGCAGGTCCCCGGCGGGGCCGAGCTCGTGGCCTGGCTGCAGGAGATCCAGGAAAGCCAGGCCGAGGCGCGGCAGTACGAAAACAGCCGGTTGACCGAGATCCAGGGCTGGAGCGAGATCCCGCGCGGGACCCCCCTGTTCGACACCCTCCTGGTGTTCGAGAACTACCCGGTCGACGCCACGCTCGAAGAGCGGGTGGACAGGAGCCTGCGGATCGGCGGCTCGAAGACGGCGGAGCAGACCCACTATCCGTTGTGCCTGGAGGCCGCGTCCGGTTCCCGTTTCATCCTCAAGGCCCTCTACGACGGCCGGCTCTTCGACCACGCGGCCGTGGACCGCCTGCTCGGCCACCTTCAGACGCTGCTTGCGGGGATCGCTTCCGGAGCCGGCCAAAGGCTCGAAGCCCTGCCCCTCCTCTCTCCCGAGGAGAGGTCTCAGCTGCTGGTCGAGGCCGCCGGAGCCCCGGCCCGGCCCGGCGTGGCGAAAAGCTTCGAAAGCTGGGTCACGGACTGGGCGCGCCTCCGCCCGGAGGCTCCGGCCGTCGTCGACGGCTCCCAGGTCCTCACCTATCGGGAGCTCGACACCCGCTCCAACCGGCTGGCGAGAAGGCTGCTTCGGCTGGGCCTCCTCCCGGACGGCCCGGTGGTGGTCTCGATGGAGCGCTCCCCCGAGATGCTGGTCGCGGTGCTCGCCGTTCTGAAGGCCGGCGGGGCCTACGTCCCCCTGGACCCGAGCTACCCGCGGGAACGGCTCGCCTGGATGCTCGACGACGCGCTCGGCGGAGGGGGCGCCGCGGTGGTCCTCACCCAGGAGCGCCTGGCGGACCGCTTCCCGGCGGAGCCGTCGCCCGTCCACGTGATCCGCGTCGACGCGGACTGGGAGGAGATCGCCCGGGAGAGCGGCGGCCGCCTGGAGGTTCGCACCGATCCCGGCAACCTCGCCTACGTGATCTACACGTCGGGCTCGACCGGCCGGCCCAAGGGGGTCGCGATGACGCGGCGGGCCCTCCAGGGCCTGCTCGACTGGCAGGAGACGGCAGGGGGCCTGAGCGGGGCCGCCCGTACGCTCCAGTTCGCATCGCTCTCTTTCGACGTCTCCTTCCAGGAGATCTTCTCGACCTGGCGGGCCGGAGGGACCCTCTACCTGATCGACGAGGAGAGGCGCCGGGATGCCACGGCCCTCCTCGCCCGGCTCGAAGAGGCGGGGATCGAGCGCCTTTTCCTCCCCTTCGTGGCCCTGCGGCATCTGGCCGAAGCGGCCGGGGAGAGGCCAGGGCAGGCGCTGCGCCTGCGAGACGTCATTGCGGCCGGGGAACAGCTGCAGGTCACACCGGCCATGGTGCGCTGGTTCAGCGGGCTCGAAGGCTGCCGGCTCCACAACCACTACGGCCCCTCGGAGACCCACGTGGTCACCGCCGCCACCTTCGGCGGCGCCGCGGCGGACTGGCCTGCCCTGCCGTCGATCGGACGGCCGATCGACGGGGCCACGATCCGCCTGCTGGGCCCCGGTCTCGAGCCGGTCCCCCTGGGCGTCGCCGGCGAGCTCTACATCGGCGGCCCGGCCCTCGCGCGGGGTTACCACGGCCGGCCCGGCCTCACGGCCCTGAGGTTCATCCCCGATCCCTTCGGCTCTCTGCGCGGCGAGCCCGGCGCCCGGCTCTACAGGACGGGCGATCTGGCTCTCTGGACACCCGGCCTGGAGATCGAATATCTGGGGCGGCTCGACCAGCAGGTGAAGGTTCGCGGCTTCCGCGTCGAGCCGGGGGAGATCGAGGCGGTGCTGAGCCAGCATCCGGCGGTGCGCGAGGCGGTCGTCGAGGCCCGCCCGGAGCCCGGGACCGGAGGCAAGCGCCTGATCGCCTACGTGGTCCCCTCGGGCCCGGTGGCGCCGGCTCCGGAGGAGCTCCGCGGATCTCTGCGCGGCCGGTTGCCGGAGCACATGGTGCCCGCCGCGTTCGTGGTGCTCGATTCCTTCCCCTTGACCCCCTCCGGCAAGCTGAACCGGCGCGCCCTGCCCGATCCCGCCGCCCCGGAGACCCTCGAGCCCCGGGAGGCCGCGGACCTGGCCGATCCGGTCACGGAGCTGATCGCCAGCCTCTGGGCGGACGTCCTCGGCCGCGACCGCGTGCTCGCCCGCGACGACTTCTTCGATCTCGGCGGCCACTCGCTGCTCGCCGTCCAGGTGATCTCCCGGGTCCGCAGCCTGCTCAAGGTGGACGTCCCGCTGCAGACGCTGTTCGCGGAGCCGGCGCTGGAACGGTTCGCCGGCGCCGTGCGGGCCGCGATCCAGTCGGGAGCCGGGCCCGCCCTTCCCCCCATCCAGGCCGCCGGCCGCGACGGCGACCTCCCCCTGTCGTTCGCCCAGCAGCGGCTGTGGTTCCTCTATCAGCTCGACGCCGGCAGCCCGGCTTACAACATCGCGACCGCGTGCCGGCTCGAGGGCCGTCTCGAGGCCGGCGTCCTCCGCGCCAGCGTCGACGAGATCGTGAGACGCCACGAGGCGCTGCGCACGACGTTCCACGGCCGTGGCGAAGCGGCGGTGCAGAGGATCGCGCCGGCCGCTCCGGTCCCGCTGCCGGTGATCGACCTGGCCGGCCTCCCCCGCTCCGCGCGCGACGAAGAGCGCGCGCGCTTTCTGCAGCGCGAGAGGGACCGGCCTTTCGATCTCTCGCGCGGCCCCCTGTTCCGGATCCGGCTGCTCTCCCTGGGTGAGCAGGAGCACGTGCTACTCCTGACGATCCACCACATCGCCAGCGACGGCTGGTCGATGGGTGTGCTCGTGCGCGAGCTGGGCGCCTTGTACCGCGCTTTTTCCCGGCGGGAGCCGTCTCCCCTGCCGGAGCTTGCGATCCAGTACGCCGACTTCGCCGCCTGGCAGCGGAGCTGGCTCACGGGAGACGTGCTCGACGGGCTGATCGCCGCCTGGCGGACCCGGCTGGCGGGCGCCCCCGCCGCGCTCGAGCTGCCGACGGACCGCCCGCGCCCCCCCGTGCAGACCTTCCGCGGCGGCGTCTCTCCATTCCGGCTCGGGAAGGAGGAGACGGCCGCCCTGCGCGCCCTGGCCCGCCGGGAGGGCGCCACCCTGTTCATGGTGGCTCTCGCCGGATTCCAGGCCCTCCTCCACCGCCACAGCGGGCAGGACGACCTGGTGACCGGCACCCCCATCGCGGGACGCAGCCGCGCGGAGACCGAAGGCCTGATCGGCGTCTTCATCAACATGCTCGCGCTGCGGGGGGGCCTCGCCGGCGAGCCGGCCTTCCGGGAGCTCGTCGCGCGGACCCGCGACACCGCTCTCGAGGCCTACGCGCTCCAGGACCTGCCGTTCGAAAAGCTGGTGGAAGAGATCCGGCCGGAGCGCGACCTCGCCCGCAGCCCCCTCTTCCAGGCCGTCCTGGTGCTCCAGAACGCTCCCCGGGAGGACCTCACGCTCCCCGGTCTGACCCTGACCGCGCTGCCCGCCGAGAGCGGCACCACCAAGTTCGAGCTGCTGCTCACCCTCGTGGAGCAGCCGGGTGGGCTCGCCGGCGGTCTCGAGTACAACGCCGACCTTTTCGACCGGGCCACGGCGGAGCGGCTGCTCGCCCAGCTCGGCAGGCTGCTGGCCGGCGCCGCCGCGGAGCCGGGCGGGCGGCTGGGCGACCTGCCGCTGCTCGGCGCGTCCGAAAGACACCAGATCCTGACCGAGTGGAACGACACGGCGGCAAAGCCCCCCGCCGCCTCTCTCGACCGGCTCTTCGCCGGGCAGGCGGAGCGCACCCCGGAGGCCGTCGCCATCGTCCATGGGCGGGAGCGGTGGACCTATCGCGAGCTTAACGACCGCGCGGCGCGGCTCGCGCGGCAGTTGCGGCGGCTGGGAGCAGGGCCCGAGGTCCGGGTCGGGATCTGCCTGGAGAGGTCGCCCGATTTGATCGCGGCCCTCCTCGCAACGCTCGCGGCGGGAGGCGCCTACGTGCCTCTCGATCCCGCCTACCCTGCCGAGCGGCTGTCGTACATGCTGCGGGATTCGGGAGCCGCCCTCCTTCTCACGCAGCAGTCGCTGCTCGGGCGCGTGGCGGACCTCGCTCCGCGGGTCTTCACGGTGGACGGAGAGCAGGACGCCCCACCGGCCCCGGACGCGCCGGCTTTCGCCGATCCCGGCCAGCTCGCCTACGTCATCTACACCTCCGGGTCCACCGGCCGCCCCAAGGGGGTGATGATCCCGCACCGCAACGCCGTGAACCGGATCGCCTGGGCGCAGCAGGCGTTTCCGGCGCGAGACCTCGCGGGCGTGCTGGCGGCGACCTCGGTCTGCTTCGACCTGTCGGTCTTCGAGATCTTCGTGCCGCTCTCCTGCGGCGGCACCGTGATCCTGGCGGACAACGCTCTCGCGCTGCCCGGGCTTCCGGCGGCGGGCGAGGTGACTCTCGTCAACACGGTGCCTTCAGCCATCGCCGAGCTGGTCCGGAGCGGCAGGTTCCCCGCGTCCGTGCGGACCGTCAATCTCGCCGGCGAGCCGCTCAAGGGGTCGCTCGTGCGGGAGGTCTACGCCCGCTCCGGCGCCGAGCGGATCTTCAACCTCTACGGACCGACCGAAGACACGACGTATTCGACCGGGTGCGCGGTCGACGGCGAGGGCGATCCCCGCATCGGGCGCCCCCTCCCGGGCACCCGCGCCCTGGTGCTCGACGCCGATCTGCGGCTTCTCCCCCTGGGTGCGCCGGGAGGGCTCTATCTGGGCGGCAGCGGCCTCGCCCGCGGCTATCTCGGCCGGCCGGACCTGACCGCCGCGAGCTTCCTGCCCGACCCGTACGCGCCCGCCGGGTCCCGCCTCTACAGGACCGGAGACCTGGCCCGCTGGCGGCCCGACGGCTCCCTGGAGTTCCTCGGCCGGCTCGACCATCAGGTGAAGGTCCGCGGGTTCCGCATCGAGCTGGGCGAGATCGAGACCGCGCTGTGCGAGCTGCCCGCGGTGCGCGAGGCGGCGGTTCTGGCTCTCGGCCAGGGGGTCCACCGCCGGCTGTCGGCGTTCGTGGCCCTGGCGGAGGAAGCGACCGCCGGAGCTCCCGAGCTGCGCCAGGCCTTGCGCGAGCGCCTGCCGGAGCCCATGGTGCCGGCGGCCTGGCATTTCCTCCCGGCCCTGCCCCTCTCTGCGAACGGCAAGATCGACCGGCGGGCCCTGAGCCGTCTGGGCTCCGAGCCGGGTCCGGGCGCCGGTGACGGACCCGCGACGCCTCCACAGACCGCGATGGAGCAGCAGGTCGCCGCCGCCTGGCGCGACGTCCTCGGCCTCGCCCAGGTGGGGCGCCACGACAACTTCTTCGATCTCGGCGGGCACTCCCTGCTCCTCCTCCGGCTCCAGGAGAGGCTGCGGGCCTCCCTCGACCGGGAGATTCCCCTGGTGGATCTGTTCCGCCACCCGACCGTCGAGGCGCTGGCCCGCTCTCTGACGCGGGGAGCGGAGGACGCTTCGGCTCCCCTCGCGGCCCGCGGAACCCGGGCCGCCGGAACGGACTCCCGGATCGCCATCATCGGCATGTCCGGCCGCTTCCCCGGCGCGGCGGGCGTCGAGGATCTGTGGCGAAACCTTTGCGCAGGCGTCGAGTCGATCGTCCGGCTTTCGGAGGAGGAGCTTCTGGAAGCCGGGGTCGACCCCGAGACGCTCCGGCACCCCCGCTACGTCCGGGCGAGCGCTCCCCTCGCGGACGTCGACCTCTTCGACGCCGACTTCTTCGGTTTCACCCCCCGGGACGCGGAGATCACCGACCCCCAGCACCGCCTCTTCCTGGAATGCGCGTGGGAGGCGATCGAGGCGAGCGGCTACGACCCCGCGGCCTTCCCCGGCCGGATCGGTGTCTACGCCGGGGTGCGCAGGAGCGGCTACCTGATTCACCTGTACAGGAATCCCGAGGCGCTGCGCTCGGCCGGCGCCTACAAGCTCGACATCGCGAACGACAAGGACCATCTGCCGACCACGGTTTCCTACAAGCTGAACCTCCGGGGGCCGAGCCTGGCCGTCCAGACCGCCTGCTCCTCGTCGCTGGTGGCGGCCCACCTGGCCTGCCGGAGCCTGATCGCGGGGGATTGCGACATGGCCCTCGCCGGAGGCGCGGCGATCTCCTGGCCTCTGCGCACCGGCTACCTCTACCAGGAGGGAGGAATCCTCTCTCCGGACGGCCACTGCCGGGCCTTCGATGCGCAGGCCCAGGGCACCGTGGGGGGGAGCGGGGCCGGCGTGGTGCTGCTCAAGCGGCTCACCGACGCGCTGGCCGACGGCGACACCATCCACGCCGTGATCCTCGGCTCGGCGGTGAACAACGACGGATCGCTCAAGGTCGGCTACACCGCGCCCAGCGTGGAGGGACAGGCGCAGGTCATCACCGCGGCCCTCGCCGAAGGGGGCGTCGACCCGCGCACGGTCCGCTACGTCGAGGCGCACGGCACGGGCACGCCCCTGGGCGATCCCATCGAGGTGGCGGCTCTGACCCAGGCCTTCCGGACCGGCACGGCCGACCGCGGCTTCTGCGCCATCGGCTCGATGAAGGCCAATCTGGGACACCTGGACGCCGCGGCGGGCGTCGCGGGGCTGATCAAGACCGCCCAGGCGCTCCAGCACGGGCAGATCCCGCCCAGCCTGCATTTCACAACGCCGAACCCGAAGATCGACTTCGCCGCGAGCCCGTTCTACGTCAACGACCGGCTCGCCGAGTGGAAGAGCGGGGACGGTCCTCGCCGGGCCGGCGTCAGCTCGTTCGGGATCGGCGGCACCAACGCCCACATGGTCCTGGAGGAGCCGCCGCCTGCCGAGCCCGGCACCCCGCCGCGCCGCCCCTGGAACCTCCTCGTGCTTTCCGCCCGGACTCCGTCCGCTCTCGAGGCGTCCTCCGCCCTCCTGGGCCGCTTCCTCGAGGAGAGGCCGGAGACGGCTCTGGCCGACGCCGCCTGGACGCTGCAGACCGGCCGCCGTGCCTTCAGGCACCGGCGCGCCGTGCTCTGCAGAGACGCGGCGGAGGCGGTGGCGGCGCTCGCGAAACCCGGAGGAGACCGGGCCGAAGAAGGCCGGGGCGTGATCTTCCTCTTCCCCGGCCAGGGGGCCCAGCATCCGGGCATGGGGCTCGGCCTCTACCGCTCCGAGCCGGTCTTCCGCGCGGAGATGGACCGTGCCGCCGAGATCCTCCTGCCGTGGCTCGGCGGCGATCTGCGCGACCTGCTCAAGGGGGAGCTGGAAAACACCGGGCTCGCCCAGCCGGCCCTGTTCGCGGTCGAGCACGCCCTGGCCCGCCTGTGGGCGAGCTGGGGCCTCTCCCCCGAAGCCATGATCGGCCACAGCCTGGGCGAGTACACCGCCGCCTGCCTGGCCGGCGTGTTCTCCTTCGAGGACGGCCTCGCCCTGGTCGCGCAGCGGGGCCGGCTCGTCGCCGCCCTGCCGCCCGGGAGCATGGCGAGCCTGCCGCTCTCCGAGGCCGAGATCTCCCCGCTGCTCGGCCCGGGGCTGGCCCTGGCCGCTGTCAACGGCTCGGCCCAGTGCGTGGTCTCGGGCCCCGGCGAGGAGATCCAGGACCTGCTCGAACGGCTCGCCGCCCGCGGGATCGAGGGCCGGCGGCTCCGCACCTCGCACGCCTTCCACTCCGCGATGATGGACCCGGCCGTGGCTCCCTTCGCCGCTGCCGTGGGCCGGGTCCGGCTCTCGCCGCCGCGCATCCCCTGGGTCTCCAACGTCACCGGGACATGGATCACGGACGCCGAAGCGACCGACCCCGGGTATTGGGCGCGCCACCTGCGGGCCACCGTGCGTTTCGCCGACGGCCTCTCCACCCTGCTCCGCCACCCGGCGGACCGGCCGGCCCCGGTGCTCCTGGAAGCCGGCCCCGGCCGCACGCTCTCGGCTCTGGCGAGGCGGCACCCCGACCGTTCTCCGGCGCACCCGGTGGTGACCTCCCTGCGCCATCCGGACGGCGCCGAAGACGACGTCGAAACGGTCCTCTCCGCGCTCGGCCAGCTCTGGGCGGCCGGGGCGCCGGTCGACTGGCAGGCCCTCCACGACGGCGAGCGGCGGCGCCGGATCCCCTTGCCGACCTACCCCTTCGAGCGCCGGCGCTACTGGGTCGAGCCGGGGAGGAGCGAGGCACCTGAGGAGCGTTCGCCGGCCGACCGGTTCTGGACCCCCTTCTGGAAGCCCGAGCCGTGGGCCCCGGCCGGAGAGGGCGGGCACGGCCCCTGGCTCGTCTTCCTCGCGGCGGCCGAGGAGGCCGGAGACGGCGTCGGCGAGGCCCTCCTCGACCACCTCCGCCGGCTCGGCGCCGAGACGGTCGCCGTCCGTCTCGACGGGCGGCTGCGGCGGCGGGAAGACTACGACGCCCTGCTTTCCGGGATCGCGCGGGAGAGAGGCTCCCTGCCGCCGCGGATCCTCCACCTCGGCAGCGCCGAGCCGCTGGAGCCGGCCGACGGCCTGCCGGAGCGGCTCGCCCGGCTGGAGCAGGAGAAGGACCGCGGCTTCTACAGCCTCCTTTTCCTCATCCAGGCGCTCGGAGACCGCGGCGGCTCCGAGACGTTCGAGATCACGGCCGTGACCTCCGGAGCCCAGAGGGTGGCTCCGGGAGATCTCCCCTGCCCGGAGCGCGCCATGGTCCTGGCGCTCTGCCGCGTCGCGCCCCGCGAGCACGCCGGCATCACCTGCCGCGCCATCGACGTCGGGTTTCCCCTGCGGGGATCGTGGCTCGGCCGCATCGCCGCGGAGATCGCGGCTCCTATCTCCGCGCCGCTCAGCGCCTGGCGCGGCGGCGGGCGCTGGCTGCCGGACCTCACGCCGGTGCGGCTCGCAACGCGGAGCTCCCTGCGCGAGGGGGACGTCTGGCTGGTGACCGGCGGGCTCGGCGGGGTCGGTCTGGAGATCGCCGAGCACCTGGCGGCGGCGCGAGCGCGGGTGGTGCTGCTCGGGCGCACGGGCCTGCCGCCGGAGGAGGAACGGGAAGCCCTCCCCGGCCGGGAGGGGACCCCCGGCGCGGATCTCGCCGCCCGGGAGATCGAGCTGCGGCACCAGCTCGGCGTGCGAGGCCTGGCGAGCCGCCCCGGAGCCCAGGAGTCGCTCGACGCCTTCTGCTCCGCCCGCCTGCTCCGCTTTCTCATCGAAGCGGGGATCGAGGTCCGCCGGGGTGCGCCCTTGCGGCGCGAGGATCTGCGGCTCCTCCCCAAGTTCCACCGCTTCTTCGACTTTCTCCTCGAAACCCTGGCCGAGGACGGCTGGGTCCGGCGGGAGGGGGACACCGCGGTCTTCCAGGTGGACGCGGCCGGCGCTCCCGACCCCGCGGCGCTGGCCCGCGAAGCGGCCTTGCGGCATCCCTTTCTACGCTCCCTCTTCGAGAGGGTCGAGCGGTGCGCCGCCGGCTATGGGCCCGCGCTCTCGGGAGACGGCGAGGCGCTCCAGTACCTGTTCTCCGGAGGCGAGCCGGGAGAGCCCGCCGAGAGCCTCTCGCACACGCCGGTCTACACCGCCCTCGCCGCGGAGATCGCGAGCCGTGCCGCCGGGCGGTGCGCCGCCGCGGGACGCACGCTCCGCGTCCTCGAAGCCGGCGGCGGCCAGGGCGTCCTCACGCGGCAGGTGGCTCCGGTGCTCTCCGGCCGCGGAGCCGAATACTGGTTCACCGACCTCGGCCGCCTGTTCGTGACCGAGGCCGAACGCGAGGCGGCGCGGGCGGGGCTCGACTTCCTGCGCTTCGGCGTGCTCGACGCCTCGCGCGATCCGGCAGAGCAGGGCTATGAGCCGGAGAGCTTCGACCTGCTCTTCGCCCTGAACGTCGTCCACGCCACCCCGGACGTCGAGGCGACCCTGCGCAACCTGAGGCGGCTGCTGCGCCCGGGCGGCGAGCTCTGCCTGATCGAGCTGACCCGCCGCCAGCGCTGGATGGACATGGTCTGGGGGCTCGCCGAAGGCTGGTGGCTGTTCTCCGACGCCTATCGCCACGGCTCGCCGCTGATCGATCTCGAGGCCTGGAAGGAGGCGCTCGCGCGGGCCGGCTTCGAGGTCGCCGCCGCCCTGCCGGAGGACGAAGACGGCCGGGCCGACGCCGACTGCGGGCTCCTGCTCGCCACCCGTCCGGCGGCCGTGGCGGTCTCGGATCCCGCGCTCCGTGCCGACCGGGTGCGCCGGATGCGGGCCCTGGGAGCCGAAGTGGCCGTCGAAGCGGCGGACGCCGCCGACCTCGAAGCCTTGCGCGCCGCCGTCCGCCGCACCGTGGAACGCTTCGGCCGCCTCGACGGCGTGATTCACGCCGCCGGTGTGCCGGGAGGGCGGCTCCTCGCCCTGCAGACGCGCGAGGCGCTCGAGGAGGAGCTCGCGGCCAAGGTCCGGGGCGCGCTCGCCCTCGGCGAGGTCTGCCGGGAGCTGCCGCCCGGCCAGATCGTCGTCTTCTCCTCGACCAGCGCGCTCCTCGCACAGCCCGGCCAGACCGGCTACTGCGCCGCCAACGCCTTCCTCGATGCCTGGGCCCACCTCCACGCGGCCGAGACCGGCATACCGACCCTGGCCCTCGACTGGGACCGCTGGCAGGGGACCGGCATGGCCGTCGCCGTCGAACGGCGGCACCGCGAGCTGACCGGCGAGGAGATGACCGGCGGCCTCTCTCCGGCCGAGGGGGTCGAGGCGTTCGATCGCGCCCTGGCGAGCGGCCTGGAGCAGGTGGTCGTCTCGGCCGGCGATTTCGCGGCGCGCTGGAGGCGGGCGCAGAAGGCCGGCGCGAGCGTGCTCGAGGCTCTCGAGCGGCGGCCCGCGCCGGCGTCGATCCACGAGCGGCCGCCCCTGGCGACCCCGTACAGCCCGCCCTCCGACGAGCTCGAGCGAGAGATCGCCGAGGTCTGGCAGGAGGTCTTCGGCATCGAGCGGATCGGCATTCACGACAACTTCTTCGAGCTGGGCGGGGACTCGCTGGTCGCCCTTCAGCTCGTCTCCCGCCTCGGCAGGACCCTCGGGGTCGAGCTGCGGGTGCGGAGCCTCTTCGACGCCCCGACCATCGCCGCGCTCGCCGTCGCGATCGAGGAGGCGATGATCGCCAGCGCCTCGCAGGAGGAGCTGGAGCTGGCCCTCGACGAAGGAACCCTGCCATGACCGAAGCGATCCACCAGCTCTCCCCCGAGAAGCGGCGGCAGCTCTTCCAGCGCCTGCGCGAAAACCGCCGGGAGGCCGGCCAGGCCCCGGCGATGATCCCGCGCCGCAGCGCAGAGCGGCCCATCCCGCTCTCCTTCGCGCAGCAGCGGCTCTGGTTTCTCGACCAGCTCGCGCCCGGCCTGACCGCCTACAACATCGCCCGCGCCCTGCGCCTGACCGGGCGGCTCGACCGGCTCGCTCTCGCCCGCAGCCTGGCAGAGATCGTGCGCCGCCACGAGTCGCTGCGCACGACCTTCGCTCTCGTCGAGGGCGAGCCGGTGCAGGTGGTCGGCCCTCCCGGGCCGGTGGGCCTTCCGGTCGTCGACCTGTCGGGCCTGCCGGAGGGGGTCCGGGAGCCCGTGGCCCTTCGCCTCGCCACCCAGGAGGCCCGGCGCCCTTTCGATCTGGCGCGCGGCCCCCTTCTGCGCGCGATGCTGCTGCGGCTCGCGCCGGACGGCTGGATCGTGCTCTTCGCCATGCACCACATCGTCTCGGACGGCTGGTCTCTCAGCCTCTTCGTCCGCGAGCTGGTCCAGCTCTATGCCGACTTCGCCGCCGGCCGCCAGCCGTCCCTCCCCGAGCTGCCGGTCCAGTACGCGGACTTCGCGGCCTGGCAGCGGCAATGGCTGCAGGGCCACGTTCTCGAGGAGCAGCTCGACTACTGGCGGCACCGTCTCAGTGGCACGCTGCCCTCCCTCCGCCTGCCCACCGATCACGCCTATCCGGCCGTGCGGACCTACGGCGGCGCGCACCATTCCATGAGCTTCCCCGCGGCGCTCCCGGAAGCCCTGCGGGGCCTCGCGCGCCCCCTCGGGGCGACGCCGTTCATGGTTCTGCTCGCTGCTTTCGCCACCCTGCTCCACCGCTACACGGGCGACGGCGACCTCCTGATCGGCTCCCCGGTGACCCACCGCCACCCGGTCGAGACCGAGGGCCTGATCGGGTTTTTCGTCAACACGCTGGTGTTGCGGATCGACCTCTCGGGGGACCCCTCGTTCCTGGAGCTGCTGGACCGGGTGCGCGAGACGGCGCTCGGCGCCTACACGCATCAGGACCTCCCTTTCGAGCGGCTGGTCGAGGAGCTGCAGCCGGACCGTGACCTGAGCCGCCACCCCCTGTTTCAGGTCCTGTTCACGCTGGAGAACGCGCCCACCGCGGCGGCGCCGCTGGCGCTGCCCGGGATCACCCTGTCTCCGGTCCGGACCGAGCTCGGCTCCGCGCGGATCGATCTGGCCCTGGAGCTCGCCGAATCGCCCCGGGGATTGCGCGGGCTGGCCGAATACAGCACGGACCTGTTCGAGAAGCCCACGATCGAGCGCCTCACCGTCCACCTGGGCCGGCTGCTCCAGGGCGTGGCCGAAGACCCGCAGCTCAGGCTCTCGACCCTTCCCCTGATGGCCGAGGCCGAGCGCCACCAGCTCCTCGTCGAATGGAACGGGAACGGCTCCTCCCCCGCGGAGGGGACCGAGGGGTCCCCAGGCCCGGGCGTCTACCAGCTCTTCGCGGCGCAGGCGCGGCGGACTCCGGACGCTCCGGCGGTCGCGTTCCACGGAGCGGAGCTCACCTACGCCGAGCTCGCCGCGCGGGCCAGCCGGCTGGCCCGCGTGCTGCGCACCCTCGGTTGCGGGCCCGAATCGCGGGTCGGCATCGCCCTGGAGCGTTCCCTGGAGATCCCGGTCGCCCTGCTCGCCGTCCTCGAATGCGGGGCCGCCTACGTGCCTCTCGACCCCGGCTACCCCCGCCAGCGGTTGGCCTACGTCCTCGCGGATGCCGCGCCTCGCGTGCTGATCACCCAGAAGCTCCTGCTGCCCGACCTCCCCCCCGCTCCCGGGGAAGTCCTCTGCCTGGACGGCGAGCCCGCGCGCGGCGAGGCGGACACCGGCCCGGATGCCGCGGCCCCGGCCGTCGTCCACGGCCTCCAGCTCGCCTACGTTCTCTACACCTCGGGCTCGACGGGACATCCCAAGGGGGTGGGGATTCCCTTGCGGGCGTTCGTCAACCTCCTCGAGTCCATGCGGCGGTCCCCGGGTCTCGCTCCGGGAGCGCGGCTTCTCGCGGTCACCTCGCTCGCCTTCGACATGGCGGGCGTGGAGATCTTCCTCCCTCTCGTGACCGGCGGCTGCGTCGAGCTGGCCAGCCGGGACGAGGCTTCCGAAGGGACGCTTCTCGCGGCCCGGCTCCGCGCCTCCGGGGCCGGCGTCCTCCAGGCGACCCCGGTCACCTGGCGGCTCCTCCTGGAATCGGGCTGGAAAGGCGATCCCGGCCTCGTGGGTTTCTGCGGCGGCGAGCCGCTGCCGCGCGATCTGGCCGCGGCCCTGGCGGCGCGGACCCGGGAATTCTGGAACCTGTACGGCCCGACCGAGACCACGGTCTACGCGACCGGCACGCGCATCGACCCTCACGAGGCTGGCCCGGTCTCGATCGGCCCACCGGTCCAGGCCACCCGGACCTATCTGCTCGACCGGGAGCGCCAGAACGTCCCCCTGGGGGTGCCGGGCGAGCTTTACGTCGGCGGCACGTGCCTGGCGCGAGGGTATCTCGGCCGGCCGGACCTGACGGCCGACCGCTTCGTGCCGGATCCCTTCGGCGAGCCGGGAAGCCGTCTCTACCGGACCGGCGACCTGGTCCGCCACCTGCCCGGCGGCCGGCTGGAGGTGCTGGGTCGCCTCGATCACCAGGTCAAGCTCCGCGGTTTCCGGATCGAGCTGGGGGAGATCGAGGCCGCCCTGACACGGCACCCCGAAATCCGCGAAGCCGTCGTCGCGCTGCGGCCCGAAGCCACCGGACCGCGCCTCGTGGCCTACTACGTCGCTCCCGGCCGGCAGCCCGCGGCGGCCGAGCTGCGCGGCTTTCTGCGGGAGAGCCTGACGGAGCCCATGGTCCCCACGGCCTTCGTCGCGCTTCCCGCGCTGCCGCTCACCCCGAACCGGAAGGTGGACCGGCAGGCCCTTCCCGCGCCTGAACCGGACGACTCCGCAGCCGGGCTTTCCGAGCCCCGCAACCCTGTCGAGCAGGTGCTCGCGGGGATCTGGGAGGAGGTGCTCGGGAAGGAGCGGATCGGCATCCACGAGAGCTTCTTCGACCTCGGCGGCCACTCCCTGCTCGCCACACGGATCGTCTCCCGCGCGCGCGACGTCTTCCGGATCGAGCTACCCTTGCGCTCCCTGTTCGAAGCGCCGACGCTCGCCGGCTTCGCCGCGCGCATCGAAGGGCTGCGGCAGTCCGGCCTCTGGGACCAGGCACCGCCGCTCCGCCCGCGGCCGCGGGACCGGGACCTGCCGCTCTCGTTCGCCCAGGAGAGGTTGTGGATCCTCGGTCAGCTCGCGCCGGAAAGCCCGCTGTACAACATCCCGCTCGCCCTGCGCCTGGGCGGCTTCCTGGACGCCGCAGGAATGGAGCGCGCGCTGGCGCGCATCGTCGAGCGGCATGAAACGCTCCGCACGACGTTCGCCCTGCGGCAGGGCCAGCCGGTCCAGGTGATCGCTCCGCCCGCGCCTTTCCGCCTCCCCGTCCTCGACTTCACCGGCCTGCCGGAGGCGGTGCGCGAAACCGCCGCCCGGAGCGTGGCCTCCGAGGAGGCGAGCCGCCCGTTCGATCTGTCGCAACCGCCGGTGGTGCGTCCTCTCCTCCTGGCCGTGGGCGAGCGCGAGCACGTGCTTCTCGTCACCCTCCATCACGTGAGCTGCGACGGCTGGTCGATGGGCGTGATGACCCGCGAGCTCGCGGCGCTCTACGACGCCGGGGTCGAGGGGCGCGAGCCGGATCTGCCCGGCCTGGCGGTGCAGTACGCCGACTTCGCGGTCTGGCAGCGCGAGAGGCTGCAGGGGGACTTCCTGCGCGCTCAGGTGGAGTACTGGCGGACCCGGCTCGCCGGCGTGCCCGCGGCGCTGGCTCTGCCCACCGACCGCCCGCGGCCGGCCGTCCAGACCGTCCGCGGAGGGCGCGAAGCCCTGGACCTCTCCCTCGACCTCGTCCGGCCGCTGCGGGCCCTCGCTCATCGCGAGGGGAGCACTCCGTTCATGCTGCTGCTCGCCGCGTTCCAGACCCTCCTCCACCGCTCCTCCGGCCAGGGCTCGATCCTGGTCGGCACCCCCGTCGCCAACCGGGACCGCGCCGAGGTCGAGGGGCTGATCGGGTTCTTCGTCAACAACCTGCCCTTGCGCACGGACCTCGGGGACGACCCGGGCTTCCGCCAGCTCCTCGCCCGGGTTCGCGACACGGCCCTGGACGCCTATACGCACCAGGAGCTCCCCTTCGAGAAGCTCATCGAAGAGCTGCACATCGAGCGCGACATGAGCCGGGCGCCGGTCTTCCAGGCCTTCTTCGTGTTCGAGAACGAGCCCACGAGCACGCTGCGCCTGCGCAACCTGGAGCTCCTCCCCCTGGGATGGGGAGGAAACGAAGGAGCGGCCCGCTTCGACCTGACGCTGGTCTGCTCCGAGCACCGGCAGGGCCTGAGGTGCCACATCGACTACGACCGGAACCTGTTCGACCCGGTCACCGTGGCGGGCCTGCTGCGCCAGCTCGCGAGCCTTCTGGCCGGGGTCGCCGCCGATCCGGACACCGCCGTCACCGACCTGCCGCTGCTCGGGGAGGAAGAGCTCCGGCAGGTGGTCTTCGGCTGGAACGACACCCGGCGCGAAGTGCCGGAGGGACCGGGCCTGCAGCACCTCTTTGAGCGCCAGGCGGCACGCACGCCCGGCGCTCCCGCCGTCCTCTCCGGCCAGGGGGACCTCACCTACGGGGAGCTCGCGACACGGGCCCGCCGGCTGGCCGGCCGGCTTCGCGCTCTGGGCGTCCGGGCGGAAACGCGGGTCGCCCTCTGCGTCGAACGGTCGCCGCAGGCTCTGGTCGCCCTGCTCGGGATCCTCGAGGCCGGGGGCGCCTATGTACCGCTCGATCCCGAGTCGCCTCCGGAGCGGCTGGCGGGGATCGCGGCGGATGCCGGCGCCGAAGCCCTGGTGACAGAGCGGCACCTGGTCCCACGCCTGGCCGGCCTGCCCGGCCGCGTCCTTCTCGTCGAGGAGGAGGGGGAGGACGGCTGGAGCCCCGCCGCCGCGGATCCCGTGGCTCCGGACAACGCCGCCTACGTGGTCTATACCTCGGGCTCGACGGGCGCTGCCAAGGGGGTCGTGGCCACCCACCGCGGGGCCGTCAACTTCGTCCACGGCATCGCCGCCGCGCTCGCCCTCGGGCCGGCGGACCGGCTGCTGCTCTTCGCGCCGCTCTCCTTCGACGCTTCCGTGCTGCAGATCTTCCCGGCTCTCGCCTGCGGCGCCGCGCTGGTCCTCCACCCCAACCCGCGGGAGCTCACGGCAGAGGACATCCTGGACCTCTGCGCCCGTCACGGCATCACCGTGCTCGATCTTCCAGCCGCTCTCTGGCGGCAGTGGGTCGAGGAAGTGGCGGCCGCCCGCCGGCCGCTGCCGGAGAGCCTGCGCGCCTTCCTGACCGGGGGCGAAAGCGTGCCGGCGGCCCGCCTGCAAACCTGGGCGGCCCTCGCCGGCCCGCTGCGCTCGTTTCTCTCTTCCTATGGCCCGACGGAGGCGACGGTCACCGCAACCGTCTGGCAGACCACGGGCGCCGGGGCCGCGGAGCTGACGGCTCCCTTCGTGCCCATCGGCCGGCCGCTGCCCAATACGCAGGCCTACGTGCTCGATCGCAAGCTCCGGCCGGTCCCCGATGGAGTGGCCGGAGAGCTGTACCTGGGCAGCGCGGGCCTCACCCGCGGCTACCTCGGCCGGCCGGACCTCACCGCCGAGGCCTTCGTTCCCGATCCGCTGAGCGGCGAGCCGGGCTCGCGCCTGTACCGCACCGGCGATCTCGGACGCCGCAAGCCGGACGGCGACCTCGAGTTCCTCGGCCGGGTCGATCATCAGGTGAAGATCCGCGGCTTCCGCGTAGAGCCGGGAGAGATCGAGGCGGCGTTGGCGCGTTTCCCGGCCGTGCAGCAAGCGGCCGTGGCCGCTCGCGAGGAGGTGCCGGGATCCCCGTACCTCGTCGCGTACGCCGTCCCGCGAGAGGGCCAGCCGATCGACCCCGCCGGTCTGCGCGCCTTCCTCTCCGGGCTCCTCCCCTCCTACATGATTCCGGCGGTCTTCGTCATCCTGGCCGGGCTGCCGGTGCTGGCGAGCGGCAAACTGGACCGCGCGGCCCTGCCGGCCCCGGCCCCGTTCCGGTCCGAGCGCCCGGCGAGCTTCATCGCCCCCCGCGACCCGGTCGAGGAGATCCTGGCCCAGGTCTGGGCCCAGGTGCTGAGGGTCGAGCCGGTGGGGGCCTTCGACCATTTCTTCGAGCTGGGCGGGCACTCGTTGCTGGCTACCCAGGCCCTGACGCGCATTCGCCAGGCGCTCGAAATCGATCTTCCGCTCCGCAGTCTGTTCGAGGAGCCCACCGTCGCGGGCTTCGCCGCTGCCCTGCGCCGCTCTCCCCACGCCGACCAGGTGGAGAAGATGGCAGCCCTACGAATCGAGCTGGCCAGCCTCTCGGAAGAAGAGGTCGACGCGCTGCTCCTTGCCGATGCCGAGAAAGGATTTCAGTCGTGACCAATGCCCTCGAGCTCTCCGCGAAGTACCAACTCCTGCTGGAGAAGCGGCTCCGCCAACAGGGAGTGGCCACCGCGCCGCGTCCGGTCATCCCCCGGCGCTCCGGCACCGGGCCCTCCCCGCTCTCCTTCGGCCAGCAGCGCCTCTGGTTCCTGTACCAGCTCGATCCTGACGCCCTCACCTTCAACCTCCCCGAAGGCGTGCGCCTCTCCGGCCCCCTGGACGCCGGGATCCTGCGCAGGGCCTTCGGCGAGCTCCTGCGGCGTCACGAAAGCCTGCGCACCCTCTTCGGCACGGCCGGCGGCGAGCCGGTGCAGATCGTGATCGAGGAGCCGGAGCCGCCGATGGCGTGCGCCGATCTGTCCGGCCTTCCCGCCGAGGCGCGCCTCGGCGAAGCCAGGCGGCTCGGGAGCCTCCTCGTGGCTCGGCCGTTCGACCTGACCCGCTCCCTCCCCCTCCGCAGCGCTCTCCTGCGGCTCGGCGGCGAGGACCACGCGCTCGTCCTGATCATGCATCACATCGCTTCGGACGCATGGTCCATGGGGATTCTCGTCCGGGAGCTGACGGCCTTGTACGACGCGTTGGCCGCCGGAAAACCCTCGCCCCTGCCGGAGCTGCCGATCCAGTACGCCGATTTCGCCACCTGGCAGCGCGACCAGCTGCAAGGGGAGACTCTCGAGGCCCTGCTCCGCTACTGGCGCGAGTGCCTGGCGGGGGCGCCCACCTCGCTGGCCCTGCCTTCCGACCGGCCGCGGCCCGCCGTCCAGAGCTCCCGGGGCGGCACGGTCCGGCTGACCCTGGACCCCGGCACCACCGCGGCGATTCGCGAGCTGGCCCTCTCCCGGGGCTCGTCCCTGTTCATGCTCCTGATGGCCGCCTTCGGCGTCCTCCTCCATCGCTCGACAAACGCAGAGGACCTGCTCGTCGGCACTCCGGTGGCCGGCCGCACCCGCCGGGAGCTCGAGCCCCTGATCGGATTCTTCATCAACATGCTGGCGATCCGGATCGATCTGGCGGGCGACCCTCCTTTCCCGGAGCTCCTCGAGCGGGTGCGCGAGCGAATCCTCCAGGCCGAAGCCCACCAGGAGCTCCCGTTCGAATCCCTGGTCCGGGATCTGAGCCTCCCCCGCGACCTCTCGCAGACCCCTCTCTTCCAGGTGGCGCTGGCCTTCCAGAACCTCTCCGGGACCCAGCCCTCGTCCCCGGGCTCCCCGGCTCCGTTCAGCGTGGAGACCCAGGCCGCACAATACGACCTGCACCTGGTGATGAACGAGCTTCCCCAGAGGATTTCGGGGACTCTGATCTACCGCACCGACCTCTTCGAGGAGTCTTCGGCCGCACGCCTCGCACGCTCCTTCGAGACCCTCGTCCAGGGTATCGCCAGCCGGGGCGGCCTTGCGGTCTCCGAGCTGCCCCTCCTGACCGGGGCGGAGCGGCAGCAGCTGATCAGCGGATGGAACCGCTTCGGCGTCCAGCCCGGACCGCTCGCGCCGCTTCATGAGCTCTTCGCCGCGGCCGCCCGCCGCGCTCCCCAGGCGGAGGCGCTCTCCGGTGCGGGCGTACGCTGGAGCTACTTAGAGCTCGAGGCCGAAGCCAACCGCATCGCCTGGCGCCTCCACCGGCTCGGGGCCGGGCTCGAGATGCGCGTCGCGCTCTGCCTCGAACGCTCTCCGGAGATGATCGCCGCCATCCTGGCGATCCTCCGGGTCGGTGCCGCTTACGTGCCTCTCGATCCCGATCTTCCGCGCGAGCGTCTCGGCTTCCTGCTCGCCGATTCCGGGGCCGCGGTCCTGCTGACCCATTCCAGCCTCGAGATGCGGCTGCCCGAGATTCCGGGGCTCCCCCGCCTGCTCCTCGACGCCGGGCTCCCGGGCCTCGATGCGGAGAGCCCGGTGCCGTTCCAGGACGCAGCGGTCGACCCCGGCCATGCCGCCTACGTCATCTACACCTCCGGCTCCACCGGCCTCCCCAAGGGAGTCGTGGTCACCCACGCCAACGTCTCGCGCCTGCTGGCGGCCACGCAGGACCGTTTCGCCTTCGGCCCCGGCGACGTCTGGACCCTGTTCCACTCTCACGCCTTCGACTTCTCGGTCTGGGAGATCTGGGGGGCCCTGGCCTGGGGCGGGCGCCTCGTCATCGTCCCCTACTGGATCAGCCGGTCCCCGGAAGCGTTTCTCGACCTGCTGGAATCCGAGCGGGTCACCGTGCTCAACCAGACGCCTTCCGCCTTCCGCCAGCTCTCCGCCGCCGACGCCGAGCGTCCTCGCCGCCTCTCTCTGCGCACCGTCGTCTTCGGCGGTGAGGCTCTCGAGCCCTCCATTCTGGCCTCCTGGTTCGAGCGTCACGGCGACCGCGAGCCTCTCCTGGTCAACATGTACGGCATCACCGAGACCACGGTGCACGTGACCTACCGGCCCATGTCGCACGCCGACCTCGGCGGAGGCAGCCGCATCGGCCTTCCCATCGAGGATCTCCAGGTCCATGTGCTGGACCGCCGTCTCGAGCCGGTCCCCTTCCTGGTTCCCGGCGAGATCCACGTCGGCGGGCCCGGCGTGGCGCGAGGCTATCTGAACCGGCCGGAGCTGACGGCCGAGCGCTTCGTGGCCGACCCGTTCAGCCCGGAGCCCGGGGCCCGCCTGTACCGCTCGGGCGACCTCGCCCGGCGACGGCCGGATGGAGAGCTGGAGTACCTCGGGCGCACCGACGACCAGGTCAAGGTCCGCGGCTTCCGCATCGAGCTCGGGGAAATTCAGGCCGCTCTCATGAGCCATCCGGACGTCCGCGAAGCCGTCGTATTGTCCCGGGGACGCGGCGGCGACCACGGCCGGCTGGTCGCCTGGTTCGTCTCCCGCGAGGCCCGGATTCCCACGATTGCGGAGCTGCGGGCCCACCTGGAGCAGCGCCTCCCGTCCTACATGATCCCGCCGGCCTTCGTGCCTCTCGACGGTCTCCCGCTCACTCCGAACGGCAAGCTCGATCGCAAGGCCCTCCCCGATCCCGATCCGGCCACGGCACGCGCCGAGGTCGAGCACGTCGCGCCGGAGACCCCGGCCGAGAGGATTCTGGCCCAGGTCTGGTCCGAGGTCCTGGGCGTTGCGCAGGTCGGCAGCCTGGACAATTTCTTCGCTCTCGGGGGCGACTCGATCCTGAGCATCCGCGTGCTGGCGCGGGCGCGCGACCTGGGTTTGTCGATGACGCTCCAGCAGATCTTCCAGCACCAGATCCTGGGCGAGCTGGCGCGGGTGCTGAGCACCGGAGAGCCCGAGACGGGCCTGGTGCCCCTGGAGCCGTTCGAGCTGATCTCCGAAGCCGACCGCCGCCTCCTGCCCGGCGCAGTGGAAGATGCCTATCCGCTCGCCCGCACCCAGGCCGGCATGTTGTTTCACACCCAGCTCAACCCCGGCACCGCCGTCTACCACGACATCGTGAGCGAGCGCCTGCGCGGCCCGTTCGACGAGGACGCCTTCCACCGCTCGCTCGCCCGGGCCGTGGCCCGCCACCCCGCCCTGCGGACCGCTTTCGAGCTCCGCGAGACCAGCGAGCCGCTCCAGCTCGTGTACCGCCACGTGACGGCTCCGCTGGCGATCGAAGACCTGCGCGGCCTGTCCGAGCCCGAGCGCGAGCGGACCGTGGCGGCCTGGCTCGAGGCCGAGCGCTACCGCGACTTCGACTGGTCGTGCCCCCCGCTGCTGCGCTTCCACGTCCACCGGCTCGCGGACGACGTCTTCCAGCACACCCTGAGCTTCCATCACTCCGTGCTCGACGGCTGGAGCGCGGCCACCCTGCGCACCGAGCTGTTCCACAGCTACATGGCGATGGCCGAGGGACGAGAGCTGCCCGAGGAGCCGCCTCCGGCCGCTGCCTTCCGCGACTCCGTGCGGCTCGAGAGGGAAGCGCTCGCCTCGGCCGAGACCCGCGCCTTCTGGCAGCGGCTTCTCGCCGAGGCCCCGCCCAACCGCCTTCCACGCTGGCCGCACGTACGCCCGGCCGCCCCGCGGGCGAACGATCATTTCGTGCCGGTCGATTCGGAGGCCACGGAAGCCCTCCGGCAGGCAGCGCGGCAGACGGGCGTCCCCCTGAAGAGCCTGCTGTTCGCCGCGCACCTCGCCGTCGTTGCGCGCGTCTGCGGCGAGCCCGACGTGGTCACCGGGCTGGTGGTCCACGGCCGGCCCGAGCAGGAGGGAGGGACCGAGGCGCTCGGGCTTTTCCTCAACACCGTGCCCTTCCGGCTGCGCCTGGGCGGAGAGACCTGGAGCGAGCTCGCCCGGAAGGCCTTCGAGCTCGAACGCGACATGCTGGCTCACCGCCGCCTGCCCCTGGGTGAGATCCAGAGCGCGGCCGGCGGCCAGGAGATGTTCGAGACCGCCTTCGGAGTCACTCAGTTTCACGTGTATCAGGAGGTCCGCAAAGCCGGTGGCCTGCAGTCGCTGTCCAACTACGGCTACGAAGAGACCAACTTCCCTCTCGGCACCAACTGCACGCTCGACATCGAAGGCGCGTGGATCTCCCTGCGCCTGAACTACTCCGATGCCGAGGTCTCTCCCGAGCAGGTCCGCGCGGTCGGCGCGTGCTACGCGCAGGCCCTGGCCGCTCTCGCCGCCCATCCCGAGAGGCCGCACCACGAGTCTTCCCTGCTGTCCGAAGAAGAGCAACGGCAGGTCCTCACCGTCTGGAGCGACGGCGGTCCGGCCTCCCCGCGCGTCAACGCCGCCCGGCTCTTCGAGGAGAGGGCCCGCACGATCCCGGAAGAGGTCGCCGTGGCCGGGGACGATTCCCGCCTCACCTATGGCGAGCTCGACCGCCGCGCCAACCAGGTCGCGCGGGCCCTGCGGCTGTGGGGCGTCGGTCCCGAGGTCCCGGTGGCCGTCTGTCTCGACCGCTCTCCGGACCTTCTCATCGGGCTACTCGCCATCTGGAAGGCGGGAGGCGCCTACGTGGCGCTCGATCCGGCCTATCCGCTCGAACGCCTCCTTCTTCTCCTCAAGGATTCCCAGGCCGCGGTGCTGCTGACCACCGAGCTTCTCCTCGAGAGCCTCCCGAGCCAGGTCGACCAGATCCCGATCCTCCGCCTGGACGGCGACGTCTGGCTGATCGATGCTCAGGAAGACTCTCCCCTCCCGGAGACCGCCGATGCGGAAAGCTCCGCGTACCTGATCTACACCTCGGGCTCCACCGGTGCGCCGAAAGGCGTCGTCGTGCCTCACGGCGGGCTCGGGAATCTCGCGGCCGCCCAGACGAGGCTGTTCGACGTCCGCCCAGGCGACCGCGTGCTCCAGTTCGCCTCTCTGAGCTTCGACGCCTCGGTCTCGGAGATTCTGATGGCGCTGCTCGGAGGCGCGGAGCTGCACCTCTCCTCTCCTTCCCGGCTCCTGCCCGGCCCCGGGCTGATCGACCTCCTGGCCGAGCGGAGGATCACCCATCTGACGCTTCCCCCCTCGGTGCTCGCCGTGCTGCCCGAGGCCGGGCTGCCCGATTTGCGAGTGCTCGTCGTCGCCGGGGAAGCCTGTCCGTCCGAGCTGGTCCGGCGCTGGAGCGGCGGGCCGGGCGGCCGGCGGGTGATCGACGCCTACGGACCGACCGAAGCCACGGTCTGCGCGACCGCGGGGGACGTCTCGAGCCCCGGAGCCGAGGGCGGCAGGCCGCGGATCGGTCCGCCGATCGACGGAGTCCGGGTGCTGGTGCTCGACTCCTGGCTCCAGCCGGCTCCGACCGCCGTTCCCGGGGAGATCTACCTGGGCGGCGCCGGTCTCGCCCGAGGCTACCGGGGGCGCCCCGACCTCACCGCGGAGAGGTTCGTCCCCGATCCCTTCGCAACCGCTCCCGGAGCGCGGCTCTACCGCACGGGCGACCTCGGCCGCTGGCTGCCGGGCGGCGACCTCGACTTCGTCGGGCGCGCCGACCAGCAGCTCAAGATCCGGGGCTTCCGCATCGAGCCGGGAGAGGTCGAAAGAGCGCTGCTGCAACATTCCCAGGTCCGGGAGGCCGTCGCAGGCGCCTATCAGGCCGGCACCGACCGGCGCCTCGCCGCCTGGGTCGTGCCGAGGGGCCGCGACGAAGAGAAGGCCTCCGACTCGCTGGCTGCGGGTCTGCAGGACTTTCTGCGCACCCGGCTGCCCGAGCCCATGGTCCCCTCGGCCATCGTCGTGCTCGACGCGCTGCCTCTCACCCCCAGCGGCAAGCTCGACCGCCGCGCGTTGCCCGATCCGGAGAGGGCCCGGCAGGGGCGCGAAGAGGACTCCTACGATCCTCCGCGCACCGAGATCGAGAGCCAGCTTGCCGCTCTGTGGCAGGAGGTGCTGGGGGCCGAGCGTGTCGGCCGGAGCGACCGCTTCCTCCAGCTCGGAGGCCACTCTCTGGTCGCCATGCAGCTCATCCTCCGCATCCGCTCCGCCTTCGGCATCGAGCTGCCGCTCAACGTGCTCTACAGCTCCACGTTGGAGGAGATGGCGGTCGCCGTGGCCAACGCGCGGGCCAGCCTGATCGATGCCAGCCTGCTCGCCGAGCTGCTCGAGGAAGTGGAGCAGATGTCGGGAGATCCGGCCGGCTCGCGCCTCGGGGGCGGCGATGAATGACTTCGAGCGGCGCATCGCCGCCCTGTCGCCCGAACAGCGCGATCTGCTGATGCGCAGAATCAAGGATCGCGGCGGTCCGGCCGCGCCGCCTCCGCTCCTCCCCGAGCGTCCACGCCTCCCCGAGAGGCCTCCGGACCGCTTCGCCCCGGTTCCCCCGACCGACTTCCAGGAGGTTCTCTGGCTCGGCCGCAGCGGCGTCTTCGACGTGGGGGGGTGCGGGGCCAACATCTACATCGAGCAGGAGTACCAGGGCTCTCTCTGGCCGTTCGCCCACCGCCTGACCCGGGCGTTGCGCACGGTCATCGGGCGCCACGAGATGCTGCGCACCATCGTCCTGCCGGATGGCCACCTGCAGCTCCTCCCCGAGGTGCCGCCCTTTGAGGTCGAGGCGGAGGACCTGAGCGGCAGGAGCAGCGCCTGGACCGAGGAGCGCCTGCGCAGCGTGCGCCACGAGATGCGCTACGCGAAACGCCCGCTCGACCGCTGGCCGCTTTTCGAAGCCGTGCTCCACCAGATCAACGGCGGCCGGATCCGGCTGCACTGGCGCTTCGAGGCGATCCTGATCGACGGCACCGCCCGCGCCAGGCTGTTCGAGGAGCTGTCGCAGCTCCTCAACTTCCCGGACCGGGAGCTGGCTCCGCTCGAGGTCTCGTTCCTGGACTACGCGCGGGCGCTTGCCGCATTCCGGGAGACCGCGGCCTACTCCCGTTCCCGCGCTTACTGGCTGTCCCAGCTGCCTTCGCTGCCACCGCCGCCGGTCTTGCCTCTGGCCCGGCCGCTCACCCCGGACACGGTGCCGCGGATCGTCAAACGCCAGCCGGAGGTCCTGGACCGCCAGAGCTGGGAGGGCTTCAGCCAACGGGCCCGCAACGCCGGGCTGTCGCCCACGAGCGCCCTGACCGCAGCGTTCGCCGAGGTGCTGCGCCTGTGGAGCGCGCGCCCGGATTTCAGCATCGGCTGCGGCGGGTCTTACCGGCCGGACCTCCACCCGCACATGGCCCGCTCCCTGGGCAGCTTCACGATCATCCACCTGCTGGCGGCTCAAGATGGACCCGGCGCTTTTCAGGAACGCGCCCAGCGGCTCCAGGCGCGGATCGCAGCGGATCTCGACCATCAGGAATTCTCCGGCCACCAGGTGTGGCGCGAGTACAACCGGCGGCACCGGATGGGTGCGCGGGCCCTCCTGCCGATCCACTTCAACAGCGTCGTCGAGTACAGCCACCCGGCGGCGCCCGCAGAGGAGACCTCGCCGCGGCCGGCCGCTCCAGCTCCCGGAGAAGCGCCTCCCCGGCTCGATTTCCGGGAAATCGAGCTGATGCTCTCCCTGCCGCAGGCGCTGATCCTCTGGGTCGCCACCCTGAACGGCCAGGGCGGCCTGGAGCTGGTCAGCCAGGCCGTCGAGGAGGTCTTTCCCGAGGACTTCATCCCCAGCCTGATCGAGTCCTACCGCGATCTGCTCACCCGGCTGGCTGCCGGGGAGGAGGCCTGGAACGAGGAGCGGCCCGCGCTCCGCGTCGGAGCCTGGAACGTGCCCGAGCCCTGGCTCGCCGATCTCACCGGAGCGCTGGGCTACGGAGCCCATCCACGCTTCGTCGAAAGGGCCCTGGAACAACATCCGGCCGTGCGCCAGGCCGCGGTGGCCTGGGTGGCGCCAGGAGAAGAGCCGGGGCGCCTTGTCGCGTGGATCGTTCCGGAAGACGGCCACCCGCCGAACGAAGAGGAGCTGCGGCGCGATCTGCGGGCCCGGCTCCCCGAGGCTCTGATCCCGGACGCCTTCGTGGGTCTCGAGGAGCTCCCTCGGACGGCGGACGGAGCCCTGGGCTCTGCCGCCCTGCCCCCTCCTCCAGTGGCGGTTCGCGGAGAATGGGGCGAGATCGAGACGGAGCTGGCGGCGCTCTGGCAAGAGGTCCTGGGCCGGCGTCCCGCAACGCTCGCCGAAGACTTCTTCGCCCTCGGCGGTGACTCGGTCTCCGCCGTCCGCCTGCTCTCCCGGATCACCGCGCGCTGGGGACGCATCGACCCCGGAGCGCTGTTCGCCAGGCCCACTCTCTCAGGCCTCGGCGCGACCGTGCGCCGTCTGGCCCTGGCCGCCCCTCCGGAGGAGACCCCGGAGCTTCGCCCCCGGACCCGGAGGACGCCTCATCCGAAGGAAAAAAGGGCGCAGGTCTTCTATTTCCATCCTCCGGTCCGCCCGTTCGGCAGCTCCTGCGCCGTGGTCAACTCCTGTTTGAACGAGACTCTCGAGGATCTCGGATACCAGGTCCACGGAGTCTATGCCGAAGGGCGCAACCCCTCCTCCGCGGACGTCCTGGTCCCTCTGCGGGCCGTGGAACGGAGGTTTCAGAGCCGTTCTCTTCCGCCGGCGGGCCTGACGGTGCACTGCGATTTCGGCCTCCAGGTGAGCCCCGTGCGCCGCAGGGGAGCGCAGAAAAACGTCGTGTTCTTCCACGGCTTTGCCGGCTCTCCGGGCGAGTGGGCCGGCAACCCCGCCATCGATCGCTACTGGGGCAACTCGGCCTACACGGGCGACGTCGTGCAGTCGCTGCTCGCCCTGCCGGACTGGCGGCGCCAGCGGATCCTCGATTCCCGGGCCTTCGGAATCGTCTCGCATCTGACTCTGGCGCTGCCCTGCCTGGAGGAGCCCGCAGGGGCCCTCGAGGAGGGGAGCGGCGACCTCCCCCGGCACGCCCGGGAGGCCATCGACCGGGGCGACGTCCTCGGCCACGCCGTGACCGCGGAGAAAGTGGACGAATCGGCCCTCTACAGCATCCTCCTGCGGCTCAACCAGCTCGCCCAGGAGCGCGGCCTGGGGCGGAGGTTCCGCGTCTTCGTCGCGGATCACATGTTCCGGCGGATCCAGGCCGCCCTCGACCTGCCGGCGGAGCAATATCCCTTGGAAATGAGGTTCTTTCGGGACAACCTCACGGCCCTGGGGCTGACGGCCGCCGACCTCCTCATCCCGATTCCCCACCTCAGGCAGTCGGCCCTGTTCGAGATCCTGCGGGCCTGCCGGTTTGGAGTCTTCTACAACACGATCCCGGAATCCTTCGGGCTCTACGCCCTGGAATCCGTCTTCCATGGCTGCCCGATCTACACCAACGGGATCGGCAATCTCCGCTACCTCCTGCCCGAGGGGTGTGGGATTCACGTCCACGAAAGCGAGGCCATGGGATTCGGCGATCCCGAGGCCTACCTGCCCGTCGCCGAAGCCATCTACCGGAATACCGTGACGGATCCGGCCAGCGCCGGGGAAGAGTGCCGCCGCGGCGCCGGTCTCATCGCCCGGCGCTACAATCGCGAAGCCTTCCGCCGCGACGTGGCCGCAGAGCTGGGCCGCCTGGATTTCCATCCCGAGCCGGCCGACTTCGCCTCCCTGACTGTCCGCTTGAGCCCGCTGGTGCGGCTCTGGAACCCTGAGACCCGCCGCGCGCTGACCGATCATTCGCTGCGGCAACTGAGCGAGACCGAGCGCGATGCCGTCGAGGCATCCCTCGGCCGCACCTGCGGCGAAATCCGGCCCTCCGCGCGAAGCCGCGAGATCGAGACGCTCCAGAATCTGTTCCTGACCGGAATCCTGGCGCTTTCCCCTTCCGGCCACCCGGCCCCTGATCGAGCCTTGAGAGGAGACTACGAATGATCGAGGAGAAGCTCTACCTGCGGCCCCAACCGCCGCTTGCCCCCTGGCGTGCCGGTTCGCGCCCGATTCCGCCCCTCGGGTGGGCCCTGCGATTCAGAGACTCGAGGAGGTCGAAATGAGCTTGTTTGCAAAGGATATGCGCAGCTTCTTCGTGATCTGGATCGGCCAGCTCGTCTCGGCCCTGGGCACCAGCCTCGGCAGCTTCTCCCTCGGAGTCTGGGTCGTCGAAAAAACCGGCTCCGCGACCCCCTTTGCCATGATCTCCGTGCTCGTCGGCGTCATCCTGCTGGTGGTCGCGCCCATTTCCGGAGCCCTCGCGGACCGGTGGGACCGGCGCAAGATCATGCTCTTCTCCAACCTGGGCTCCGCGGCGATGACCGTGGTGCTCGCCTCCCTGATGCTCGCCGGCCGCCTTGAGATCTGGCACGTCTACCCCTTCATCACCGTCATGGTCATCCTGGGCGTCCTCCAGGGGCCGGCCCTCACCTCCTCGATCTCCCTGCTCGTTCCACGCAGCCAACTCGCCCGAGCCTCCGGCCTGTCCCAGATTTCGCGGGCTTCCGCCGGGATCGTCGGCCCCTTCATCGCCGGCTTCCTCGTGTCGGCGATCGGTTACTACGGCGCGATCTACATCGACTGTGCCTCGTTCCTGTTCGCAGCGGCCACGCTCCTTCTGGTGCGGATTCCCAACCCCGCCCGAGAGGCCGGGCCCCGGCGGCGGTCCGTGCTCGGCGATCTGGTCCAGGGGTGGGCCTACCTCCGCGAGCGGCCCGGCCTGCTGGCCTTGCTCAGCATGTACACGCTGACCAATTTCTGCATGGGGACCGTCCAGGTGCTGCTCACGCCTCTCATCCTGAGCTTCGCCACGCCCGTCGAGCTCGGAAGCGTCAACTCGGCGGGAGCGGCGGGCGTCCTCCTCGGCAGCATCACCCTGTCCCTCTGGGGAGGGTCCAGGAACCGGATCTGGACGATCTTCGCCATCCTGGTCTTCCAGGGGTGCCTCCTCTTCCTGGGCGGCGTCGAGCCCAGCATCCCCTTGATCGCCCTGGCCGTTTTCGGCTTCATGTTCACCTCTCCGATCATCGGCGGCACCAACCAGGCGATTCTCCAATCCAAGGTCGCGCCCGAGGTCCAGGGCCGGGTGTTCGGCATGGCGTCCTTCATCGTCGCCTGCACGATCCCGATCGCTTCGGCGATCGCCGGTCCCCTGGTCGACCGCGTGTTCCAGCCCCTGCTCTCCCCGGGTGGAGGGCTCGCCGGCACCTTCGTCGGAAGCCTGATCGGCGTGGGGCCCGGCCGCGGCGCAGGCCTGCTTTTCGTGGTCGTCGGGGCGGTCGTCCTCGTCATTGTCAGCCTCGCGTTTCTGAATCCGCGCCTGCGGCGGGTCGAGACCGAGCTGCCCGACGCGGTCCCCGCCGTGCGGCCCGAGCCACAACCCGAGCCGCCTCCGGCCCCGGGGCTGCAGAACGCCTGAACGGAAGGGCGGAAAAGAGGATGTGGTACATTTCCCCCCTTGCAATTTTTCCTCGCAACTGGGGGGAGATGCTGAAGCTCGCATGGGTCACGACATTCCTCTTTCCGCCCGGATCTACGTTCCCGGCCACCGCGGCCTGGTCGGCTCGGCCATCGTCCGCCGCCTTCAGGCCGAGGGGTTTACCAACCTCCTGACCGCGACGCGCGAGCAGCTCGACCTGCGCGACCAGGCGGCGGTGAACTACTGGTTCCGGGCCAACCGGCCGGAGTACGTGTTCATGGTGGCCGGCACCGTGGGCGGCATCCTCGCCAACTCCACGCGGCCCGCGGAGTTCATCTACGACAACCTGATGATGCACGCGACCGTGGTGCAGGCGAGCCACCTCCATGGGGTCGAGCGCCTGCTGTACCTCGGCAGCTCCTGCATCTACCCGCGCGAGTGCCCGCAGCCGATCCGCGAGGAATATCTGCTGACCGGCCTGCTCGAGCCCACGAACGAGCCCTACGCCATCGCCAAGATCTCGGGGATCAAGCTCTGCCAGGCCTACCGCCGGCAGTACGGGGCCGACTTCATCTCGGCCATGCCGACCAACCTCTACGGCCCGAACGACAACTTCGACCTTGAGAGCTCCCACGTGCTGCCCGCCCTGATGCGCAAGTTCCACGAGGCCCGCGTCTCCGGCAGCGGCGAGGTCGTGGTGTGGGGCACGGGATCGCCCCGGCGCGAGTTCCTCCACGTGGACGACCTGGCCGACGCCTGCCTCTACCTGATGCGCCATTACGACGGCGACTCCCACGTCAACGTGGGCACGGGCGAGGACCTGTCGATCCGCGAGCTCGCGGAGACCATCCGCGACATCGTGGCGCCCGGCGTGCGGCTCTCCTTCGACACCGAAAAACCCGACGGCATGCCTAGGAAGCTCCTGGACGTCTCGCGCCTCCATGGCCTCGGCTGGCGGCACCGCATCGATCTCCGCGAAGGGATCGAGCAGACCTACCGCTGGTTCGTCGAGCACTGGGACCGCGAAGACGTGAGGACCGAGGCCCACGCCGCAACCGCCTGAGCTTTTCCCATGATTGAAAGATTTCTTCGCGCCCTTGGTGGACGTGCCACCCCTCCCGTGGCCCTCGAGAACGACGACGAGCTCCCCGCCTCCCCACCGCTCGAGTGCACCGAGCAGGAGATCGAGCGCTGGAACGCCGAGTGGTTCGAATACCTGAAGCGGGAGTGGCCCTACCAGCTCGCGCCGTACACCGAGTACCCCGTGACGCCTCCGCTGCCCGACTCGCCGCTCGCGATGCTCAAGCTCACGTTCGGCTTCGCCTGGGACCTGAACCTCTATTGCGACAAGGAGGCCCTGGCGGGAAAACGCGTCATGGAGATGGGCTGCGGCTGCGGCAACATGGGCAAGCTCCTCGGCCGCTACGTCGATTCCTATCTCGGGACCGACTACAGCACGCTCGCCCTGAAGATCGCGCGGCTCGTCTCCCCGCCCAATTGCAGCTACGTCCACGTGGCCGACCGGGCAGGCCTGGAGCCGTTTTTCGGCACCGTCGACACGGTCGTGGGCCGCTTCTTCTGGATTCACCAGAACCTGAAGCTCGGCCGGTGGAACCTGGAGTTCATGGAAAGGTTTCTGAAGCCGGGCGGGCTCCTCTACGCCGACTTCTTCTGGCCGAACCCCGAGGTCGAGCAGTTCGTGGTCCTCACCCCTGACCACGCCCTCTCGAAAACCTATCCTTCGGCGATGTTCCGCTACACGCGGGAAGACGTGGAGCGCCTGATCGAAGGGCACCCCCTCCGCATCGTCCGCGAGGAGATGTCTCCCGAAATGCAGCGCCGCTACGTGGTCTTCGAGCGGCTCCCGTGAGCACGGCGCGGCGGGAGCTCCTCCACCTCGCCGGGGCCTCCCTGGTCCTCATCCTCGGCGTCTGGGCGAGCTCCGGCACCCTCGCCCCCTACGCCGCGACGCTCGCCAAGCCCTACGTCTGGGGGCCGTGCGATTATCTTCTGAACATCGATCACAACCATTTCAAAGCCGTCTTCATGATGCTGGACGGCGCGCCCCGCGACCAGTGGGAGTACAGCGTGGTCCTGCGGAGGGTCCTCCACCCGCTCCTCGCCTATCCCTTCATAAAGCTCCTGGGCTTCGGAGCCGGGGGAATCGTGGCGAACGTCCTCCTGGCGCTCGGCTCCGTCGCGGTCTTCTGGCGCGCTCTCCGGAACCGCTACGGCAAGGTCCCGGTCGCCCTCCTCTGGCTTCTCGCCACCTCCCCCGGAATCTTCTACTGGGCCGGGCTCCCCTACTCCTACGCCGTGATCGTGCCGGCGAGCCTCCTCGCCCTGGTGCTCCTCTGGAAGCTGGAGACCGCCACCGGCTGGCGTCCGGCTCTCCTCTGCGGGCTCGGCCTGGGCGTGCTCTCCACGGGGTACGACCTCCTGCCATTCTTCGGCGCCGCCGGGTTTCTGCTCCTCCTCTCCCGCCGTCTCTGGGGGCCCGCCACGGTCTTCGCCGTCGCCGCGGCCGCCCCCACAGCGCTCGTGGCCGTGGCGCTGCGAGCGATCTACCAAGTCCCTTTCCAGAGCTCCAACACCCAGGCCTACGGCAACATCGTGGGGAGCTATCTCTCGCTGGGAAGCCTCACGGAAGAGAGCCTCCGCACCTGGGGCAGGCTGCTCACGGCTCTCCCCGGGATCGCGCTGGACGTCTTTCTCTACAGCAACTTTCTCTTCCTGCCGCTCCTCTTCCTCCTGGGGCTCCTCGCCGCACGCTGGCTGCCGAAGGAGATCCGGATCGTCCCCCGGGCCGAGGTCTGCGTGCTGATCGCCGCCATCCTCCTCTTCCTCTTCACCAACCTGGCGCCCCCCTACCCTGGCTGGCAGCTCCGGGGCTCCTGGCTCGCCCGCCTCTACCAGCCGGTCTTCGGAGTCATGATTTCCACCCTGGCGGCCCTCTTCGCCCGCGCGAACCTCCTCCCCCGCCGGCTGCGGGGTGCGCTTTGGGGAGCGCTCGCAATCGTCATCTTCGCGGATCTCTGGATCGTCTTCGGGCCCGTCCTGGGCTCGACGCGCCTCTCGCAGACGGTCTACCACCGCTTCTACCGGCACGATAAACCCACGGCCTACGAGGAGACGCTCGCCACCTACGGCCGCCGGCCGCTCGGGTTCTGCGGGCGGAAGTAGCAGCCGACCCCGCCGAGAATCGCCGCCACCGTGAAAACCTGTACGAACAGCGTGGACGGATACAGAAACCGGTAGTCCTGCACGGTGGCGGCGAGAAGGTAGGAGAAGGAGTAGACGAGCGGCACGAGGAGGAGCAGGGCGAGCTCCCGCCGGCCGCGGAGGGCGAGCGCCGCGATCCACAGGACGTTGGCCACGAGCCACAC
>DATEIO010000054.1:0-11899 GCA_035278895.1 Thermoanaerobaculia bacterium | reverse complement strand
GCGAGCCGGCCTAGATTCAAGGAGAGATCGAGATGACCGAAATGGATATCGCCAAGCGCATCGCGGATCTGCCGCCCGAGAAGCGTGCGCTGCTTTTCCAACAGCTCCAGAAGCAGAAGGAAAAGGAGCGTCCCGCCGAGGTGCCGGGCATCCCCCGGCAGGAGCGCACGGCCGAGCACTACCCGCTCTCCTTCGCCCAGCAGCGGCTCTGGTTTTTAAACCACTTCGAGCCCGAGAGCCCGGAGTACAACATCCCGCAGGCGTTCCGCATCGAGGGCGACCTCGATCCCGACGTGATGCAGAAGGCTCTGCGCGAGCTTTCGCGCCGGCATGAGTCGCTGCGCACCACCTTCCGCTCCGTCGAAGGCGAGCCCGCCCAGGTCATCGCCCAGGTGGTGGACATGGAGGTCCCCTTCATGGACGTCCGCCCGCGCGTCGCCAGCCCCGAGGATGCCTGGCCCGAGGCCATGCGCCTGGCCGCCGCGGACGCCAAGGAGCCCTTCGACCTAACGCTCGGCCCCCTGATGCGGGCCAAGCTCTTCCGCTCGGGCGAGCGCGAGTGGCTCCTCTACACGAACGTCCACCACATCGCCTACGACGGCTGGTCGATCGGCATCTTCGCCCGCGATCTCGCGGCGATCTACGACGCCCTGGTCGAGGACCGCGCCCCGGCGCTTCCGGAGCTGCCGGTCCAGTATCTGGACTTCGCCCTCTGGCAGCGCGACTGGCTGAAGGGCGAGGTGCTGGAAGAGCAGCTCTCCTACTGGAGAAAGCAGCTCGCCTCGGTGGCGCCGCTCGAGCTGCCCACCGACCACCCGCGGCCGGCCGTGCGCACCCACAACGGCACGGCCGCGCCCCTGAACCTGGGCGACAAGCTGTCGCGGGACCTGAAAGCCTTCGTTCAGCGCGAGGGCTCGACGCTCTTCATCACGCTGACCGCGGCGTTCAAGGCGCTTCTGCACCACTGGACGACTCAAGAGGACGTCGCCGTCGGCACCCTGATCGCCGGAAGGCGCCGGCCCGAGGTCGAGGGGCTGATCGGCTTTTTCGCCAACACCCTGGTGCTGCGCACCGACCTCTCGGGCGACCCCACCTTCCGCGAGCTCCTGGCCCGCGAGCGCGAGGTGTCGCTCGACGCCCACGCGCACCAGGACCTCCCGTTCGAAAAGCTGGTCGACGACCTGAACCCGCCGCGCGACCTCGCGCGCACGCCGTTCTTCCAGGTCATGCTGATCCTGTTGAATGCCCCGGGCGAGGCGCTGGAGTTGCCGGGCCTGAAGCTCCGGCCGCTGCCGATCGACAGCCGCACGTCGAAGATGGAGATCACGCTCTATCTGACCGACACGGCCGCCGGGCTCGACGGATTCGCCGAGTACAACACCGACCTCTTCGAGCGCGCCACCATGGCGCGCCTCCTCGGCCACTACAAGCGGCTGCTCGAAGCCGTGGTCGCGAAGCCGGACCTCCACCTTTCCGAGCTGCCACTCCTGTCGGGCGAGGAGCGCGGACAGGTGCTCACGGACTGGAACGCCACCGCGGCCGAGCGCCCCACCACCACCCTCCACGGGCTGATCGAGGCCCAGGTCGAGAGGACCCCCGGCGCCGTGGCCGTGGACTTCGAAGGCTCGAAGCTCACCTACCGCGAGCTCGACCAGAGCGCCAACCGCCTGGCCCGCCACCTGCGCACCCTGGGCGTGGGCCCCGAGGTGCTCGTGGGGGTCGCGATGGAGCGCTCGCTCGAAATGCTGGTCGGCATCCTGGGCGTGCTCAAGGCCGGCGGCGCCTACGTGCCGCTCGATCCCGAGTATCCCCAGGAGCGCGTGGCCTACATGGTGGAGGACTCAGGGCTTCCCGTGCTCCTCACCCAGGAAAAGCTGCTCGAAAAGCTCCCGCAGAGCGGGGCCACGATCGTCGCGGTCGATCGCGATGCCGCAGCGATCGCCGCCCAGAGCTCCGAGACTATGGAAGGCGGCCTCGCACTCAACAACATCGCCTACATGATCTACACCTCGGGCTCGACGGGTAAGCCGAAGGGCGTGCAGATCCCGCACGAGGCGGTCGTCAACTTCCTGAATTCCATGAGCCGGAAGCCGGGGTTGACGAGCGCGGACACGCTTCTCGCCGTCACCACGCTTTCCTTCGACATCGCGGGCCTGGAGCTCTACCTGCCGCTCTCCGTGGGCGCGAAGCTCCTCCTCGTCTCGCGTGAGACGACACAGGCCGGCGAGAAGCTCAAGGAGATCCTCGACACCGCGGGCGTGACCGCCATGCAGGCCACTCCGGCCACCTGGCGCCTGCTCCTCTCCGCGGGCTGGCTCGGCAGCCGTGACTTGAAGATCCTCTGCGGCGGCGAGGCCTTCCCGCGCGATCTCGCGAACCAGCTCCTGGGCGCCTGCGGCTCGCTGTGGAACGTCTACGGGCCGACCGAAGCCACGATCTGGTCGACCCTGGACCAGGTGACGGAGCACGGTCCGATCACGATCGGCAAGCCGCTCGACAACACCGAGATCTACCTGCTCTCGCGGCGGGGCAACCCGGTGCCCGTGGGCGTGCCGGGCGAGCTTCTGATCGGTGGCATCCAACTCGCCCGCGGCTACCGCGGCCGGCCGGACCTGACCGCCGACAAGTTCGTGCCGCACCCGTTCGCGGGCCTCAAGGACGAGCCCGGGGCGCGCCTCTACCGCACGGGCGACCTCGCGCGCCACCTGCCGGACGGCCGCGTCGAGTTCCTCGGCCGCATCGACCACCAGGTGAAAGTCCGCGGCTTCCGGATCGAGCTGGGCGACATCGAGGCCGCCTTGGACCAGCACCCCGACGTCGCGCAGGCGGTCGTCGTGGCGCGCGAGGACACGCCGGGCAACAAGAAGCTCGCGGCGTACCTCGTGACCCGGCCGGGACTGGAGAAAGAAAAGCAGCCGTCGGTCACCGATCTGCGGGCGTGGTTGAAGGAGAAGCTCCCGGAGTACATGATCCCGGCCCTCTTCACCTTCCTCGAGGCGATGCCCTTGACGCCCAACGGCAAGGTGGACCGCCGGGCCCTGCCCGCGCCCGACAAGGCCGCGGCCGCCCGCGAGTACGTGGCGCCGCGGGACGAGAAGGAGACCTTCTTCTGCGAGCTGTGGCAGGAGATCCTGGGCCTGCCGCGGGTGGGCATCAACGACGACTTCTTCGAGCTGGGCGGCGACTCGCTCCTCGTGATCCGCGTGGTCACCAAGGCCAACAAGGCCAACATGGGGATTACGACCAAGCAGGTGTTCCAGCACCGCACGGTGGCCGAGCTCTCCGCGGTCGCGGGCACGATCCAGATCGTGGCCGAGCAGGGCGACGTCACCGGCCCGCTCGCCTTCACGCCGGCCGAGCACCACTTCCTGGAGATGGAGCACCCGAACCCGGACTTCCACAGCCTGGGGTCGCTTTTGGAGCCCAAGGACGGGAACCTCCAGGTCCACCTCTTCCGCGAGGCCCTGAAAGCGGTTTTGAAGCACCACGACAACCTGCGGGTGCGCATTCTCGAAGCCGGGGACGGGACGCTCTCTCCCACGATCGACCCGCCGGGTGCCGAGCCCAACCTCCTGCGCGTCGACCTGACGGGCCTGCCCGAGGACCAGAGGATTCCCACCATGGTCCGCGCGGCCCGCTCGCTCGTCACCAGCTTCACGATGACCGAGGGGAACCTCGTGCGTGTCGCGACCTTCGACCTGGAGCCGGGGAAGACGAAGTACTTCTTCACGTCCGTCCACTTCATGGCCGCGGACGTGGGCTCCTGGCAGATCCTGCTGGACGACCTCGATTCCGCCTACCGGCACCTCCAGGCGGGCGAGCCCTTCTCCTTCCAGAAGAAGACGACGTCCGCGACGCAGTGGGCCGAGCGGCTGGTCGCCCGCGCCCAGCCGGGCGGCATGCCGCAGCAGGAGCGGGACTACTGGCTCGCCCAGGCGCCCTTGAATCCGCCGCGCTTTACGGTGGACCACGTCAAGGGGCCGAACGACTGGATCTCGGCGCGCGTCGAGCGCGTGGATCTGGACCTCGAGGAGAGCGAGATCATCCTCAACCAGGTGCCCCGGTTCCTGGGCGTCCAGATCGACGCGGTCCTGACCACGGCGATCCTCGCCGGCTTCGAGGTCCTCACGAAAGCCCGGGCGCTTCCGATCCTCCTTCTCGGCCACGGCCGCGAGGCGCTCTACGACGACATGGACCTGACGCGCACGATCGGCTGGTTCAACACCATCTACCCAGTGCTGCTCGACATGGGGCCGAGCGACGACCTGGCGGCGAACGCCCGAGAGCTCAACCGGCAGCTGCGCCGCGTGCCGTTCGGCGGCACGGGCTACGGCATTCTGCGCTACCTGAGCCACGACCCGGACGTGGTCGCCCGACTGGGGCGCAGCGCTCCCCAGCCGCAGGTCTTCTTCAACTACTTCGGACCGGACAACGCCAAGGAGCTCACCCGCTTCAACCGCCTGGAGAACTTCGGCGGCTACACGCTCGACCGGAACACCAAGCGGATGTGCGAGATGACCGTCGGCGGCTACATCATCGAAGACAAGTTGCTCCTCAAGTGGGAGTACAATCTCAATCTTCAGAAAACCGAGACGATCCAGCCGGCGGCGCGGCGCTGCGGAGAGGTGCTGCGCTGGTTCGTGGACCACTACCGGGCCCACGGCAAGAAGGTCTCATAGGTTCCTAAAGGATCGAAAATGGCTGAGAACAACGAAGAAGCAAGAACAGACTTCAAGACCTTCGGGACCATCTGGATCGGGCAGCTCATCTCGCTCGTCGGGTCCGGCCTCACCGGGTTCGCCCTGGGCATCTGGGTGCTCGAGCACACGCACTCGGTCACCCAGTACACCCTGACGGTCTTTTTCGCCGGCCTGCCGGGCATTTTCTTCGGCCCGATCGCCGGCGCGCTCGTCGACCGCTGGAACCGGCGGTGGGTCATGATCTGGAGCGACGTGGGCCCGGGCCTGACGACGCTCGCCTACGCCTACCTGCTGTGGACGAACCAGCTCCAGGTCTGGCACATCTACATCGGCGTCGTGGTCAACGCGTTCTTCGGCGCCTTCCAGTGGCCGGCCTACGTCTCGGCCATCACCATGCTCGTGGCCCGCAAGGACTACGGCCGGGTCAACGGCATGATCGAGTTCGGCCAGGCCGCGGTCACCATCTCGGCCCCGGCGATCGCCGGCTTCCTCATGTACTCGATCGGCCTGCCCGCGATCCTGGTGATCGACTTCGCGACCTTCCTGTTCGCGGCCGGCACGCTGCTCCTGATCAAGATCCCGCAGCCGCCGATGAGCGCCGAAGGGCAGAGGGCCCGGGGCTCGATCTTCAAGGAGGCCGCCTACGGGTGGACGTTCATCCGCGAGCGGCCGGGCCTCTTTAACCTGCTCCTCTTCTTCGCCATCACGAACCTCGTGGGCGCCATGTGCGGCATCCTCGTGATGCCCATGGTCCTGGGCTTCGCCAACAAGGCCGCGGTGGGCACCATCATGTCGCTCGTCGGCATCGGCACCCTGGTCGGCGGCCTGATCATGGCCTCGACCGGCGGCCCCAAGCCGCGCGTCTACGGCGTTCTAGGCGGCGGCATCGTGATGACGATCGCCTTCATCCTGATCGGCATCAAGCCGAACCTGTGGCTCGTCGGAGCGGGCGTTCTCGTCTGGTACATCATGGTGCCGATCATGAACGCCTCCAGCCAGACGATCTGGCGGAGCAAGACCCCGGCCGACATTCAGGGACGCGTCTTTGCCGTGCGCCGCGTGATCGCCCAGTTCACCGTGCCGGTCGGCGACTTCTCGGCCGGCCCGGTGGCGGACGGCATCTTCAACCCGCTGATGGTCGCGGGCGGAGCCCTCTCGGGCAGCGTCATCGCCCGGGTGATCGGCGTGGGCCCCGGTCGCGGCATCGCGCTCCTGTTCCTCACCATGGCGCTCGTCCCGGCCCTGGCGACCGTGTGGGGCCTGCTCAACCCGCGGGTGAGAAACGTCGAGGCCGATCTGCCCGACATCGCGCCGCCGCGCCGGGCCGCTCCGCCGCCCGAGGAGCCGAAGCAGGAAGAAGAGACCGCCAAGGAGGCCGCGGCGCAAGCCTGAGGCCCCGAGAACCTATTTCCGGAGACGATTCGCCGATGACTGCACAAACGCATTCCTATAAGACCGGTCTGTTCGCCGGGGTTCTCCTGGCGCTCCTCCTCCCCGCGGGGGCGGGCGCGCAGCAGACCCCGGAGCCGGCCGCCGAGCTGCCGCCCCCGCCGCCTCCCGCCGAAGGGGCCATCCGCCATTTCGAGGTCTCCCGGGCCACCGGCGAGATCAAGATCGACGGCGCGGTCGACGAGGCCGCCTGGGAGAACGCCACGGTCGTCGACCTCCCCTACGAGTGGTTCCCGGGCAACAACGTCAAGCCCCAGGTCGACACCCAGGCCCTGATCACGTTCGACGAGAACAACCTCTACGTCGCCTTCAAGTGCCAGGACCCCGACCCTGCGGGCGTCCGCGCCACGCTCATCGACCGCGACCTGATCGGCAACTTCAACCAGGACGATCACGTCGGCATGAACCTGGACACCTTCAACGACGAGCGGCGCGCCTTCCAGTTCCGCTCGAACCCCCGGGGCGTGCAGGTCGATGCCGTGTTTTCAGAGATCGATTCTAGGGAGGACTTCTCCTGGGACGCGATCTGGGCCTCCGCCGGCAAGATCACCGACACCGGCTACTCGGTCGAGTTCGCGATCCCGTTCCGGCAGCTGCGCTTCCCGCGCTCGTCCGAGCCCCAGACCTGGGGCGTCGAGTTCTTCCGCAGCCGGCCGAGAAACGTCCGCTACCGCATGTCGTCGCGGTTCACCGACCGCGCCAAGGACTGCATCCTCTGCCAGGAGAACAAGATTTCCGGATTCGTCGGGATCGCCCCCGGCCGCAACCTGGAGATCACCCCGACGTTGACCGCCACGCGGAGCGACGCGATCGACAGCTTCCCGAACGGCGACCTCGAATCGGGCGACGAGGACTACGAGCCCGGCGCCACGGTGCGCTGGGGCGTCACCCCGAACACGACGCTCAATGCCACCGTCAACCCCGACTTCTCGCAGGTCGAGGCCGACGCGGTGCAGCTCGAGATCAACACCCGCTTCGCCCTGTTCTTCCCCGAGAAGCGGCCGTTCTTCCTGGAAGGCGCGGACCTCTACCTGACGCCGCTCCAGGCCGTGTTCACCCGCACGGTCGCCGACCCGGACTGGGGCTTCAAGCTCAACACCAAGGAAGGCAAGAACGGCCTGGGCGTGTTCGTGGCCCAGGACGACTTGAACAACCTGATCATCCCCTTCAACCAGTTCTCGGGCCGGGCGTCCCTGGATGAAGAGGTCACGACCGGCGTCGTGCGCTACCGCCGCGACATCGGCACCCGCTCCGCCCTGGGCGTGCTCTACACCGGCCGCGAGGGGGACGAGTACCACAACCGGGTCGGGGGACTCGACGGCTTCTTCCGCTTCACCGCGTCCGACACGGTGCGCGTGCAGTACCTGCGCTCCGACACGCTCTACCCCGGCGCCATCGCGGACCGCTTCGACCAGGACACCGATGCCTTCGGCGGCTACGGCCTCCAGGCCCAGTACGACCACTTCGACCGCAGCTGGAAGGGCTTCGTCCGCTACCAGGACCTCTCCCCCGAGTTCCGCGCCGACAGCGGCTTCATCCCGCGAGTCGACGTGCGCACCGGCGAGGGCCAGTACGAGCGGTTCTTCTACGGCACCCGCGACACCTGGTACGCCCAGCAGACCGTGGGCTTCCGCGGCCTCTACACCGAGGACCACAACGGGCTCCTGACCGACCAGGTCGCCGAGCTGTTCTACACCCTGAACGGCCCCAAGCAGTCGGCCCTCCAGGCACGGCTCTTCCACAACAAGGAGTACTTCGACGGGGTCACCTACGACATCGACCAGCAGCGGTTCGTGTTCCAGTTCAACCCCACGCGCCGGATCATCGTGGGCCTGGCCGGCCGCTTGGGCGACGAGATCGACCTCGACAACAGCCGCCTGGGCGAGACCCTCGTCCTGAATCCGGGCGTGCAGTTCCGCCTGGGATCGGGCCTGGACCTCCAGCTCGACTACCTCCTCCAGCAGCTCGACGTGGACGGCGGCCAGCTCTTCGAGGCCGACGTTTACCAGATCCGTGCGGTCTACCAGTTCAACGTGCGCACCTTCATCCGCGCCATCGTGCAGTACACGAACCTCGACCGGAACACCGGTCTCTACCTGTTCCCGGTGCGGCCCAAGGAGGAGGAGATGTTCAGCCAGCTCCTCTTCTCCTACAAGCTGAATCCGCAGACCGTGCTCTTCGCCGGCTACACGGACGGACGCTTCGGCCTCCAGAACGTGGACCTGACGCAGACGGACCGCACGTTCTTCCTGAAGCTCGGGTACGCGCTGCTCTACTAGGCATGGACCTGTCTCTCCTCGAGGAGACGCTCGCGAAGCACCCGGCCGTGCGCCGGGTGCGCGCGGACGGCTCCGGCACGGTCCTGATCGAGCCGGACCCGGAGGGCCTCTCCGCGGGCGCCTCCGAGTCCGGCCATCTCTCCCACTGGAAATCGCTCTGGAGCGGGATCTACGGCGAAAGCGAGGCCGCCGATCCCAAGCTCAACCTCGCCGGCTGGGTGAGCAGCTACACCGGCCGGCCCATCCGCGAAGCCGAGATGAAGGACTGGGTGGACCACACGGTCCGCCGCATCCTGGAGCTCAAGCCTCGCCGCGTGCTGGAGATCGGCTGCGGCATGGGTCTCCTCCTCCTGCGGGTGGCTCCGCAGTGCGAGGAGTACGTGGGCGTCGACTTCTCGGCCGAAGCGCTCCAGTTTGTGGGCGCCCGGGTGGAGGAGGAGGGGCTCACGGAAAAGGTGGCGCTCCGCCACGGCACCGCGGAGGACCTGGGCGATCTGCCGGACGACTGCTTCGACGCCGTCGTCGTCAACTCCGTCCTCCAGTACTTCCCCGGGCTCGACTACCTCCTCCGCGTGCTCGAAGGGGCGCTCGAAAAGGCCGCGCCCGGCGGCCACTTCTTCCTGGGGGACATCCGCAGCCTGCCGCTCCTCGCCGCGTTCCACACCGCGGTCCAGCTCCAGCAGGTGGACTCGTCGCTGCCGCTCGCCGACCTGCGCCAGAGGGTCCAAAGCCTCGTCGAGCAGGAGCGCGAGCTGCTCCTCGCTCCTGCGTTCTTCCCCGCGCTCGCGCGGCGCTTCCCGAAGGTCGCCGGAGCCACGGTCCAGTTGAAGCGCGGCCGGCCGAGAAACGAGCTCACCCGGTTCCGCTACGACGCCGTCCTCCATCTCGAAGGAGGAACGCCGCCGCCTCCGCCCCCGGAGAGCTGGATCGACTGGGGAGGCCCCATCGCGACCCCGGCCGCCTTGAAGAAGCACCTGGCCGAAACCGCGCCCTCCAGCCTGGGCGTCCGCCGCGTGCCGAACGCGCGCCTGTCCGCCGAGGCCAAGGCCGTCGAGCTGCTGGACGACGAGACCCTGGCGACCGCCGGAGACCTCCAGGAGGCCGTGCGCCGCGCCAAGCCGGGAGGGTTCGATCCCGAAGACTTCTGGGCCTTCGAAAAGGACCTCCCGTACAAGGTCGAGGTCGTCTGGAACGGCTCCGGGGAGGACGGCTTCTTCGACGTGCTCCTCCGCCACCGGGAAAGGCCCGGCGTGGGAGAGCCGGCCGAGATCCCCGCGGGCGCGCTCGCCTCCTACGCCAACAGCCCGATCCGCGAGCAGCTCGAGCGGCGGCTGGCGGCCGAGCTCAAGCGCTTCCTCGAAGCGGAGGTTCCCGGGAGCCCGCTTCCCACGCGCTTCGTCTTCGTCGAGACGCTCTAGAAATAAGAACGGGTGGGTCTCCTCCCACCCGGGACGTTCCCGCCACTGCCTTCACGGGTGTGGACAGATACCGGGCTTTCAGGGCTAACATGGTTTCCGAGGAGGAAGGCTGTTGAAAAAACACGAAACCGTTCTTATCGGAACCTCGCTCTCCAATCTGAGCGACGAAGTCGTCCAGGCCGGCCTCGGACTGGCCCGGGCCCTGGGAGGGAAGGTCTACCTGCTCCATGCCTTTCTGCCGCAGGTGACCTACAGCGGGGGCGGGGCACCTTTCGTAACCCCGGCTTTGGCCAGCGAGGTGGCCGAGGCCGAGCAGAGGCTCCTCGCCCAGAAGATGGACGAGCAGGTGGAGCGTCTGGGCATCCGGCCGGAGGAGCTCCTGGGAACCGCGCTCGAGGAGGGGCCGGCCCACAGGAGCCTGACCGGCGCCGCCGGGAAATTCGGTGCGGACCTGATCGTGGTGGGCGCCACGGAGGCCCCGCGCCGGGCCAGGTTCTTCGGGTCCACGGCGGAGAGGGTGGTCAGAAAGGCGGTCTGCCCGGTGCTGACCGTCCGGGGAACGCAGGCGATGCCTCCAAAGCGCGTGCTCCTGCCGGTCGACCTCTCGCCGCTCTCGGCCGACGCGTTCCGCCACGGCCTGCGCGTCCTGGACCAGATCGTTCCGGCCAAAGATGCCGCTCTGGAGGCTTTCTTCGTGAGAACCGGGCATGACCGCGAGGACCTGGACGCCGAGCGCGAGCTCGCCCGGTTCGTCGAGACGAATGCCAGGGACACCGGTTGGACGGTCGCGTCCAGGGTCGGCACGGGCCACGCCGATGAGGAGATCCTCGCCCGGATGGAGGAGTGGGCACCGGATCTGATCGTCCTCGGCACCCACGGCCGGGGCGGCTTCGAGCGCTTCCTGCTCGGCAGCGTCGCTTCGAGCGTGGTGCGCAACGCCGGCACGAGCGTCCTGGTGATCCCCCCCGACGCGGCCCTCGAGGAGTCGCTCGCCCGCGAGGCCGAGCTGTTCCCGGCCCAATAAGAACGGGTGGCCTCCCCCCACCCCGGGGCGTTCCCGCCACTGCCTGTCCGGGCGTGGCCGCGCGGGGCCTCCGGGTGCAGGATGGCCTTGAGCCCTGATGGAACCAGGGGGCTCAAGGAGCCAGCCATGTCGAGAAAGATCGAAACCATCCTCATCGGAACCTCGCTCAATCCGCCGAGCGACGACGTCGTCAAAGCCGGCCTCAGGCTCGCCCGCGCGGCCGGGGCCCGGGTCTACCTGGTCCACGCCTTCCTGCCGCAGATCGCCTACGGGGGCGGCGCTCCCTTCATCAACGAGGTCCTGGCCGACGAGGTGATCAAGTCCGAGCGGATGCTCCTCGCCCGGCGCATGGACGAGCAGGTCAAGCGCCTGGGTCTCGGGCCCGAGGATTTAGCCGGCACCCTGCTCGAGTACGGGCCGTCTCACCGCGCCCTGATCGAAACCGCCGACAAGGTCGGCGCCGACCTGATCCTCGTCGGAGCCACCGAATCGCCGCGGATGTCCAAGCTCTTCGGAGCGACCGCCGAGCGGGTGGTCCGCAAGGCGACCCGCCCCGTGCTCCTGGTCCGCGGTGAGCTGCCGGTCCCGCCCCGGCGCATCCTCCTGCCCGTCGACCTCTCGCCGCTCTCGGCCGAAGCGTTCCGCTGCGGCCTTCATCTCCTGGAGCGGTTCGTGCCGGACGGCAACGCGGCCCTGGAGGCCTTCTTCGTCATGCCTTCCGACGCGGAGGCCACGCCCGGGCTCGCCCGGTTCGTGGAGGCGAACGCCGCCACCACCACCTGGAAGATCGGCACGAAGACCGCCCGCGGCTACGCCGACGAGGAGATCCTCCTGCGGACAGAGGAGTGGGACCCGGATCTGGTCGTCCTGGGAACCCACGGCCGCGGCGGCTTCGAGCGCTTCCTCCTGGGAAGCGTCGCCGCGAGCGTGGTCCGGAACGGCAGGACGAGCGTCCTCGTCATCCCGCCGGACGCGGCCCTGAAGGAGTCGCTCGCCCACGAGGCCGAGCTTCAGGGCATGCGGGTCTGA
>DATEIO010000053.1:0-2573 GCA_035278895.1 Thermoanaerobaculia bacterium | reverse complement strand
GCCTTGAGGCAGGAGATGCTCCGGCTCGTCAACGAGGCCCGGGCGGAGAGGGAGCTCGATCCCCTTGCCCTCGATCCCCTTCTGAACCAGGCAGCCCAGGACTACGCGGAGGAGATGTTTCAGGCGATCCGGCAAGGCGCGCGGCCACCGAGGGCGCTGGCCCGGCGGGTCCAGGCGGTGGGATATCGGTTGCGGGGCGGCGTAGGCGAGTCCGTCGTTCAGGGTGCCCTCTCCCCCGCGGAGACGCTCTCGGCGCTCCTCGCAGGGACCGGAAAACGCCCGAGCATCCTCGGCAAGGGGTACGAGCATCTGGGGCTGGGGCTCGCCTTCGAACGGACCGGGGACGGCTTCTTCGTCGTCTGGGTCCAGTGCCTCGCGAGCCCCGCCCGGAAATAGCCGCTTGGCCGGCACGGCCGTTTTCAGGTACTCTCCGCCGTCCGGCCGGATTTTCTCCGGGCCGCGGGCCGTTGTGTATCTGAGCCATGAGACCGCACGAGCGCATCCGCAATTTCTCGATCATCGCCCACATCGACCACGGGAAGTCCACCCTGGCCGACCGCATTCTGGAGACCACGCACGCGATCTCCGAGCGGGAGATGATGGACCAGGTCCTGGACGACATGGACCTGGAGCGCGAGCGCGGCATCACGATCAAGGCCCGGGCCGTCCGCCTCTTCTACCGGGCCCAGGACGGCGAGACCTACCAGTTCAACCTGATCGACACCCCGGGGCACGTGGACTTCGCCTACGAGGTCTCCCGCAGCCTCGCCGCCTGCGAGGGAGCGCTCCTCGTGGTGGACGCGGCCCAGGGGGTGGAGGCGCAGACGCTCGCGAACGCGTATCTCGCGGTCAACGGCAATCTCCACCTCGTTCCGGTCATCAACAAGATCGACCTGCCCGCAGCGGACCCGGACCGGGTCAAGGAGCAGATCGAGAACGTCATCGGCATCGACGCGCACGACGCGGTCCTGGCATCCGCCAAGGCCGGCCTCGGGATCGAGGACGTGCTGGAGCGGGTCGTCCGCGAGGTCCCGCCGCCCGAGGGCGATCCCGAGGCACCGCTCAAGGCGCTGCTCTTCGACTCCTGGTACGACCCGTACCGCGGGGTCGTCTGCATGGTGCGGGTGATCGACGGCACGCTGCGCCGGGGGGACAAGATCAAGTTCATGGCCTCCGGGCGGGTCTACCCGGTGGACGAGCTCGGGATCTTCAATCCCAAGCGCGCAGAGGTGGAGACGCTCTCCGTGGGCGAGGTCGGCTTTCTCTACGCCGGCATCAAGGACCTGATCCAGGCGCAGATCGGCGACACGGTGACCCACGCGGACCGGCCGACGGCCACTCCCTACCCGGGGTTCCAGGAGGTCAAGCCCATGGTCTTCGCCGGCCTCTATCCGGTCACGGCGGACGACTACGAGGATCTCCGGGACGCGGTCGAGAAGCTGCGCCTGAACGACGCCTCCTTCTCTTTCGAGCCGGAGAGCTCCGGCGCGCTCGGTTTCGGCTTCCGCTGCGGCTTCCTGGGGCTTCTCCACATGGAGATCATCCAGGCACGGCTGGAGCGCGAGTTCAACCTCGACCTCATCACCACCGCTCCGGGCGTGCGCTACATCGCCCATACGTCGGACGGCAAGTCGCACGAGATCGACAGCCCCTCGAAGCTTCCCGATCCGGGGAGGCTCGAGTTCCTCGAAGAGCCCTACATCACGGCGACCATCGTTTCCCGGGCGGATTTCGTGGGCGGCATCCTGGGTCTGGCCGAGGAGCGGCGGGGCGAGCAGAAGAGCCTGCAGTACCTGACGACCGACCGGGTGCTCATCGAGTACGACTTCCCGCTGGCCGAGGTCATTCACGATTTCTACGACCGCCTGAAGTCGATTTCCCGCGGCTACGCCTCGTTCGACTACCAGATGAGCGGCTATCGGCGGAGCGAGCTCGCGAAGCTCGACATCCTGATCAACGGCGAGCCGGTGGACGCGCTTTCGCTCATCGTCCACCGCGACAAGGCGTACCAGCGGGGGAAGGCGCTCGTCGAGAAGATGAAGGACCTGATCCCCCGGCAGCTCTTCGAGATCGCCCTCCAGGCGGCGATCGGCACGCGGATCATCGCCCGTGAGACCATCCGGGCGATCAGCAAGAACGTCCTCGCCAAGTGCTACGGCGGCGACATCACCCGCAAGCGCAAGCTCATCGAGAAGCAGAAAGAGGGCAAGAAGCGCATGAAGCGGGTGGGCCGGGTCGATATCCCCCAGGAAGCCTTTCTGGCGGTGCTGCGGGTGGATTAGAACGAGAGGTGGTCACAATCTGTGACCACCTCGTCGCGAGCCTTATCCCACAGCCTCCAACCTTCCGATGTTCTGGAAGCCACGCGGCAGCTTGTTGCCCCGGAGCGCCCGGTTCCCCTCGAAGGCCGCCCACTCGGAAGGCTTCATGTTGAGATAGCGCTTGCCGGCGTGGACGATCAGGTGAGCCCCTTCGAGGAGCACGGCGCAGGCGAGCATCGACTCCTTCTCCCCCTTGGCCGGAAGACTGATGATCTTCACCCCCTTGCCTTTGGGCAGGAGGGGGAGGTCCTT
>DATEIO010000052.1:0-8341 GCA_035278895.1 Thermoanaerobaculia bacterium | reverse complement strand
GCCACTCCGGCGAGCAGCGGCACCAGCAGGGCGATCCGCAGGACATGGCTCGGCCGGCGGATTCCCATCGATTCGGCGGCGCGGCGGGCCTCGACCCTGGCGAGGACCCCGGACATCGAGAGCGGCCGGGTCGAAAGCTCCGGGTTGCGCTCGCGCGGCGGCTCGGGCGGCGGAGGAGGAGGCTCGATCTTCTCCAGGGGCGCGATGAAACGGTAGCCTCGGCGGTGGACGGTCTCGATGACCCGCGGCTTGCCAGGATCGTCACCGAGCGCCTGGCGCACCTCGCTGATCGCCTGCTTGACCGAGGCGGGGGAGAGGTGCTCCACCCCCCAGACACGGTCCAGAAGCTCTTCCTGGGACAGGATGCGCGGCGCCGCTTCCGCGAGCACCTCGAGCATCCGGAACGCCTGCGGCCGCAGATGGATCTCTCCCTCGGGACCGGTGAGGCGGCCGGCCTCGCGGTCGAGGGTGAATCCGCCGAATCGAACCTTCATGCTGCGCAACCTCCTGCTACCAAGGTGCCTCGGGCCGGCTTGACCGGACTTTGACGGTTCTTTGACCTTCCGCGGACCTCTTGAACCGCTCCGGCGGGCGATTCTCCGGGTCGAACCGGGGAGGTCGCCCTCCCCTCATCCCGGCAAAGGAGAATCCATGTTGAAGCGCTTCGCCCTGGCTCTGACCCTCTTCGCCCTCGCCTCCGGCGCCTTCGCGCAGGAGCCGGGCGACCTCTCGTTCCACAAGACCGTGGCCGGCGCCAAGGAGTACATTCAGAGGACCGTCGTCCTTCCCGTGCCCGCGCCGCCGCCCCCGGGCTCCTCCCTGTCGGGGCCGTCGCTGGTGACCGCGCCCGTGGGCGTCCAGCTCTCGCTCGCCGACCAGCTCGCCGTCGACGCCGCCGTCCAGTGGATGGTCCAGCACGGCTACCTGTTCGAGGAGCCCCCGGGCTTCGACGTCAGCATCTCGGGCAATGGCATCACCATCGTCATCCACGGGGGCGGCGGGCCGGACATCGTCATCATCCTGAGCAACGGCCCGTTCCTGCCGGTCGACATCCCGCACCGGCTGATGACGGTGATCGTGGCCCGTCCGGTCCAGATCTACAACGGCTTCTGATCTCCACCCATCCTTGAAACCCATGGTCCGCAGAGAACCTGCGGATGAAAGGAGAGCTCCCATGCTTCGACTTCGCCGTCCTTTCCTGCTCCTGGCCCTCCTGGGGCTCGTCCTCGGTCTCGCTGCAGCCATCCCGGCCGGGGCTCAGACGATCGTGGGCCCGTTCACTCCCACGGTCACCGCGACGGGCGCCGGCCCGACTCTCGCGGCCGCCACGGAAGCGGCCCTGGATCAGATCCGGGAGGACTACATCATCCTCAGCTACACCACGAGCGAGGCCCGTTGCAGCGTGATCCCGACGACGGGCGACCCGTTCTGCTCGATCAAGGTGACGGCGCGCGTGATCCGCAAATCCCCGCTCTTCCCGTAGACTCCGCTCCCAAATGGGCGAGGCGGACGGATCGAGGCTCCTGCGCTGGGTGCCCTTCGGGGTGGCCTGCGCCGTGGGGCTCGCCCTCCGCCTCGCCGGCCTCGGGGAACGCCCGCTCCATCACGACGAGGGGATGATCGCCTCGCTCGTCGCCGATCTCCTGGACGGCTACCGGTTCGCCTACGATCCCCAGAGGCTCCACGGCCCGTTCACCTTCTTTTTCGGCGTGCCGGCGCTCGCTCTCCTGGGCCCGGGCGAAGTTGCGCTCCGCCTGCCGGTGGCTCTCACCTCGGCCCTTCTGATCCCCCTTCTTTTGCCGCTCCGGCGGCGCCTGGGAGTGGCGGGGATCACCGCGGCGGCCTGGCTGCTCGCGGTCTCGCCTTCGCTCGTGTACTACGGGCGGGACCTGATCCCCGAGACGTATCTCGTCTTCTTCACCCTGGCCCTGGTGGTGGCGGTCTCCGTGGGGATGGAGACGGGGAGGTCCGGCGCGTTTCTCCTCGCGGCTGCGGCGGCGGGCCTGATGTTCACGGTCAAGGAGACGGCCCTGCTCTCAGTGGCCACCCTGGCCGGGGCCGCCGGGGTGGTCTGGCGGCGAGGCCCCGGGATGTCCCGCAGGACGCTCCTCGGGGCCGGAGCCGTCTTCGCGGGGATCTGGATCCTCCTCTTCACCTCGTTCTTCACGAATCCAGGAGGGATCGTGGATTCCGTCCGGGCGTTCCTCCTCTGGGCGGGGAAGGGGATCGAGGGGAGCGGGGGACACATCCGGTCCTGGGACTTTTTCGCGCGCCTGCTCTTCACCTTCGAGACGCCGCTCGTCCTCTGCGCCCTGGCCGGCGCTTTCCTCGCCGTCCGCCGCCGGGACCGCTTCGGTCTCTTCTGCGCCCTGTGGACCGCGGGGCAGCTCGCGATCTACTCCGCGCTCCCCTACAAGACCCCCTGGCTGGTGCTGAACGTCGTGGTGCCCGCGGCCCTGACGGCCGGCGTGCTCTTCCGGGAAATCCCCGCCCGCGCCGGTTTTCTCCTGGCGTTCGCCCTCGCGTGGACCGGATGGCGCGCCGTGGACGTTTCCTTCCTTCGCTACGACGACGACCAGATCCCCCTGATCTATGCTCCCACGGACCGCGATCTAAGAAACCTTCTCGCCTTCGTGGACGGCGTGGCCGAGCGCTCGCCCGAGGGAAAGGGGATCACTGTGAAGCTTCTCTCCCCCCACCTCTGGCCGCTCCCCTGGTATTTCCGCGGCTACCCCAACGCCGTGTACCGGCGGCGCCTGGCCGACGACCCCCGCCCGGATGCGGACGTGGTGATCGTGGACGTGCACAATGAGGGGCGGTTGCGGCTGCGGGGGCGGTATGTGCGAAGGGTTTTCCGGTTGCGGCCGCATGAGCCGGTGGGGGTGTGGGTGGCTTCGCGGACGAACACGGACGAGCACGGACCACCACGGACTCCCAAGCTCGGGCGTCCGTGAAAGTCCGTGTCCGTCCGTGTTCGTCCGGGCTAGCCCTGCGGGCGGTACACCGACCCCTCGAGCGGCCGCGCCGGCTCGGGGCGGCCCTCCGGGTGGGGGAGAATCTGCCGCAGATAGGGCTCGACCCCGCGGTCGGGAGACCAGTTCTGGGGATAACCCAGCGACACCTCTTCGAAGCGCACGCCGTCCCGGTAGTGGGTGGAACGGATGTGGAGGTGGCCGTAGACCACGGCTTCGGCGCGGTAGCGCAGGTGCCAGTCCTCGGTGAGCCGGGTGCCGCACCAGATGGAGAAGCGGGGGATGCGCGGCAGGACCGCGAGATCCTGGCGAAGGGGGAAGTGGTTGATGAGCACGAGCGGCGCCTTGGCCGCGGCCTCGGCCAGGCGGGGCTCGGTGAGCTTCACCCTTTCGTGGCACCAGGCGGATTTCGTGGGATAGGGATCGGAGTGGAGGAGAACCTCGTCCGAGCAGAGGAGGTTCTCCTCGGCCGCCCACTGGACCGCCTGATCGACCGGGACGTCGTCGGGGCGGAAGGTGTAGTCGTAGAGGATGAACGTGGGGGCCAGGATGCAGCGCGGCCCTTCGCCCGTCCAGGTCACGTAGGGGTCTTCGGGCGTGAGCACGCCGTACTCGCGGCAGATCCGGACCAGCTGGTCGTACTTGGCCTGGCCCCGGGGGTCGGTGGGAAGGGACGGGATGGTCCACAGGTCGTGATTGCCCGGCACCCAGAGGAGCCGGCCGAAGCGGCGGGTGAGAACGCCCAGGGCGAAACGGAGGTGCTCCTCGGTCTCGCCCACGTCGCCCGCGAGGATCAGCCAGTCATAGGGATGCGGTGGCAGGGCCTGCAAGGCCCGGCGGGTCACCTCGTAGCGGAGGTGCAGGTCTCCCAGCGCGTAGAGCTTCATGCGGGGGTCAGTTCACCAGACCGTCGTCGGATTTTGAAGAGGCGGCCGCCGGGACCTCGGCCTCTCCTTCCACGGAATAGCTCTCGGGCCGGAGCGTCAGGGTGCCGTCCTGCAGAAGCTCCTGGACGAGGGGGCTCGGAGCCGGCTTTTCGGGCTCTTCGCTGCCGCCCTCTCCGGGGAAGAGGAGCGCCTGGCGGACGCCCTCCTCGGTCAGGTCCACCTCGACCACCGGATGCCGCACGGGCTCGACGGAGTAGTCGGGGTGGTAGATCGCGCCACCGCCCGAGGGGATGCCGAAGCCGCGGGCATGCTCGCCGGCCCGGGGCACCACGCGGTTCAGGCGCGCCCAGGAAGGCTCGTCGTGCACGTCCACCACGAAGGGCACGATGCGGAAGGTGTCGAAGAGGCGGGAGTCGTCGTCCTCGTCCCAGCCCTTCAAACCGAGCTGCACGGCACCGGCGGAGACGCCCAGGAGGAGGGCCCCTCCGTAGTAGCGCTCCACGATCTTGTCCTTGAGGCCGCTCTCCTGGAACGCGCTCCAGCCTTTGCGTACGTCGCCGCCGGCCAGGAGGATCAGGTCGGCCTCGCCCAGAAAGGCCAGGTCTTCAGGCGACGGCTGCGAGGGGATCTGCCGGCAGGCGTGCACCCGGATCTCCCCCATGGCGGCCACGAACAGGTCGTAGAACTCCCGGAGGTCGCCGTTGGAAGAGCCCAGGTAGGCGGCCTTCAAATCCCTCTGCGATCCCTCTTCTTCGCACAGCTTGCGGGCGCGCTCGAGAAAGAGCTTGCCGTCTTCCTCGCGCCAGAACAGGAGCTGGCTGTCGGCCAGCAGAACGACGGGTTTGATGGTGCTCGACAAATCCATGACCTCCCCAAAAGAAGATGACAACGATAACGAATTTGTTTCGGGAAGCTCAATTCGCGTAACCCAGGGCCCGGAGCTGGCGGACGTTTTCGGGGTCGATCTCCTCCTGCGGAGCGAGCCGGTCGGAGGCGGCGAGCCCCTTCTGGACTTCGGCGAGCCGGTCCCGCAGGCGGGGCGAGAGCGCTCCGCCCGGTCCTACGAGGCTCCGCGACTCGCGCGGATCGGCCGTGAGGTCGAAGAGCCAGAGCTTGCCTTCCGCGACCCGGAGGATCTCCTTTTTCCCGTCCAGGAGCGCGGCGATCTCGAGGAGCCCCTTCCTCCGGGCGTTGGCGGCCTCCTGCTTCGAGAGCACCGCGCCCTTGTGGGCCTCGAACCAGCTCACCCGCCCCCGTGGCGGCTCGGCCCCCCGGAGCACCGGGGCCCAGTCGTAGCCGCGGAAGGTTTCGGGGACGGGCAACCCGGCGAGCCCCAGGAGGGTGGGTGCCACGTCGAGATTCTGCGCCGGAGCGTTGACCACCCCGCCAGGCGGGATCTTGCCGGCCCAGACGAAGCCCAGGGGGATGCGCAGGCCCGTTTCGAACAGGTGCCGGCCGTGCCCCCAGTAGGAGTGCTCGCCCAGGCTCTCGCCATGGTCCGCGGCGAAGACGATCAGGGTGTTGGCCTTGAGGCGCGGATCGCGGTCGAACGCCGCGAGCAGCCGGCCGATGTGATGATCGGCGAAGGCGATCTCGGTGTCATAGCGGTCCTGCCGCGAGGTCTCGCTGGAGGCCGAGACTCCCAGCTTCGGAGCGAATTCCTCCTGGAGCCGGTAGGGAGCGTGGGGCTCCACGTAGTGGACCCAGAGGACGAACGGGCGGTTGGAGCCGCCCTGGTGCTCCGCGAGCCAGGCCAGGGCCGAGTCGGTCAGATCCGCGGCCGTGGCCTCCCCCTTGAAGAGGCCGAGCCAGCGCTTCCGGGTGAACACCTCGTCATAGCTCTGGAAATGGTCGCCCAGCCCCGAGATCCGGTTCTTGAGCGTCCAGTTCCCCACGAAGGCCGCGGTCCTGTAGCCGCGCCGGGCAAAGGAGCGGACCGCCGAGGGCACGTCGGGCCGCACGCGCAGGCCGTTTCGCGTGGCCCCGTGCTCGTGGGGGTAGAGGGACGTGAACATGGAGCAGAGCGACGGATTGGTCAGCGGCTCGACCGTCCGCGCCTCGGTGAAGCGCACCCCGCTCGCGAGCAGCCGGTCGATGTTGGGCGTCGTGCGCCGCTTGTAGCCGTAGGCCGAGACGTGGTCCGCGCGCAGGGTGTCGACCGAGAGGACGAGGACGTTCGGGAAGCGCTGCGCTTGCGGCGGCTCCTCCGGGGTCTGTCGCGAGGCCGGGACCGCGGCCCGGCCGGCCAGCAGGATCGCCGCGACGCCCAGACTTCCCAGCAGGAGGCGGCGGCTTCTACGGCTCGGAGTTTGCTTCCTCTCCCTCGGCTCACGCATGGCAAGCTCCTTTGATACTCTGAAAATCATGGACGAGATCCGGCCCGAACAGAACCCCGGCCCCCCGCCCGTGGTGGAGCAGAAGGCCGCGGCCGAGAGCGGCGAGCCGCCGCGCTGGGGCAAGGGCACGGAGCGGGCGGACGACGGGGCGTTCCTCGAAGGGCCGCACCCGCGGGCCTCGGAGCTCGGCCGCCTCTTTCGCATCGGCAAGGACTTCGTGCGCGGCTTCCGCGGGCTCCACTTCGTGGGCCCCTGCGTGACCGTGTTCGGCTCCGCGCGCTTCCCCGAGACCCACCGCTATTACGAGCTCGGCCGCGAGATGGGCCGGCGCCTCGGCCGGGCGGGCTTCACGGTGATGACCGGCGGCGGCCCCGGCATCATGGAGGCCGCCAACCGCGGCGCGCACGAGGTCGGGGCGCGCTCGCTCGGCTGCAACATCGTGCTGCCGACGGAGCAGAGGCCGAACCCCTACGTCGACCGCTTCGTCGAGTTCCGCTACTTCTTCGTCCGCAAGGTGATGCTGGTCAAGTACTCCTACGCCTTCGTGGTGCTCCCCGGCGGCTTCGGCACCATGGACGAGATCTTCGAGTGCGCGACGCTGATCCAGACCGGCAAGATCCGGAACTTTCCCCTGGTCCTCATGGGGACCGAGTACTGGCGGCCGCTTCAGGAGTTCATTTGCCATGGCATGGTGTCTGAAAAGACCATCCTCCCCGCCGACTGCGACAGGCTCCTGTTCACCGACTCGGTGGACGAGGCCATGACCCGCATCATGAGCGCCGCCACCCAGGAGTTCGGGCTCGTCTGGAAGCCCGCCCCGCGCTGGTACTTCGGCGAGGCGGAGATGCAAAAGGCGGACCGGGTTGCGGCGCCGCGGGCGGAGTAGGGTGCGCTGTGCGCACGTGTTATTTCGCGCCGCTCTAAAACGTGCGCACAGCGCACCCTACAGCAGCATGCTCGCCAGGTTCGCGAGCTCGGACCGCTCTCCCTTCTCCAGGTTGACGTGCGCGTAGAGCGGGTTGCCCCGGATGCGGTCGATCAGGTAGGAGAGGCCGTTGCTCTGGGCGTCCAGGTAGGGGGTGTCGATCTGGAAGATGTCGCCGGTCAGGATGATCTTGGTGCGCTCGCCCGCGCGGGTGATGATCGTCTTGACCTCGTGGGGCGTCAGGTTCTGCGCCTCGTCCACGATGAAGATCACGTTCGAGAGGCTGCGGCCGCGGATGTAGGCCAGCGGCACGATGTGGAGCTTCTCGGTCTCCACGAGCTCGTCGACTTTCTTGTACTCCCGCTCTTTCTCGTCGAACTGGTTCTTGATGATCCCCAGATTGTCCCAGAGCGGCTGCATGAAGGGGTTGATCTTCGAGTGGATGTCCCCCGGCAGGAAGCCGATGTCGCGGTTCGAGAGCGGCACGATGGGGCGGGCGAGGTAGATCTGGCGGAACTGGCGCCGCTGCTCGAGCGCCCCGGCCAACGCGATCAGGGTCTTGCCCGTGCCGGCCGCGCCCGAGAGCGAGACGAGCGGCACGTCCGGATTGAGCACCGCGTGGAGGGCGAAGGTCTGCTCGGCGTTTCTCGGCGAGATGCCGTAGGCGAGCGACTTGGCCACCCGCTCGACGCGGTCGGCGCGGGGGTTGTAGCAGGCGAGGGCGGACTTCGAGCCGCTGCGCAGGATGAAATAGTGGTTCGAGGCCGGCCGCTCGGGGAGGACGTCGCCCGCGGGCAGGTGCTCTTCCTGGTAGAGGCGGTCGATCAGCGCCGGATCGTCCAGCTCCAGCTCGCTCTTGCCCTTGTAGAGGTGGTCGACGTCCTTGATCTTGACCGTTTCGTAGTCTTCGGCCGGCAGGTTCAGGGCGCGCGCCTTCAGGCGCAGGTTGATGTCCTTGCTGACCAGGATCACGCGCCGGTTGGGCTCGGAGCGGGTCAGGCTGATGACGGTGTTCAGGATGCGGTGGTCCGCCTTGCGAGCCCCGAACACCTCGCTCGCATCGATATGGCCGTTCTCCTCGGTCACCACGCGGAGCTTGCCCTTGGCCGGCCCGTTCAACGGAATCCACTCGTGGAGCATGTTGCGCGACGACAGGCGGTCGAGCTGGCGGATGAACTCGCGGGCCTGGAGGTTCAGGACCGAGTTGCCCTTCTTGAACTG
>DATEIO010000051.1:0-5665 GCA_035278895.1 Thermoanaerobaculia bacterium | reverse complement strand
CTTCGTGGCCCTGGGGATCCCCCTGATCGTCGGCCTCCTGACCGGCCGCGTGCTCGGCTGCCTTCTGATCGGCGGCGTGCTCCGCATCGTGGTGAGCCACCACGGGACCTTCTTCATCAACAGCCTCTGCCACATGATCGGCCGCCAGCCCTACAGCCGCGAGCACAGCGCGCGCGACAGCGCCGTGATGGCCGTCCTGGCCTTCGGCGAGGGCTACCACAACTACCACCACAGCTTCCCCTTCGACTATCGGAACGGCGTCAAGGTCTGGCAGTTCGACCCGGCCAAGTGGATGATCTGGACCCTCTCCAAGGTCGGTCTGGCCCGGGATCTCCGCCGCGCTCCCGAGGCCGTGGTGCTCAAGGCCAAGATCGAGGTGCAGTTCGAGAAGGCCAAGGAGCGGATGGAGAAGGTGGTGCACGATCTCCGCGAGCAGTATGAGGCGCGCCTGCACGAGGCCCACGCCAAGCTTCAGAACGCCCTTCAGGACCTCCACGCGCTCCAGCGCCGCCAGAAGCCCAAGGCGGTGGAAGGGGAGGAGAACCTGCCCTTCGAGACCCGGCTGGGCCTCACCTACCATGCCCTGGAGAAGGCCCTCCGGGAGTGGAAGGCCACCCTGCGCCAGGCCAAGCGGCTGCCGGTTTCCGCCACGGCCTGAAAAGCTTCTAGAATTCGCGGGTCGATCCATGCCCGGGCGTTCTCCCGCCCGGGCATTCCGGTTTCTCAGGAGATTTCCATGCCTTCCAGTCCCTCGATCCGGCCTCTCGTCCTCTCGCTCGCCGTCACCCTCGTCTCGTCCGCGGCCTGTCTCGCCCAGGGGACGCCGTCAGCCGGTCCGCTGCCTCCGGCCGTGGCCCAGCAGGCGACCGCCCTCCAGAAGAAGGCCCTCGAGGGGACGCGGGCGTTCGACGTCGTGCGCTCGTTGACCGTCGAGGTCGGGCCGCGCTCCGCGGGCTCGGCGGGCGACAGGGCGGCGGTGGCCTGGGGCGTCAAGAAGCTCCAGGAGCTGGGGTTCAGCAACGTGCGGGCGGAGAAGGTGACCGTGCCGCACTGGGAGCGCGGGCCTGAGTCCGGGGAGATCGTCTCGCCCTGGCCGCAGCCGGTCGCCCTGGCCGCCCTGGGCGGCAGCGTGGGCACTCCGGCCGAGGGGATCACGGCCGAGGTGATCGAGGTCCCGACCCTGGACGCCCTGGCGTCCGTCGAAGCGGCCAGGGTCAAGGGGAAGATCGTGTTCTTCAGCAATCGCATGGAGCGCACCAAGGACGGCTCGGGCTACGGCCGTGCCGTGGGCGTGCGGGGCGCCGGACCGTCCGCCGCGGCCAAGCTCGGCGCCGTGGCCGTGCTCATCCGCTCCGTGGGGACGGACAACAACCGCACTCCCCACACCGGCTCCACGCGCTACCAGGACGGGGTGGAGAAGATCCCGGCCGCGGCCCTCTCGAACCCGGACGCCGACCTCCTCGCCGCCCAGGTTGCCTCAGGGAAGCCCGTGACCTTCCGCCTCAAGCTCGGCGCCCGGCACCTGGGCGAGGCCGAGTCGGCCAACGTCATCGGCGAGATCCCGGGCCGGGAAAAGCCCGGGGAGATCGTCCTCCTGGGCTGCCACCTCGACTCCTGGGACCTGGGGACCGGAGCGATCGACGACGGCGCCGGCTGCGCCATCATGGCGGAGGCCGCGCGCCTGATCGGCCAGCTCCCCGTGAAGCCCCGGCGCACGATCCGCGTCGTCTTCTACGCCAACGAGGAGTTCGGCCTCTCCGGCGCCCGGGCCTACGCCGAGGCGCATAAGAACGAGCTCGCGAGCCATATCCTGGCCGGCGAGTCCGACTTCGGCTCGGGCCGGGTGTGGAGGCTGGCCTCGCGCGTGGACCCGGAGGCGCTCCCGGCCGTCGGGGAGATCACCCGGCTCCTGTCCCCGCTCAAGGTCGAGCAGGGGAACAACGAGACCGGAGGCGGCGCCGACCTTTCTCCGTTGGCTCCCGCCCGCGTTCCCGTCGTCTCCCTCTCCCAGGACGGGACGTACTACTTCGACTGGCACCACACCGCGAACGACACCCTGGATAAGATCGATCCCAAGGATCTGGACCAGAACGTGGCGGCGTGGGCGACGGTCGCGTACGTGGCCGCTGAGATGCCGGGGACCTTCGGAAGGGCTCCGGAGGCGGCGGGGCGGGAGTAGGGGCTACCGCACCACCCGAACCGTCACGTTGTAGTCGCTCCAGGCCCGGTTGTTCTCCTGGAAGACGTCCTTCGCATCCTTCAGAGCAAACGCGAGGAAGTACGTCCCCGCCGGCGTGCTCGCGGGGACGGTCACCTTCCCGGGCGTCACGTTCAAGACGCCCCCGCGCGGGATCGTCGCGGAGGCCCGGAGCCGTTTCACCAGGATGGCCCGGTCGAGGCTGAACCGGCTGGGGACCAGGTACAACTCCACCACGGGTTTCGCGAGGGGGACCGTTCCGGTGTTTTCGATCTTGATGGCCGAGAGGTTGAGCTTCGCTCCCGGACGGACCGATGAAGGGGATGGGACGGCCGGGGTGTAGAAAAGGACGGGAGAGCCCGTCCTCTGGGTGGTGTAGGAGCTGATCAGCCCGTCCCGGAGGGAGACTCCGCCGAAAGCCTTGCGCACTGCGGCGGTGTCGTCCGCGCAGAGGGTGGCCAAGTGGTACTGCGGAAGCTTGATGTTCAGGACCGAGTCCCACTGGACCTCCTGAAAGTCGAAGGGGTTTCCGGGGATCGTGAAGGAGCTGTTGAGGCCCCACGCGAAGCCCAGGGCCCCCAGCGCCTGGTCCTGGAACAGGGAGGGACCGCCGGGGCGGGTCGACTCCCAGGAAGCCACAGTCCACGGCCGCCCCGGATTCAGGGCGATGGCCGTCTCGAGGATCTGGCGGCCCTGCACCTGGCGGATGGCGAAGCTGACCGAATCGGCCCCCCAGCTCCGGCCGAACCGGGCATTCATCGTGGCGTTGTCCGGAAACCCGACGAAGTCGGACACGCCGTCCCCGAAGGTCCAGTCCGGCGACGTGGAGGCGATCCGGAAGAGGTCTCCGGCGTAGACGTTCCAATAGGCCATCATCCGCTCGAGTTCCCGGGTGAACACCGAAGGGCCCGGCATGGCCACGTTCCACGCGACCGGGGGGAGGGCCAACGGTTCCCCGATGGAGTATTTCTCCTCTCTCACCTCGGGACGGGCCGCCGGCCCGAGAGGACGGCCCGGCTCCCCGCGGAGCAGGGAGCGTGCGGCTTCAATCGTCCCCGAGAACGCGGCCGGCTCATCCTCCCGGAATGCCCCCTGCCAGGCGCCGGTGACGGGCGTGAGCGTGGGCCGGTCGAGATCCCCCAGGAAGAGCAGGTAGCGCTCCCCGACGTCCAGGGGGAAGCTCACGCTCGTCTCGTGCGTCTCGTTCCCGACCGTGCCGCCCGGAATCGAGATCGTCACCCGGTCGGGCGCGTCTCCCCGGAGCCGTTCCTCGATCCGCAGGGAGTAGTCCGTCACGATGAGCGACCGGTCCCATCGGCTCTCCGCGCCCTCCACCACGGCCACGACCACGTGAGGCGAGGCCGCAGCGAGCTCCGGGGCGGACAGGGGAGCTACCGTGGCCGAGGCGGGAGAGAGGAAGGAAAGTGAGAGAGCTGCGGCCAGAGATACAGCAATCCACCGGAAGCGACGGGTCATGGCTCCTCCTTTTTGAGCTCCCCTGATTTTCGCACGACCTCCAGCCCGAAATGGTGCTCAGCTTTAGCCGATAGCCCCATTTCCATTCCGCGCCCGCAGCAAAAACTCCCCCGCGAGCAACCGATATGCCTCCGCCCCCTTCGCCCTCGCGTCGTACTGGAAGATCGTCTGCCCGTGCTCCGGCGCTTCAGCCAAGCGGGTGTTGATCCGGACCTCGATGGCGAAGACCAGGTTCCCGTGCTCGGAGCGGATCTCATCGACGGTCCTTCGGGTGGCCTTGGTGCGGTAGTCCACCATGGTGAGGAGGAGGCCCAGGGGACGGACGCGGGCGCCGTTGTCCCAGCCAATGCGCTCGGCGGTGGAGATCAGGTTCTTGACGCCGGCAACGGCCAGGAACTGGGGGGTGACGGGGACGATGAAGGCGTCGGCGGCGGCGATGGCATTCACCGGGAGAAGCGAGAGGGAGGAGGGGCAGTCCAGGAAGATGAAGTCGTAGTGGTGGTTGAGCGGGGCCAGGGCGGTGCGGAGGCGGACTTCCCGGCCGCGGAAGACGCCGAGCTCGGAGTCGGCGCGGAGGAGGTCGACCGAGGCGGTGATCAACTCGAGGCCGGGGACGGGCGTCGGGCGGATCGCCTGGGCCGCGGGGAGGGTGCCCAGGAGGACGTCGGAAATCGACGGGGCGAGGTTGGCGCGGTCCACCCCGAGGGAGAGCGAGGCCGAGGCCTGGCTGTCCAGATCGATCAGGAGGACGCGGAGCCCCTGGGCCGCGAGCGCGGCCGACAGGTTGACGGCCGTGGTCGTCTTCCCCACGCCGCCCTTCCGGCTGATCAGGGCTGTGATCATTGTATGCGGGTGTATCTATAACATAGATCCCCGCAGAGGAGTCTTTTTTCAGCGCCGGGAATGGCCGGCCCGCATCATGATGGGCCAGCGGACGAGCCGCTCCTGTTCCGGATCCCCCCAGGCCGCTTCGAGCTCCGGGCGGATCAGGTCCACGGAGTCGCGGCCGGTCTCCTTGCGGAAGCGGGCGCTCGCGGACCAGGTGCCGATGTAGCCGGCGACGCGGTCGAGCGGCAGGCGCGCTTCGATGAAGAGCGGCGGGACGGCGACCTCTTCGAAGGGGAAGGGGAGGGTGCGGTACTCCTCGTCCACCCAGCGGCGCTCGGGGGGCCAGTATTTGGAAACGCCGCCCTCGCGTGCGAGCCAGCGGATGAGGCGGTCGATCTCCGGGGAGACCTCCATCAGGTCGTAGCTCCACACGGCGATGGCTCCGCCGGGAGCGAGGACGCGCTCGACCTCGGGGTAGTAGCGGTCGAAGTCGAACCAGTGGACGCCCGCGGCCGCGGTGACGAGGTCCACAGTGCCGCTCTCGATCCCCGCGTTCTCGGACGGCGCCTGCCGGTACTCGATCTTCGGGTGGGGCACGGCGTGGGAGAGCTGCTCGGCGGAGCCATCTGTCGCGATCACCCGTTCGAAGCGCTCGGCGAGGCCGATGGCCGCCTGCCCGTTGCCTGTGGCGCAGTCCCAGGCCAGGGAGCGCCGGGCCGGAAGGGAGGCGACGAAGTCGAAGATCTCGTCCGTATAGCGCGGACGGGCGGAGGCATAGTGGGCCGCGTGGCCCGAGAAGTGGTCTTGGAAGGTCATGGGATCTCCACTCGATGTCCCGTCCCCCGCAGAGCCTCGATCGCTCTTTCCAGGCTCTCCTCCCGCACCAGGACGTAATCCGTATCGTACGTCGACACCGCGAAGAGGCTCACCTTCGCCTCGGCCAGCGGCGCGGCGAGCGAGGCCATGATGCCGGTCAGGCTGAAGTCCAAGGGGCCTTTCACTTCGAGGCAGCGCCAGCCGCGCTCGGCCTTCCAGCCTTCCTGAACCGCGCTTTCCGCGAGGACGAGCGACAGCTCGTCGCGGGTGCGGGTGACGGACCAGAGGCTCCCTCCCGTCTCCGCGGGCAGGGGAGCGGAAGGTGGAAGGCGGCAGACGGCGAGGCGG
>DATEIO010000050.1:0-9622 GCA_035278895.1 Thermoanaerobaculia bacterium | reverse complement strand
TCGAGCCGGGATCCGCCAAGCTCTCCTCGCCTGCCGCTCGCCCTTCCGTTGGCGGAGTCGCCGACAAGGGGCTCCGACGTGCAAAGTCGTCGCTCACCGTACCCCCTGCAGACCCAGGCCACCCATTGCGGGAGTCTGGCTTGATTTCTTGCGGTCCTCCCTCCGGGCCCTATAATGGTTCGCCTGCAAGTCGGCTGTCGGGGCGAGAGAACCAGTGGCAACGGCTCGTCTGAGGAGGCGCCAAATGAACAAGAACAAGCTCAAGAAGCTCCGGCTTTCTCGGGAAACGCTACAAAATCTCACGAGCTCAGACGCCAAGAAGGTGGTAGGAGGTGTCGAGTACGTCGCCCCCTCTTGCATGAGCAGCGGCTGTTGCCCCACAACGCCCGATGAAGGTGGCCAAGGGTGAAGGACCGGATCCTCTAGCCACCTGTTTGCCTCCTCGACTCTCGGGGGACCGGTTCTCGCCTGTGCGCGCCAATTTCCCGAACTCGCCCGTTAGCTTAGTATAAGCGAGCCCGCCCCTGGGACGCGGCGCGCCTCTGCCTGCCATAAAAAGGGGGCGTGCGGAACGCACGCCCCAGCAATTCCAACGACGAATCCAGGTCCGTTCGAATCAGGGCTTACTGGCCGGATCCGCCGGGTCGGTGTGAGCGTTTCGTTCGTCGCCGTCCAGGGCGCCGTCCCCGTCGCGGTCGATGCCGGCGCGCTCTCCGGAGCCGGAGGGCACGCAGGTGTAGGTCACGGGGCGGCCGGAGCTCGTGGCCATGGACTCCAAGGCCGCGGCGGTGACCGGCGGCTGGCCGCTCCGGTCTCTCGCGAACAGGCCCGATCCCGTGTACAGGAAGCCGACCTCGCTGTTCAGGACCGTGGTCTTGGCGACGAGATCGCACTCGCCCGCATCCGCGCGCTGGCGCAGGAGGTCGACGCGAGAAACGACTGCCGGGGAGCTTCCGGCCGCGAGCGTGATCTGCTGGCCCACGACGGGCGCCAGGTTGGTCGGGAAGGCCAGGATGAAGGCCTCGAGCTGCCGCCGCTGGACCTCCCCCTCCGGGCCCATCAGGAGGCTGTTGGTGCCGGGACCGTTGAACTCCTCCGAGAAGCTCAGCCCGTGGGTGAAGCGGAACACCGTGTCGACGCTGCCGTCGTGAAGCAACCCGAAGCCGCGCACCTGATCCCCCTTGAAGCCGTTGTCGCCGCCCAGGAAGCCGGGGTTCTCGGGATTCCCGAACATTCCGACCTTCTGGTAGACGTTCCTCAGGTGCGGGGTCTTGAAGAGCTGCGGGTTGAAGTCGAAGCCCGAGAAGCCGGACGTGCCGAAGAATCCGGGCTTTGCGCTGCCGGGGTTGGCGTTCGAGTTGATCACGTGGCAACTGGCGCACGTCAAGACGGCGCCGTTGAGCTCGGGAGCCGACGGGATGCCGCAGTTGATGCGATCGAAGAGCTGGCGCCCGGCCTCCTGGTCCGCGGTGAGCACGTTGTTGAGCGGCCGGTTGGGGTTCGGCGGATACGTGACCTGAAGGATGAAGTCGGTGAACGCGTCCATGTCCGACTGCGGGATGGCCGAGTTGCGCCCAAGGAGATCGGCGAAGGCCCCGTTGAACTTGTCGAACGCCGCGCGCTCGTCAAAGGTCCCGCTCTCCGGCTGGTTGCTCGGCGCGTCGTTGCCGCCGGTGCGGTCGCCGCGCCAGTGCATGGGGCCGTGGTTGGCCATGCCGCGCAGGCTCTGCGTGGTCATGGGGCCCTTCATCGGATGGAAGACGGGCTCCATGGGCTGCCCCGTGATCAGGTTCAAAAGCTCGGTGATGAAGGGGCCGGGGTTGTCGATCGCCTCGCCGTCCGGGTTGCCGAGATCCCACGCCAGGCTGTCGAAATCGCCAAAGACGTGGCAGCTCGCGCAGGCGGAGTCGCCGTGGCTTGACGAGAACCTCGCGTCGTAGAGGATCCGGCGGCCGGTCGTGATGCTCGCCGGCTCCGGGTTGTGCATCCGGACGTGCGCCGTCTCAGCGCGCGACCCCGTGTCGAGGATCGAAATTCCGTTGTCGAAGCGCGTCATCACGTAGAGCTGACCGCGGTCCTCGTCGAGGACGAGGCCGGTGGGGCCGCCGCCGGTCAACTCGATATGGTTGGCCGCACTCGGCACGAACGTATCGGCCTCGAGCTCGGCCGTGGAGAAGACCCCCACCTTGGCAGACCCCAGGGCCGCGACGTAGAGGGTCGCGCCGTCGGCGGAGACCGCCATGCCCTGCGGGAACGCGAGGGAGCGGTCGTTCTCGGCGTTCGGAATCGGCGCGCAGCAGGTGTCGTAGTCGATGTGCTTGTTCAGGTGCCTCGGCGTCACGCCGCCCCCGGGTGAGAGCACGGTGATGCGGCTCTCGTGCAGGTGGCCGCGCAGGCTCTCCCCGGCGTGGTGCCCCGGACCCTCGAACCGCGCGGCGTTGTTCGCCTCGGTGTTGGCGACGTAGATCTTGCCGTTCGCAGGGTTGACGGCCATCGTGAACAGGATGGTGCCGACGCCCTGGAAGACGTTGCCCGCTCCCGGCAGCGCGCGAGGCGGGTTGGCCATGGCGTTGATCACGAACACGTCTTTGTCGGGCAACGAGAGCTTCACGAACTGGTCGCGGGGGCGGCCGAGCGCGTCGACCCAGTGCTGGCCGTTCCACTTGACGATGGTCCCGACCTCGGGCGCGGGGCGGCCGTCGGCGCTGGTGGAAGGCCCGGGCACGCCGTCCGGACCGAAGCCGTCCGGCAGCGCGGTCTCGGGGACGGCGGTAGTCCGGTTGCCCGTGTGGAAGCCGGCGGCGTAGACGCGGGCGCCGTCGGGCGTCACCGCCAGGGCGCGTGGCGTGTCCGTAAAGAGGGTGATGATCGTTTGCGGCGTGCCGCCCAGGGAGGCGCCGAGTGCATCCGCGTCGAACACCCAGACGTCCGCGCGGCCCACGCCCGGAGTCGTGATCTGGGGATCGAACGGGATGTTCTGGCCCCGGTGGGCCGTCGTGACGAACGCCCGTCTCCCCTGCGGTCCGGCGAAGACGATATCGCGCGGCTCGTCGCCCACGAGGAGTGTGCGCGTGACGTTTCCGGAGGTGGCGTCGGCGTCGAGCTCGACGATGCTCACGCTGTCCGAGAGGTGGTTGACCACCCAGACCTCGCGGTTCGTCCGGGCCGCGACGGCGACCGGCTCCATGCCCACCGGAATGGAGGCGGTCCGGACGAGGTGATTCCCCAGGATGCGAAAGACCTCGAGGCGGTTGTCAGGCGTGTTGACGGCGAAGAGCAGCTGCTCGTCCGGAGACATCGCGAGCGGGCGTACCTGTCCGCTCTCGAAGAGCGTGAAGCGCCCCTCCTGAGCCGATTTGAGCTCGGCCGGGTCTCCAGCTCCCGCGGGCAGGATGGCGACGAAACAGGCAAAGAGGGAAAGCAGGGCCATCAGAGACAACACAGTGCGTCGTGCCAGGTACGGCATAGCCATAGACATCCTCCTCCAGGCGTTCTATCCGCTGCCACCTTGGGACCCTCAAGGGAAAGGGGGAGAATTTCTCTGGGGATCAAAAGAGCAACGAATTGTCCGAATCTCTGAACGCCTGGAAGGAGGGATTCCCCTCACCTTGCGCAGGGGAACTTTCTTGAGCACAGCGATACAGGGCGAGCTCCTCACAACTCGGCAGGCGAAAAGGACTTCAAAGGCTGTTGTCCTTGGCGTCCTTGCAGTCCTTGATGTCCTTTGGGCCCTTTCTGCCGCGCAGGCAGGCTCATCGGTGGACGCTGAGCTAGCGGGCAGCCGCCGTCCCGCCCGCCGAGGTCACCCGCCAGATAACGTTCCCCACATCATCCGCCACCAGGAGAGCGCCCCGCTTATCGATCACAACCCCCACGGGCCGCCCCATGGCGTCTCCGTTCTCCTGGACGAAGCCGGTCAGCACGTCGAGGGGCTCGCCGGAGGGTTTGCCTCCGTTGAAGGGGACGAAGACGACCTTGTAGCCGCTTCTCGGCTTGCGGTTCCAGGAGCCGTGCTGGCCCACGAACATGCCGCGGCGGAAGGGGTCGGGGAGCGAGGTCCCTTCTGAATGGGCGAGGCCGAGGGAGGCGGTGTGGGGCCCCAGGGCGTAGTCGGGCATGAGGGCCTTGGCCACGAGATCGGGCCGGGGGGGCCTCACCCGGGTGTCCACGTTCTGGCCGTAGTAGCTGTAGGGCCAGCCATAGAAGCCGCCGTCGCGGACGGAGGTCATGTAGTCGGGCACGAGGTCGCTGCCGAGCTCGTCGCGCTCGTTGACGGTTGTCCACAAGGTGCCGCTCTCGGGCTCCCAGGCCATCCCCACCGGGTTGCGCAGGCCGGAGGCGAAGACGCGGTGGCGGCCGGTCGCGGCGTCCACCTCCCAGATCGCCGCGCGATCCTTCTCTTCCGCCATTCCGTGCTCGGCCACGTTGCTGTTGGAGCCGACGGCCACGTAGAGCTTCGAGCCGTCCGGAGAGGCGATGACGTTCTTGGTCCAGTGGTGGTTGCGCGGGCCGGCTGGCAGGTCGACGACTTTGGTGGCGGGCGCCGTGATCCGGGTTTCGCCGTTCTTATAGGGGAACTTCACCACGGCGTCGCTGTTGGCCACGTAGAGGGTATCTCCCACGAGCTCCATGCCGAAGGGTGAGCTCAGGCCGGAGAGGAAGACCGAGCGCGTCTCCGCGACACCGTCGCCGTCGGCGTCCCGCAGCAGCGTGATGCGGTTGGCGCTGGGCACGGCGCCGCCGGCCTTCTTCTGGAAGAGCTTGAAGAACCAGCCCTTGAGTCCCTTGTTGTCCTTCGGCCGCGGCGGCGCGTTGGTTTCGGCCACGAGCACGTCGCCGTTCGGCAGCACGTAGAGCCAGCGCGGGTGATCCAAATCGTCGGCGAACGCGGCCACGGCCGTCCCTTCGGCCGCCACGGGCTTCGCGCCTTCGGGCCAGCCCTTCGCGGTAACGACGTTCACCAGTGGGATCAGGGATTTGTCCGGAGGAGGCAGGGTCGGCTCGGGGCCGGTCCCGGCGGAGACGGGGAGCCGCGCCGAGGAGGCACATCCCACGAAGCTGGCGGCGATGGCGATGAAAACGAGCTGGAACGCGATTCTCTTGGCTGGCTGGAACATGGCCCACCTCCCTCGCTGCCCTCTATCCAGCAAGAACCAAGCCGGGGATCGATCGGGATGATAGGATTCCCCCGGAAGGTACAAATGCTTTCGGAGGGGAAGAAGAAGTGACGCATTTCGATTCCGGCGGCCGCCTCACGCTGTTTTCCTACACCGTGGAATCCCTGGCGCCGCTCTACCGGGCCGTCATGCGCCTGTTCTTCGAAGCCAAGGCGCGGTACCGGATCCAGTTCCGTCCGGACGAGGTCGCGGCCGAGCTCCACCGGAGCTTCCGGGGCGAGATCCCCGAAGGCGGCATCGACCGCGCTCTGGACCAGCTCGTCGAGTGGGGAAACCTGAGGCGGGCTCACGATGCCGGCCGGGTGGCCACTCTGGAGGATTTCCGGCGCCGCCACTTCATCTATCAGCTCACGGCGGCCGGAGAGGCGGCGGAGCGGGCCGTGGGCGAGGTGCTCGAGGCGTTGGAGAAGAGCGGGTCTCTCCAGCGGGTGATGCTGGGGACGATCCTGCGCAATCTCACCGGGATCCGCCAGGAGCTCGAAGCCGAAGAGCCGGCGCCGGAACGCCTCTTCGAGCACCTCTTCAACGTGACCGAGCAGTTCAGGGCCCTGACCGAGAACGCGAGCACGTTCCTGGCGCGGCTCCATGAGGCGATCGATCAGGGGGAGGTCCACGCCGAGGCGTTCATCCTCTACAAGCAGGCGGTCCTGGAGTATCTGGAGCAGTTCCTGGGAGAGCTCGCGGAGACCGCACCCCAGATCACCCGGGAGATCCAGGGGATCGAAGCCGCGGGCAGCGACCGCCTGATCGCGCTGGCCGCCCGGGCGGACGCGGCTCCCGCACCGCTCGGGGTGCAGGACCCCACGGAGGGCCTCCGCCGCAAGTGGAACGGGATCGCGGCCTGGTTCGTCGGCGATGGCCGGGAGCCCGCCACGGTGGAGCGCCTGCGGGCCGCCGCGCGCGGGGCGATCAACCGCATCCTCCTCGTGCTCGAGCGGCTGCACGAGAAGCGCTTCCGCCGGGTGAGCCGCACCGCCGACCTGCTCCGCCTGGCGGTCGGGTTCGACCGTCTGGACGGGGAGGCGGGCGGCGAGGAGAGGGCGCACCGGCTCTTCCAGGCGGTCTTCTGCCTGTTCGGAGCCCGGCATCTGGGCGGGCTCGACGAGGATCCGGACCTCGTCCGGCCCGGAGTGAGCTGGTGGGAGGCGCCGCCGGTTCCCGTCGCTCCCGCCCTCCGGGACACGGGCCGCACCACCTCGCTGGGCCGTGCCGCGCAGATCGTGGATCACTCCCGGGTCAAACGGCTCCTGGTCGAGCGCCACCGCCGTCTCCGGGAGGCGCAATCGGCGGCGCTCGCTCGCTTCGCGGGCCATGGGCCTCTCGCTCTCGCGGATCTCCCTCCCCTCTCCCCGGACGAGTTCTCTCTTCTCCTCTCCCTCCTGGACCGGCTGCTCTCGGCTTCGCCGGGGCCGGGAGGCCTGCGCCGCGCGCGCAGCCTGGACGGCCGGCTCCGCCTTCGCCTCGAAGAGCCGGAGCCGGGAGCGCTCACCGTCGTGGAGACGGCTACCGGGCGGCTGACGCTGCCGGCCTACGTGCTGACCGTCGAGGACGTGCAAGCGCCCACCCTCGCCCAGGGGGGTGCCCGGTGACCTCGGCGCCAGCCGGCTTGGACGCCAACGCCCTGGCGGCGGAGGAGCAGCGGCGGGCGATCCGTCTCCTTCTCGCCTCTCCGTTCGTGACCGACACGCGGCCCGATCCCGAGACCTTCGCCCTGGTCCGCCGGCATGCCCGGGAGCTTCAACGCTGGTTCGCCGAGCAGCTCGGCTACCGTCTGGTCGTCGAGACCGAGCTCGCCCGCCTCCACAAGCGGCCGGCTCCCGGCGCCGGGCTCCGGCCGTTGCGGACGCAGTCCGGCCTCCCCTTCACGCCGCGGCGCTACGCGCTCCTCTGTCTGGTGCTGGCCGCCCTGGAGCGCATGGAGGTCCAGACGGTGCTCTCGGAGCTCGCCGGGCAGGTCGCGCTCCTCGCGGCCTCGGAGGAGATGCGGCGGCTCGACCTCGAAAGCTTCGCGGAACGGCAAGCCTTCGTCGACGCCGTCCGCTGGCTCGTGGAGCTGGGCGTGCTCTCCCTTGCGGACGGCGAGGACACGGCTTTCGTCGAAGGCCGAGGCGACGCGCTCTACGACGTCCACAGCCGCCGCCTCTCCCAGCTCCTCTCCGTTCCCGTGCCGGCCACGCCATTCGACGATCCGGAGCGGCTTGCGCCCGAGGTCTATCCGGAGACGGAGGAAGGAGCCAACCGGCGGTCCCGCCACAGGCTTCTGCGCCGCCTCGTCGAAGAGCCGGTCCTCTATCTGGCGGATCTGGACGAGGCCGAACGCGCCTATCTCACGTCCCAGCGCCACTACCTGGTTGGCCAGGTAACGGGGCAGACGGGCCTCGAGGTCGAGGTGCGGCGCGAAGGGCTTGCGGCGATCGATCCGGCGGGCCGGCTCACTGATCTGACCTTCCCGTCGACCGGCACGGTCTCCCACGCCGCGCTCCTCCTGGCGGAGCACCTGGCCGAGCGCGCCCGCGCGGTTCCCGATCGCACCATCCTGGTGCCGGAGGCCGAGCTGCAACGGGTGATCGAGACGCTCCTTGCCCGCCACGGCAAGGTCTGGAGCAAGGCCTACCAGGAGCTTCCTGCCGGGCCGGGCCGGCTCCTGGCCCAGGCCCTGGAGCGGCTGGAGCGCATGGGGCTCGCCGTCCGCCGGGCCGGAGGGATCGAGCCGCGGCCCGCCATCGCACGCTACCGGGTCGTGGAGCCCGCTCCGAAAGAGCCGAAGGAGGAAGATGTCGATCCATGATTTCCCCGAGCCGGGAGAAGGCCCGGGCCGCGTCCTGGAGCTCTTCCCGAGGCCCGCAGCTCCGCGCCTTCCTGCGCCGTCCCGGGAGCGCTTCCAGCCGCTGCGGGCCGGCATCCTGAACGTCTGGCAGTATGACGACCAGGAGCTCCGCTTCCACGACGGCCGGCTCATCCTGCGGGGGGAGAACGGCACCGGCAAGTCCAAGGCCCTGGAGGTGCTGCTCCCCTTCCTCTTCGACGCGGACCTCTCTCCGCAGCGCCTCGATCCGTTCGGCGGCACCTCCCGCACCATGGAGTGGAACCTCCTCCTGGGAGGCCGTTACGAGAGCCGCGTCGGCTACGTCTGGCTGGAGCTGGGGCGCCTCGCGGGCGAGGGTGAGGAAGGGCCGCGGGAGGTCTATTGGACGCTCGGCTGCGGCCTTCGCGCGACCCAGCGGGTGCGGCGGGTGGATTCCTGGTATTTCCTCACCCGGCGCCGCGTGGGGCAGGACCTGCCGATCTCCACGGGCAAGACTCCGTTCCTCAAGGAACAGCTCCGGCAGCAGATCGGCGATGACGGCTGGGTCTTCGAAACCGGCCGGGAGTACCGGGAAAAGCTCGATTCCCACCTCTTCGGCCTGGGCGAGGACCGGTTCTCGACGCTGCGCCACCTGCTCCTCCAGCTGCGCCGGCCCCACCTGTCCGAAAGGCTCGATCCCAACACGCTCTCGGAGATCCTGAAGGAGAGCCTGCCGCCCCTGGACTCGGACTTGATTGGCCAGCTCTCGGAGGGGTTCGAGCGCCTCGACAACGAACAAAAGGAGCTCGCCCGGGTGGAAGCCGCGACGGCGGGCGTCGCCTCGTTCCTGGAGATCTACCGCGAGTACGGCCAGGGAGTCGCCCGTGGCCGCGCCGCGGAGGTGCGCCAGTCCGACAGCCGCTATCACAAGACTGCGGGCGAGGTGCGGGAGGCGGAAGAGGCCCGGACTCTTTTGGAGGCTCGCCTGGACGGGCTCGCCGCCCGCGAACAGGAGATGGAGACCGCTCTCGTTGCCACCCGGGGGACCCTTCGCGCCCTCGAACAGTCGGAGGCCATGCGCTCGGTCGAAGCGATCCGGGCCAAACGGGAGCAGGCGGAGGACCTCGCCCGCCAGGCGGCCCGGGACCGGGACGACGCGGCCCGGGGGGCCCGGCAGGTCGTCGAGCATCGGCGCGGCTTTGAGAACGCCGGCCAGGAGGCCCGGCGGCGGGACGGCGAACACCAGGAGGCAGTCCGCCGGGCGCTTAGGGCGACGGCCGAGGCCCGGCTCGAGGCCGTCGGCTCGGCCGCTCTCGAAGCCTTGCCCGGGCGGGCCGGAGCCGCGGAAGCCGTCGTGCGGGCGGCGGTCCGGAGAGGCGAGGAGGCCGTCGCCGAGCTCAAGCGCCTCGCGGGCGAGCGCGACCGGGCCTGCCGGCGCGAAGAGGGCGCTGAGGTCCGGCAGCGGGAGGCGGATGCACGGCTGCGAGCTGCGATCGAGAGGAGCTTCGCCGCCCGCAATGAGATCGAGAGCCGGCGCGGAGAGCTCGAAGAGGCGCTCTCCGCCTGGTGGAGCGGCCTCACGGAGCTGCGCCTCGACGAACCGGCTTTCGCTCTCCTGGGGAACCGGGTCGCGCAGATCGCCGCCGGGGACGGGGGAGAC
>DATEIO010000049.1:0-22224 GCA_035278895.1 Thermoanaerobaculia bacterium | reverse complement strand
CCCGCCTGGCCGTGGTGGCTCTCGCGGCGCTGCTCTTCTCCTCCTGTGGGATCTTCCGCCGGGTCGACCGGCTCTTCGGGGGGAACATCAAGGTGTCGGTCTCCGTCGCGCCCCAGCTCAACAACAACTCCCCGGTGCCCGTCGACGTCCTGTTCTTCTACGACGCGGGGCTCATGGAGCAGGTGATGGCGATGACGGCCCAGCAGTGGTTCGCGGCGCGGTCGCAGTTCATCAAGGACAACGGCACCAAGCAGCCCGGCTTCGATACGAACTACTGGGAGTGGGTGCCGAACCAGACGGTCAATGATTTCAAGCTCTCCTACCGGATCGGCGCCCGCGGGGGCGTGGTCTTCGTGGGCTACGCCTCGGCCGGAGCGCACCGGCAGTCGATCGATCCCCAATTGAACCTCACCATGAGCCTGGGCAACACGGGCTTCACCGTGACCCAGAGCCGGTAGCCGCCCGATGTCCGATTCGCTCGCGATCTACTCGCCGTCCTCCCCGGCCACGCCCTCGGGCTCGGCGAGCTCCGGTGCCGCCCCGTCGCCCTCCAACTTCTCTCTCGTCGACAACTTCTCCGTCTTCTGGGACGAGGTCGTGCGGCAGAAGCGGCGCGTCACCTCCGGGACGTCGGGGAGCGCCGGGGCGCCGTCGCCCTACGACACGCTCCTGGGCATCCTGAACCAGCAGGCTGCGGCAGCCAAGCAGGCGGAGTCGTCCGAGCGTTACAGCCAGGCGCAGTACGTGATGGCCGTGTTCGCCGACGAGGTCTTCCTGGGGATGGTCTGGCCGGGCCGCGCGGCCTGGGCCGCCAATCCCCTGGAGCAGCAGCTCTTCGGCACCCAGGACGGCCAGGACGAGGTGTTCGACCGCATCGACGCGCTCCTCGCCCGCGGGGTGCGGACCGATCCCGATCTCGCCAAGGTCTACCTCTTCGCCCTGGGCCTGGGCTTCCGCGGGCGCTACAAGGGGAGCGAGGAAACGGTCCACCTGGACGCCTACCGGGAAGAGCTCTACCGGGCGATCTATGGGACCAACCCCGGGACCCTGCCCGGCGCCGGGCGGCTCTTCCCCGAAGCCTACATGGCGACCCGCAGCCAGGGAGAGCCGCAGAAGCTTCCCCAGGTGCGCGGCTGGGTGGTGGCGTTCCTCGTGATACTCCTCGCGTTCGGCGTCGCCTCCCACGTGCTGTGGCGGCAGGCCACCGCCGAGGTGCGGTCCCAGGTCGAGAAGATCCTGGCGCTCCCCTGAGGGTCCGATGCAGCAGATCCTCGAAACGCTCACCGCGAACCTGACCTGGACGCTCGCCGCGATCTTCGCGGTGATCCTCGTCCTCGCGGTCCTCGTGTTCTTCCTGGCGAGGAAGGCCCTCCTGGGGAGCTCCTCGACGAATGGCACGGGTGGCGTCCGGGGCTGGGTCCAGGGAGTCCGCTTCGACGCGCGGACTCGCAATACGGAAGCCGGGCTGCGGCGCTCCTTCGAGCAGGCGCTGCGGTTCCTCTCCCGGGCGATCCCCGGCCGCAACCCGCGCTACCGCCTGCCCTGGTACCTGATGCTCGGCCAGGCGCGGGGCGGCAAGACCACGCTCCTCGGCCGGTCGGGGCTGTCGCTCCCGTTCGGCGAGCCCGTGCCCCCGCCCGGCTCCTCGCGCACCGACTGCGGCTGGTGGTACTACCAGCAGGGGATCGTGCTCGATGTCTCGGGCGACCTCGTGCTGCGCAGCGACGGCCGCACGTCCGACGACGACGCCTGGAAGACGCTGCTGCGCCTGCTCGAGCGGAGCCGGCCCGAGCGCCCGGCCGACGGGATCGTCCTCTCCATCCCCGCGACCGAGGTCTACGACGTATCGGGCCAGGGCGGCGACCTGATGACCGAGGCCGCCCACCGGGCCGCGATCCTCTACCAGAAGCTCTGGGACGCGCAGACCGCGCTCTCGATGCAGCTCCCGGTCTACGTGGTGATCACCCAGAGCGACCTCCTGCCGGGCTTCTCGTCCTTCCTCGCCTCGATTCCCAACGGAACGAGCGGGCAGATGTTCGGCTGGTCCACCCCGGACTCGCCGGAGACGGCCTACACCGGCGCCTGGCCGGACCGGATCTTTTCCGAGCTCGAAAGCAGCCTGAACGAGGCGCTCGTCGAGGTCCTGGGTGGCGAGGCCTCGGTCGACCCGCGGCAGGCGGAGCAGGCGTTCCTCCTCTCGCGCAGCGTCAAGGCCGTCCAGGAGCCGGTGCGGGTCTACCTGAACCAGATCTTCACGCCGAGCTCCTACCACGACGACTTCTTCCTGCGCGGCCTTTATTTCGCGGGCGGCCAGTTCGACCCGAAGGCCTCCCCGGCCCCGCTGCCGTGGGACACCTACGACACTCCGGCCCCGACCGCGGCGCCCGTGCCCAGCGGGGCGCATCCGTCGGCCATCGTGTTCTCGCACGACGTGCTCACGGACAAGACCTTCCCCGAGGACCCCGTGGGCGTCCCCACGGCGTCGGCCGTCTCCGCCCGGCACCGGCTCCGCTTTGCGCTCCAGGCCGGGATGCTCCTCCTCGTGCTCCTGGGGACGCTCGGGCTCCCCCGCGCCTACCGGGAGGTGTCGGCCGACGCCGCGCCCCTCGGGCCGTTCCTGGACGGGATCTACGACGACCTGACGGCGCCGGGCGGGAGCACGACGGCCCAGGCTGCGCTCACCACGGCCACCCCCTCCGATCCCCGGAGCGACTCCGTCGACCGCCTCCTTCTCGAGGCGCGGCAGATCCAGACCTACCGGCCCTGGTCGATCCTCATGCCCACCTCGTGGCTCTCGCCGTTCTACCGGGGGATCGTCAAGAGCACGGCCAAGGGGTACGACGGGATCGTGATGCCGTCGCTCGAGACCGCGCTCACGGATGAGCTCACCCTGCTCGCCCAGGTCACGCCGCCGCCCGCGCAGGACTACGACCAGGCGCCCACGTACTACCAGGACACCCGGGAGTTCGTGCGGCTCCAGAGCTTCCTCCAGACGCTCAAGCCCACCGAGGCGCGGGTGGGCTCCTACGACTGCGTGGCCGAGACCTGCAAGAGCGACGGGACCGCGCTCCTGGCGGACCTGAACGGCCTCCTGCGGCACGTCTACGGTGACGTCCTGGCGCCCCCCACGGGCGGGGCCACGCGGTTCTATGAGCGGATGGTCCGGAGGATCGACGCGGAGGCCATCGAGTACCCGCCGGTCGGGTCCGACTACGGCCTGCAGAACCAGGCGACGACGCTGTCGCGCCGGTTCTACTCCCGGCTCTTCACGTTCAACGCCGTGGTGGCGGACCTGAACGCCCTAACCGACGAGATCAACAGCCTGGCGGCCCAGAGCTCGACCATCACGAGCCTCGACGCCTACCAGCGGCTGCTCGACCTGATCAACCAGACGCAGACCGACCTCACCCAGCCCGAGGTCGCCTGGATGGGCAACGCGACGTTCGACCTGGGATCTCCCTACACCGACGCGCTCGCGGCCATGCAGGCGTCGGCCTTCCTGGGCGGCTCGACGAGCCAGGCCGTGCTCGCGAACGGGCAGGCCGGCTTCCGGCAGCTCAAGGTGGACCTCGCGAACTATTCGAGCCCGTACACCGGGCCGTTCCTCGCCTCCAAGGGAGGCCAGGTGCAGCTCGCGCTCTCGCCGGGCCTCCTGCAGCTCCAGTCGGCGCTCCAGAGTCTCCTCGGCCAGAGCTTCCTGACGGCCCAGCCGGCGCGGCAGATCGTGGAGACGCCGCCCCAGGGCACGGTGCTCCTGTGGAGCGCGCCGGCGCTCGCAGAGGCGCAGGGGCTCGTGGCGCCCTACCAGGATTTCCTGGGCAAGGGGCTCGACCTCTTCCCCGCCGCGCTCCAGGGGCAGGTCACCCAGGTGGCGACGGCGAACCTCGAGACGAACATGATCGACACCGTGGCCGAGGCGCAGCAGTTCCCGCCCCAGGGCGACCCCACGGTACCGAGCGCGCTCGAGTGGAGCGTCCAGAGCCAGGTGAGCAATTTCCAGACGAACTCCCCCGCCCTCTCGGACCTCCTCAACACCTTCGCGTTCCTGCGCCTGCGGACCGCGTCCACCGAGCTCACGGGGGCGGTCACGAACCAGCAGAACGGCATGCTGACGCAGATCGACGATCTGCTCACGATGCAGAACCTCTACTCCCCCCAGGACCCCTACTTCAACGACTGGGACGGCAATCCCACGCTCTCCTTCTTGAGCTTCAACGTGACGAGCGCGGACGGCCTCAACGACTATCTCGCGGGCCAGCGGGCGATCGTCACCAACCTGGTCAACAGCTACGCGAACCCGCTCTCGACGGCCGCCATCCGCACCACCCCGCAGGTGACGCCGCTCGTCACCAAGTGGCAGACGCTCGCCGCGGACGTCTCGGCCTATACGAACAAGATGGCGGGCAACCCCATCCTGTCGCTCGAGACGTTCATCACGGCCAACATGACGGCGGTGACCCTCCCCACCTGCTTCGCGCAGATCCCGGCGTCCGATCCACGGGGGACCTCGGCCGACTATTTCCTGAGCAAGCAGGCGGTGCTGCGGCGGGGCGTCTACGACCGCTGCCAGGTGCTCACGGGGCAGGACGGGCGCACGGCCTACCTGCAGCTCGCCCAGTACTTCAACGACCGGCTGGCCGGCCGCTTCCCCTTCACGGCGAGCGGCGAAGGGACCCCCGGCGAGCTCGTCGAGGCCTCGGCCGCGGCGCTCCAGGGCTTCTACCAGCTCTACGACCAGTCGCAGACCGTGATCAACAACATCCCCCAGGGGAGCTCGGCCCTGGGAGCGCAGGAAGCCGAGGTCCGCCAGTTCATGAGCGACATGGCGGACGTCCGCACCCTGATCGCGCCGTTCCTGGCCGACCCCAAGACCTACCCCGCGCCGGCGCTCGACCTCCAGGTCGACTTCCGGGTGAACCGGAGCCAGGAGAAGAACGCCAACCAGGTGATCCGCTGGACGCTCACGATCGGCGACGGCGGCGCGGGCACGCAGACGCTCGTGGAGGGGAATCCCAAGCCTGTGGGCAACTGGGCTCTCGGCACGCCGGTCACCCTGCGGCTCGACTGGGCCGGCAACTCGCCCTCGGTGCCGCTCGCGGTCTCGGTGGCCGACTCGTTCTACGCCTACGTCGAAGGCCGGAGCCTCGTCTATCAGTACCGGAACCTCTGGTCGCTGATTCTGCTCATCCGGGACAACCCCAGTGGGCCCCGGGAAGTGCCCGAGACCCTGAAGCTCCTCGCCCGCACCCAGCCCGCCGACGCGGGCTCGACCGCGACGACCGACCCGGTGCAGGCTTTCGTGCGGGTGACGCTGCTCGATCCCACGAGCCAGGGGAAGACGCAGGTGTTTCTGCCGGAATTCCCGGCAACGGCGCCGGTGCTGTAGAGCGGAAGACCACAGACGAACACGGACTTTCACGGACGAACACGGACAGTTTCCGGGAGTCCGTGTCAGTCCATGAAGGTCCGTGTTCGTCCGTGGTCTGTCTACCCCTGCCGGCGGTGAACCCAGAAGGTCGCCGCCACCGCCGAGGCCTGCACCAGCGAAGACCGCGCCTCCGGCGAGGTCTTTCCACCCATCACGTAGAGCGTTCCCCCCTCCCCCGCCGCTCCGGGGGCGGCGATGGGCTGGGGGAGGGTGGGGCCGCTCGTCCACTGGTTGGCGGCGGGGTCGAAGGACTCCACCTCGCCGGTCTCGCCGAAGAGGGCTCTCCCTCCGATCACGAAGAGGCGGCCCGCGGCCACGGCCACGGCGTGGTCGGTGCGCGGCGAGGGAAGGGGGGCGCGGTGGTGCTCCCAGCGGTCGGTCGCCGCGTGGTAGCAGAAGTTGTGGACCGACATCATGCGGCCGACGCCGAACACGGAGCGCCCCTCGCCCCCCACGGCGTAGATGCGGTCGCCCAGGGTGCCGGCCCCGAAGCTGTGGCGGGGACCGGGCAACGGGCGGCGGGTGGTCCAGGAGTCGGACGACGGATCGTAGGCCTCGTTCGTCTCCACCACCCGGTCGCGGTTGGTGAGGCCTCCCAGGGCGAAGAGGACGCCGCCCCAGGCCGCCACGGCCAGGCGCTGGCGCGGGGTGAGGATCGGGCTCCGGCCCGTCCAGCGGTCGGTCGCGGGGTCGTACTCGAAGATGCCGGAGGCCGGGCGGCCCTGAGGGTCCAGCCCGCCGATCACGTAGATCTTCTCGCCCGCCACCCCCGCGGCGAAGCCCTGCCGGGCCTCGGGCATGGTGCGCCGGGTCGTCCAGCCGTTGGTCGCCGGGTCGTACTCCCAGAGCTCTCCCGATTCGAGAACGGTGTAGACCCGCCCGTGGGCCACGACGGAGGCCAGCCGGCCGTCCGGCACGCGGGGGATCTCCCGGCGGACGGCCCAGGAGGGCGCGGAGCTTCCAAAGGTCATCGAGAAGCCCGTGGCCATGAAGCCGGCCGGGGGATAGGGCGACTCGGTCAGGATCGAGGCCCCGACGGGCACGCCGACGATGCCGGCCGCGAGCTTGGCCGCGGTCACCGCCCCGTCGGCCAGGGCCTGGGTCCCGACCGCCCCCGGAGTGCCCACCGTGCCCTGGAGCACCTCCGCGGAGACCGTGCCCTGGACGTCCACGTCCCCGCGCACACAGAGCGAGCCGTCCATCGTGTCCCCGGCCTTGCTCACCGCCCCGGTCGAGAGCGGCTGGAAGGTCGTGCGGCAGTCGGTCGTCCGCAGGCCCTCTTCGTCCGAGACGAGAATGGCCAGGGGCGCGTAGTGGTGGTCCGTGCCGTCGGGCGGCTTCGCGGCGGGATTCGAGCCGTCGGTGGGCCACTCGACGTTGCCGGTGACCGAGCGGACCGGCAGGAACCAGTGGTCGCCGGTGCGGCAGGGGCCGGCCCCTTCGAAGGAGGCCTGGATCCCCGATTCGAGGGTCCGCCAGCCGGTCTCTACCGGGGTGAGGCCCACGGACGAGGAGGCGGCCCGGTCCCAATCCCAGCGCCGCAGCAGGGGATGGAGGGCCGCGTTCCTCCCGATCCGGCCGGAGGGTGCCTCGGTCACCGTCACCTGCAGGGTGTCGGTGCTCACGGTGGCCACCTGGAGCAGCGGCTCGACCCCGCCCTGGAGCGTGGCAGCGTCGTCCACGATCTCCACCCAGTCGCGCGCGGAGAGGTCCAGGTCGTCGCGCCCCACGTCGCGCAGGCGCAGCGTCTTCGAGCCCGCCTCGATCGGCAGCAGAGGCCAGGCCGCCACGCCGTTGGTCCGCGACCACTTCCAGGTGGCGATGGGCCGCAGGCGGGTCTCGCGGCCGGTCCGCTTCGCGTTCGGATCGGCGAAGGCGAGGACGAGCGTGGTGCCGTCGGCGCTCGCGGCCTTGACCGAGACGAGGAGGCCGGCGGCTTCGCTGTCGGGATCGAAGAGCTCGGCCCACTGGCCGGTCTTCAAGCCGGAAGGCTGGGCGAGCTTCGCGTCCACGCTGCCGCTGCCGTTGCCGATCTGGGAGACGGCGGTTCCCTCGTCCGCCGTGCGCGTTCCGCCGTAGATCCCGCCGCCGTCGTGGATCTCCACGCGGTAGAGGAGGTTGCCCACGGCGCCCACGGCGTTCGGCTGGCGGCGGGCCTTGAGGCGGCCGCGGGAGGCTTGCGAAGCCAGGAGCTGCCGCCACTCGGGCAGCGTCTCCACCTGCTCGGGGCCGGGGTCGGGGCAGCCCGGCTCCACGGCTACGGGCAGGCACTTCACCTGGGCGACGATCCGCGAGCGCAGGGTGGTGTCGGCCCCGCCCAGGGCCACCTCGAGCATCGAGGGGTCCTCCAGGGCCGAGAGGGTGCGCTCCCAGACGTCCAGGTAGAAGAGGCAGGCCGCCGAGGGGCCGGAGAGCGCGGGCAGGGCCGCGCCGGGGAGGTCCGGCTGCTGGCCGAAGGAGACGCGCTCCTCGTTGGCCGCGGGGAGCCCGTCCACGTAGTAGCGGCCGGGGCCCAGGTGGAGGCTCCGCAGCACCCACCGGGGCCGCTGCTCCGGCTGCCCGTTGCCCAGGACGGCCACGTGGCCGCCGGAGCTCCGGTCGGGCACCTCGAACCCCGAGCCCTGGTCGAACCGCCACCACCCCAGGAGCCCGTCCTCCTGCCCGGTCAGGTCGTCCGGGCGGCTGGTGGCGCGCAGGTCGTCCTGGCTGCGCGCCACCCCCCAGAAGCGGAGCTCGTGGATTAGGCCGCGGAACGGGAACGTGGGCTTGCCGCCCGCGAGCGACACGCCGGCGTTGAACAGGGACGGGGCGCCGGCCGCGAACGGGAAGCCCAGGCTGTCCTCGGCGGAGAGCCGGCCGTTCAGGTAGATCCGGGTGCCGGTGCCGTCCGAGACCACGGCGATGTGGCCGGCCTTGTCCCAGGGGAGGGCGCCCTGGGTGACCGGATCGGGCGCCGCGGCGGTCGCGCGGTGGAGGCGGACCTTGCCGTCCGGCTCGACGGAGAGGAAGAGCTCCTCGGTGAAGCTCCCCGGCCCCGCCGTGCACGCGGTCTTGCTGACCACGATGCCGCCCCCCTTGCGCGGGGTGATCCACGTCTCAATCGTCCAGGCGCCCTGGGGGCTGAAAGCGGGAGATCCATCCGGGCCGCCGATCGCGACCAGGTCGTCCTTGCCGTCGAAAGCGAGGCCGTAGCCGGGAAGGACTTCGAATCCCGCGTTGCCGGCCGGCCCGCTGCCGGCGCCGACCAGGTCCGCGGTCTCCCTTCTCAGGCGGTCGTTCAGGACGTCCGACCAGGCGTTCCAGTCCGCGTCGAGCTGCACGCGCCCCTGCTGCAGCAGCACGGCGCTGTAGTGCTTCTTCGGATCGAACGGGAAGCGGGAGAAATCCCCCTTGCGGCTGTCGCTCATCGTCTGGCGCTCGCCGTCTCAGGTGACGTAGACGATCCGGGTCGAGAAGCCCCAGGGGACGTACTCGGCGAGGATCGCGGGGAGCTGCGCCTGCCGATAGGGCTGGCCCAGGGAGTGGAAGACGCCCATCTCGGAGCCGTCCGTGCCGCCGGCCGAGATTTCCCGCGAGCAGGAGGACGCGAGCTGGCCGTAGCCGGGATCGCCGAAGCGCTGCGACACGAAGGCCGGACAGAGGGGCGGACCCCCGCCGTCCTGGGCGTCGGGCTGGCAGCGCACGGTGGGCGGCACGTGAGATCCTCGGGGGACATAGCTGTTGCGCACCTCTCCGGTCCAGCGGTGGCGCACCTGAACCGGCGCGGTGAACAGAACGTCCTCGGCGAGCAGCAGCCTCTCGACGGACACGGAGCCGAAGATCGTACACCGTTCCAGGACCGCCGGGGGACCGTCGATGGCCTTTCCGGAGCCGCCGTCCACGAGACTGTCGTGAACCGTGAACCCTCCGAGGTTGCGCGCGACCGACAAGGGACCCGTGAGGCTGAAGGAGAGGGACAGCCGCGCCTCGGGCCCGCCCGCGGAGGCGTCCAGCACCGGGGCCCCCGCCGGGCTCCCGGGCGTTGGCCGCAGGGTGCAGTGGACGATCTCCAGGTCGATGTCGCCGGACACCGAGACCGGCCCCTCGATCCACAGCCCGTTGAGCTCCACCCGGAGGCGCTCCTTCTGCCCCGGAGCGAGCAGCGGGCCGCGCAGGACGAGACCCTTGCGGAAGATCAGGCAGGGGCAACCCCCGTCCGCCGCCTCGAGCACGAGCTGCCGCTTGCCGTCCGGAGCGAGGTCGACGGCCACGGGCTCGTCCGAGACGTAGATGCCGTTGTCCAGAATCCTCACGAGAGCCTCGGGGCCGCTCTTCCAATCCGCGAGGGCCCCGGAGAGGCTGTCGTAGAGCAGCGCCTGGGAGGGAGAGTCCGGATGGCTCGGGATCTCCACCTTGTGGTGCGTCTGGCAGGAGACCACGGCCTCCCACGTGCCGGGAGACGGCTGGCTCAGGGTGTCGCGCCGGCAATACGGCCCGCCGCCCACGTCCGCGCTGAATCCGTAGCTCGCGCTCACGATCACCCGCTGAACTGCAAGGTCAGGGCTCAGGGCGAGCCGTCCCAGCTCCGGGTCCACGGCCACCTGGAAGGGCCGGTCCGAGGGCGGAACCCTCCCGCTCGAGAGATCGCAGACGAGGATGTCGCGGGCCGGAACGGGCGGGGGCTCCTGCTCGTCCGACTCGTACCACAGGCAGACCGCGAAGGCGGGCGGAGGAGCGAGATAGCGGGTCGGCGGCTCCTGGTTCCTGGCCAGCGCCTCGGTCTCCACCGCGAGAGCGCGGCGGGAGAGCGGCCCCGGCACGCTCTCCTCGCCCGCCAGGGCGTAGAGGTCCGACGGGGTCCGCGGCAGGTTGAACAGGGGCCGGTCGACCCCGTAGGGGCTGAAGGTGTAGTAGAGCGGAGCGCCGGGGTCGCCGGGCTCCTGGGGCTGGCCGACGTCCTTCATGGCGCGCGCGCCCCCGTCCTCCAGGGGATAGGCCTGGAGACGCCAGAGGTAGAGCGCCAGGTTCGACAGGTTGAACAGGCCCGGCCCGTCGGCCGAGACGCTCGCCGGCTCGCCCCCGGGCTCCGGCGCGGGGCAGCGCACGACCACGGTGCGGCGGGCCGGATGGAACGGGTTCCCGAGGTCGTTCAGCGCGTCGGCGTTCTCGAGGTCGAGCGTGCGGCTGGGGACGGGCCGCGGGAACCGCAGGGAGGCCGTCATGGCCACGGCGTCGGCCCCGGCGAAGACGTGCGAGTACCAGCCGGTCGCGTCCTGGGCCACGCGCGCCAGGGTGGCCGCCGTGCCCTTTCTCCGCCGGTAGGCGATGGTGTTGGCCACCTGGGTGCGTTGGCTGAACAGGAAGTGCTTGGGATCGATGAGGCTCCGCACCCCCAGGAGGTCGCCGATGTAGGGGATCGCCCACGGCTCGCAGGTCTCGATGAACGCGTTCCGGTAGAGCACCGACAGGTCCTTGCGGATGACCTCGAACGGACCTTGCAGAACCTCGAAGAGCGCCCGCAGGGGCTCGCCCTGGTAGGCGTCGCTGTAGCGGATGAACCGCGGCAGCAGCTTGTAGAGAAAGTCCTTGTCCTTCATGGCGCCACCTGGACGTCGAGCGCGATTCCCGAAGCGTCGATCGTCAGCAGCTCGGCCGGCCGCAGGCCGTCCGGCGTGTCCTGGGCCTTCTCCGCCCGCAGCTGGGGCTCCACCCGGGCCGGCGCGCCGGTGCGGTGGAACGCGGTGAGCTCGACGGAGACCACGCCGGCCACGCCCTGGATCAGGGTGATCGCCTCCGCCGAGGTGAGGATCTGCCCGAAGCGGCTGTCGTCGAAGCCGTAGGCATCCGCGAGCACGGAGACGATGGCGGCCTCGACGGTGGGCAGCCGGTACCGGCGGTCGACGAGCACCTGGGCGGCGAGCTCGAAGGTGACCGGCTGATAGCCCGCGACCTCGAAGGGCCGGGGGGCGTCGCGGATCTGCTCGATCCCCCGGGTGAGGTCGGTGACCAGCGGATCGTCCGGGGTGAGGATCCGGGCGTCGTCCGGCGCGACCGTGAGATAGAGCAGGTGCCGACCGCCGCTCCAGAAGGTCTGCAGAAAGGCGCGGGCCACCCCGGGGTAGACGTTGGCGAAGTCTTCGTAGTCGGAGAGCGAAACGATCCGGTCCAGGTACCGCACGGAGCGGGGGGCGCGCAGCCGGGTCTGGTCCGGGGTTTCGGCCGGCGTGCCCGGCGGGCAGGACAGGGGGTTCGTCACCGCCTGCACGCCGATGGGGCGCGTCTGCACGATGCTGATGTGCCCCGGGTCCACCGGGTCGGTCCACATCCCGCTCCTGTAGACGGCCACGACGTTCTCGCGGCCGGTGGGCACGCGGGCGCCGTGGATGCCGTCGCCGAAGACGACGACCGGGAGCCCCTGCCGCCCCGGGGCGACCATGTAGACCTGGTCCCGGGGGCCCGACTCGTAGAGGGAGCCGACCTCCTTCCACTGCACGCCGTTGACCCGGACCTCGAGCGCCGGCAGGATCTCGGCCCCCGCGCGAAGATAGGTCAGGGGGAGCCGCAGCGAGAAGCGCTGGTTGGCCAAGGAGGCGTCGCCGCTCCCCAGCACCTCCTGGGGCACGGTCCCGCCCTGGCTGGCCGCCGCCACGTTGGCGTAGATCGTGACCGTCCGCGGATCCAGGCAGCAGGTGAGCGGCGGATCGAAGAGGAGCACGGTCTTGCCGCTCTCGTCCGGGGTCTCGGTGTCGCGCTCCTGGCCGATCGCGCCGTCTTCCGGGGCCGCGGGCTGCCAGACGACGGAGCCGGACGGCACGGTGATCCGGCCCTCCACCCCCGAGACCGGCTGCCGGACGAGGAGCGTGACCGTCTCGCCGTCCGCGGCCGGAGGTGCTAACACCTGCACCGGGTCGGCGGCCGAAAGCTCCTGCGGCATCAGGCCTTCTTCCAGGGGAACGAGCGTGGGGGGAGCCCCCGTGAAGCGCGCCCGGACCGGCTTGCCCGTGACGAGCACGGGCCGCTTCAAGGGGAACGGCTCGTCGAGCCGGCGGTCGAGCCGCACGCGCTCCGGGTCGAGCGGCCCGAAGCGGACCACGGTCTCGACATAGGGCGTGAGAACCTCGGGCCGCGCGAACACGGCGGTGGTGCGCAGGTCGAAGATCGCGAGGTCCTCGGCCGTGTCGACGTCCAGTCGGGTCACCACGGCGTCCAGGGTGAAGTCCTGCCGGCGCACGGTGCGCACGTCCGCGATCGGATAGATCCCCTGGAGCGGCCCGTCGTCCTCGCGGGTCTGGTAGAGCACGGCCCAGGTCCCCGGAAGAATCGAAGGCTCGGTCGTCGAGAGGTCGACCTGCCGGCCCTGGATGTAGAAATTCGGCCAGTCGTTCTCCAGGAGCCCTCCCCAGGGGGTGGCCGCGAGCACCGCGCCGTTGCCCCCGGACGCGAGCGCGGCGATGGCCACGGCCGTGGACTGGGTGCCGCTCGGCTGCCACGTGCCGCCGAAGTCGCCGGAGACGAAGAGGCCGAGCGGAGTGCCGGCGAAGAGGTAGGTCACGAGCGTGCGGGTGTCCGCGAGCGCGGAGAGGCAGGTGACCGCCGTCGAGCTCACCCCGGTGCGCGCCTCGGTGCCCGGCAGGCCCACGTTCGCCGGCTGCCAGCTCCGGCCGAGGTCGGTCGAGCGGTAGATCCCCTTGTCGGTCCCCGCGAAGAGGTAGGTGGTGGCGTTGCGGGTCTGCGTGTTGACGAGGAGGGCGCGGACCGCGGTCTTCGACAGGCCGGTCTCCTCCGAGGTTTCGGGCAGCCCCCGGTTCGCCGCGCCCCAGGCGTCGCCGTTGTCCCCGGAGCGGAAGACCCCCTGGGCGGTGCCGGCGAAGAGGAGCCCCGGGCTCGGGCCCGGAGCCACGGCGTAGACGGGCAGCTCGGCGTAGCCCGTGTCCTTGGAGAGCCCGGGCAGGCCGGAGTTGACCGGCTCCCAGCCGTTGCTCGCGTCGACCGAGCGGAACACCCCCTGGGTGGTGCCGGCCCACACCGTGAGGCCGCCGCCCTGGACGGCGGCCGCGAGCGCCTGCACGGGCCCCGGGGGGAGCTGGGTGGAGACGGCCTTCCAGCGGTTCCCCTTGCGTTTCAGCGCCCCGCCCGAGACCGCCTCCCAGGTGCCGCCGCGGTCGAACGAGCGGTAGACCTTGCCGTCCGTGGTGCCGATCCAGAGCGTCTGCCGGGGGTCCAGGATCATGGACTGGACGTCGGGATCGAGGAGCCCCTCCTGGATCGTCTGCCAGCTCGCCCCGGTGTCCAGCGAGCGGAAGAGGCCCGCGGCGCCGCAGGCGTAGAAGGAGCCGTCCGCTCCGGCGGCCAGCGCCCGCAGGGGCTTGGCGGGCAGATTCCCGTTGATCGGGCCCCAGTCCTTGCCCGCGTCGCCCGACAGGAGGACGCCGCCGGCCACGGCGCTGTACTGGCGCGCCACCGCGGGCGGCAGATCCTTCCACGCCGGGGCGTCCCAGCCGAAGAGCTGGCAGCGGCGGCGCAGGAGGGCGACTCCCAGGCCGCTCGCGATCACCAGACCGTCCGGGTCATCCGGAGCGAGCGCCCCCTGCCAGGTGATGGCGGTGACGGTCCCCACGCCCGGCACGGACTGGACCGCGGCGCTCTCGACGAACCGGAGGAGCTGGACGGGGGCTCCGTCCGGCCCGTTCCCGGTCAGCAGGAGAGGAAGGCCCGGCTCCAGCCCCGAAGTCGCCCCGTTCACCCACACCTGGGTGGCGGACCCCGGAAGCGTGGTCTCGACCGGGAGCGACTCGGTGCCGGGTTTCAACGCGTTCCACTCGGCCCGCGCCACCATGTCTTCCAGGGTCTCGAAGGTCTGCGGCTCCTCCTGCCGGACCGGCACGCTCTGCAGGCGGGTGCCGCGGGGCACCGTCACCTGGGCGGGCGCGGTGGCGGACGAGCTCACCGTGAAGGCCAGGGAGACGCGGCCGGCGGTCCCCGGCTGCGGCTGGTAGTGGAGGGCGCGGACGAGCTCGCGCACCGAGACCTCTTCCCGGGCCGTGCGCAGGTAGCCTTCGTTCGCGATGCGCTCGCTGTAGAAGGTGATCACGTCGCCCGCGGCCGCCCAGGACTGGAGCAGGGCGTTCAACCAGTTGTCCGACGCCTGGGTGTTCCAGTGGCGCAGCGGGAGCCGGTGGGGCTTGTCATCCTGGCCCGAGGTCTCCTGGACGCTCAGCCGGTCGAGCATCATCTGGAGGAAGCTGCGGTAGGTCCCGACGCGATAGGCGATGCTCGACTGCCCCGGAGGGTTGTGCATCTCGGTCAGCTCGGCCACGCGCCGGCGCGCCAGCTTGCGGAGATCGCCCGGCAACCCGCTCATCGTCCCCCCGAAAACTGCAGCTCGATGCGCCCCAGGTGGGGAGCGGCCGGGTCGTTCCTGCACTGGGCGATCTCCAGCCGGTCCATGTCGATCCGCCCGGTCTCCAGCTCGTTGCCCCGCTCCCGCCCCATGCGGTGGAACTCCAGGGCCTCGACCGAGGCCACGCCGTGCAGGGCCATGGCCGTGGCGATCAGCTCGGAGAGGTAGACCGGCTGGCCGAAGGTGAAGTTGTCGGGGTAGAAGAACCCGACCCGCCCGTCCGAGAGCCGGCGGTCGCCCAGCGCCTGGATCAGGTCTTCGCGCACCGTGCTCTTCAAGTGGCCGGGCTCGATCTCGACCGCGAGCGCGACGTAGAGGGGGACCAGGAACGGGGCGCGGACCTCCAACTGGTGGCCCAGGAGGAGGAAGGGGCGCAGGTACAGGTCGACCCGCTTCAGGAACGCGTCGTCGGCCGTCCTCCCCCCCTGGCGCTGGACGGCCACGGTGGCCGTGGTGCCGCTGCCGTTCCACGACTTCACGCACTGCGCCGCAAACATTCCCGGGAAGCGCTCCGTGAGCGTGACGTAGTCCCCCTCGGTGACGCACCGCTGCTGCACGTGGAAAGCCTGGGGGGCGTTGCGCCGCGCCTCCTCGATGTTCTCGGGGAGGAGCCCGCCCTGGGCGGCCACGTCGTTCCGGGCGGCGGCGAGCCCCGCCGTCCGCTCCCCGTCGGTGACGAGCTGCGTGACCGTGCGCGGTCCCACGTTGCCGCGCGGCGGGCTGCCGATCCGGTACACCGCCCAGAAGCGGGAGCCGGAGGAGGGCTCCAGACCCTGCTGGCCGTCGCCGAAACGGAGCCGGGAGCGCCCGTCGTCGTCGGTCTCCACCACGAAGTCGTGGGCGAAACGGCCGCTCTCCAGGAGGTCCTGCTTCGGCCGCCAGATTTCCAGGCGGGGCATGCCGCCGGGCTCGAGCTGCAGGGTCTCGGCAAAAACGCGGTCGAAATGGGTCCGGCGCTCCAGCTCCGCCACGGCGTCCTCCTCGGCCGGCGGCGGATACTTGGCCTGGAGCTCGAAGACCGGGGTCTCCTCCACGGCCCGGAGACCGAAGGCCCCCGGCTCTTCCAGCACAACGTCGGGGGACGGCTCCGGGGCCGGCTCCGGGGCCGGCTTCGCGTGCTCGTAGAAGTACCGCTCGTTCACTTCGTAGAGAGCGATCGCCGGCAGGGCCTCGTGCGGATTCTGCGCGAGGGCGGCCCGGGCCGGCAGCGCGGAGGCCTTCCTGGCATCGAACGGAACCGTGGAGACGAGATTCCTCTCGCGGAGCATCGGCCGGTACTCGCCGCTCGCGGGAACGGGCGGGAGCTCCTCGCAGACCGTCCGGCCGTGGTCGGCCAGCACGACGTTGCCGCGGACCTCCGCCAGGCCGGAGAGCACCTTCTGCCGCGTTTCGCGGACGACCCAGAGGGTGAACGGCAGCGCATCCTCCTCGAACCAGGCGATCTCGGTGATCTTCCGGCCGCCGTCGAACGTCCGGCGAGGCGCCTCGGAGAGCCGGACGGTGTGCGCCAGGCGGAGGTCGGCGTCCACCTCCTCGCCGGAAACCGGATTCTTGGCCTGCCGGAGCACCAGGACGTCCCCCTTCTCCAAGGGGACCCACCCTTCGAGGGCGGCGCGGGTGGAGCCGATGGGGAGACAGAATTCGGGGAGCCCCCAGGCGTAGAGCTTCCGGGACGAGACCTCGGACCGGAGCCGCGCCAGGTACACGGTCTCGAACACCTGGGCTCCCGAGGCGATTCTGACCTGGTAGGGCGAGGAGGGATCGGAGGAGCGCGCGACCGTGCCCTCCTCGGAGCTCCCGGTCAGCACCTCGGTGCCCTGGGGCGCCAACGCGTTCGCAGCGCCCGGCAGGACCTGCAGCCAGACCCGGGCGTTGCACCCCTCGTGGAGCCGGTAGTCCAGGAGCCGGACGTGGCGGCGCACGGAGACCCGCTCGCGGGCGGTCTCCAGATAGGCCTCCGTGGCCACGGCGTCCTGGTAGTAGCTCAGGTAGTCCGCGGCGTAGGCCAGGACCTCGACGATCGCGACTCCCAGATCCACCGGATTGCGCTCGGCCCAATCCGGGAGGACCAGGGCCATGCGGTCGAGCATCAGCTTGCGGAAGCTCTGGAAGTCCTTGGCCAGATAGTCGATCTCCGCCGGGGGCGGCAGGTCGAGCGTGACGGCCGGGAGCTCCGGAGACGGCGCCTCGGCGACGCCGCTCCACGAGAACGTGCTCTTCGCGAGGAAGCGGTCCACCTCGGGAACGCCGGCGATCTCGAGCACGTAGCGCGACGGGTCGTGGGCGAGCCGCTGGGCGATCGCCGGATCGGCCGCGACGGACGCCACGTAGACCTCCTCGCCCTGCGCCTTCCCCTTGCGGACCGACTGCACCCAGACGCCGGGGAACGGCATCCCGTTTTCCCGGGAGATCCGGACGTTGGCGGGCGTGAGGCTCGCGGGAAGCGCCGGCCGGCCGGTCGACTCCTCGGGCAGGAAGAAAAGCGTCAGCTCGAAGCCGCCGGAGGTGAGAGCCGCCTCGACGTGGTCGAGACCCGTCGTCCCCCCGTCCTGGGAGACGAGCTGGCGCCGCATGCGCTGGAAGAGGCCCTGCGTCAGGGAGCCCGGCCGCTCCGCCGTCATGACGCCACCTGATGCTCGAAGACCGCGACCTGCCTCTGCTGGTTCAGGCGCAGCACGTATTGCACGGTCACGGTCAGCCGGTTGCCTTCGCTCACCACGACCTGGACCGACTCGACCTGAATCTTCTCGCCCAGCCAGCGGTTGAGCGCCGCCGCGACCTGGCTCTGGGCCACGGCCACGATCTCGGCGGACGCCGGGGCGAAGATCAGCTCCAGCAGGCCGGCGCCCAGGTCCGGCCGGTTCACCCGGTCGCCGCGCTCGGTGAACAGGAGCTGCTCGATGAGCTGCTCGACGTGCGCCGAGTACGTCGGGTCGGCCACGCGCCCGCGGTCGTCGATCTGGAACGGAAAGCCGACTTCGAGCCGCATGCCTACACCGGAGGCGGCACCACGGTGCCGTTCAGAATGCCGACGAACGTGGGAGCGGTCACGACACCCGCCACCGTGACGGCCCCGGCCACGGTCACCGCGCCCGCGGCCGTGATCGCGCCGGCCGCGGTGGTGGCCCCGCCGAGCGTCGTCTGCCCCGCGTGCGTGGTGTTGCCGGTGAGCGTCGTGTTGCCGGTCACGTTGACGTCGCCGGTCGCCGAGGTCGCGCCCGTGATTGAGACGTTGCCCGTGAACGACGAGGTCCCCTGCACCGAGAGCGGCCCCTGCTGCGAGGTGTTCCCCTTGATCGTCGTGTTCCCCTCGACGGTCACCGTCGGGCTCTTGACCGACGTGCTGGTCGCCTGCACGTTGACGTTCGTCGTCTGCACGTCGGCGTTCTGCTGGGTGAGGTTCACCTGGGTCCCGCCCACGGTGACCTTCACCCCGTCCTGCGGGTTGACCGCGATCGTGCAGATGTTGCAGGTGAGCGTCACGCCCGACGAATTGATCTCGATCGTCACCACGTCCGACGCGTTCTGGATGGCCGGCGAGCCCACCGTGAGCTTCACCCCGCCGCTCCCCTGGGTGTCGTTGATCACGAGCGTGGCCGTGTCGGTCGCGAGCATCTTGATCTTCGTGGGATCGGACGAGGAGAGGCTCTTCGGGGTCGGAAAGTCGCTCGCCTGGTCCCAGAAGCAGCCGCTCCACACCGGGTAGGCCGGATTGCCCCCCTCGAACTCCACCCACACCCAGGCGCCCACGGGCGGGATCATGTAGAGCCCCACGTTCGGCCCGGCGAAGGGCACGCAGGGCATGGCCCAGTTGAGCTCGGCGCCCGGGATGTGGTCCACGTACACCTGCACCCGGCCGGGCGGTGCCTGGTCGTCCGTGTCCACGTTCGCGAGCACCACGCCGCGGTACTTGCCGAAGAACCGGCGGTCCTTCGGCGACTCGACGTTGCCGATGGGATCGAAAAGCTTCTCGCGCGACGCGACGGGATTCATGACGTAACTCCCTGGATGGTCGTCCCCACCCCCTCGCGGGTGAGGACGAAGGACTGCTTGTACTCCCAGTTGTTGGGCCGGCTGGCGATCCTGTGGGTGACCTGCTTGACGTAGTAGATCCCGTCGTACGAAGAGCCCGCGCCGCGCACCGCCACGAGCCCCGGAGCGCGCAGGATGTCCCCGTAGCGGATGGTGTCCAGGCTGCCGTTGACCGTGACCACGTTGTCGGTCGACTGGTCGGTCGCGAGCTGGGCCAGGAGCGTGGCCTCCGCAGACGTCCTCCCCTGGTGCTGGAAGAACCGGCCCCGCACCTTCAGGTTCATGAGGTCGTCCATGTAGGAGCTCGGGTTCAGGGCGAGGCTCGCGTAGTTGCCGAGCGCCGGCTTGGTGGCCAGGGCCGGCGTGCGGGTCGTCGTGCCGATGCCGATCGCGACCGGGTTCTGCCCGCTCGCCTCCTTGACCTGGCCGTAGGTGACCTGGGCGGCCGTGCCGTTGTAGTCGAACGAGATCGACTCGACGGTCGAAAAGGGTCCCAGGTCCACCCCCAGCGCCGTCTGCGGCGTTCCCGTGCGGACGGGCGGCCCCCAGTAGGCCGTGTTGCTCCCCACGGACGGTCCGGGCTCGATGTAGAAGATGGCGTCGTTCTGTCCCGCGAGCTGCTGCAGGTAGGCCCGGTCGGTCGAGTTCTGCTGCGGAGTCTCGAGGATCGGCCGCTCGCTCGTCGACGTGGTCTTGACCGTGGCCGTGAGGCCGATCGAGGAGTACTTGCCGAGGATGCTGCTCACGATCCCCGAAGCCGTCTGGTTCGGCCAGGACGTGGAGACCTCGAACAGGTCCATCTTCAGGCTGATGTCCTCCCCCGACACCGTGATCGACGAGCCGTTCGGCCCACCCGGGGCATAGGTCTGCCGGGTGATGAAGCCGTCCATCAGCACGCGCGGCGTGCCGTTGATCGTGGCCTGGAGGATCACCCGGTTGTAGGGGTCGAGCCAGCCGCCCGACAGCAGCGGATCGTCCGTGGACGTGCCGAAGCGCTCGGCGTGGAAGGTGAGCTGGAACCCGGAGGGCGCCTTGTCTCCCACGGTGACCGTAACGCCCTGGAGCGCCTGGGTCACGGCCAGAGGGGGGGCCTCGGGGACCGAGGGACGCCCGATCTGGAGCGCGAGCTGAACGGAGGACAGGAGGGCCAAGTCTCGCTCCTCAAGTCGCCTGCGGGATCGCCACCCGGAGCTTGCGCCCCGGCTCCGCGGTCAGCTGGAACGGGTCCATGGCGTTGTTCGCGTCGCACACCCGCCAGAAGAGCTCGGGATTGCCCAGCGTGCGGTAGGCGATCAGGTCCAGCCGGTCGCTCTGCTCGACCGTGACCTCGACCAGAAGCGGCAGGCTCTTGCCCTGCGGCAGGAAGCGGCGCTCCTTGTAGAGGGTCACGCGGCCGTCCTTCTCCGTGTAGCTCAAGGTCGACAGGTTGTAGTAGCGGCTCGTGGTCTCGAACATCCGGGGGCTCCTTACAGCTTGCTCGTATCGATACCGATGTTGACCCCCGCCGTCTTCTGGAGGGCGGAGGACGAGAGGGTTTCGAGGTTCTTTTGATAGGTGAGGAAGAGCTGGTAGTCGGCGTTGGGCGAGAACACGTCCGAATAGCTGAGCACGCGCATCTCGAGCTGAACCGAAGCCTGGATGGGATTCAGGTTCGCGTCGAAGAGCTGCTCCGTGATCGTCGCGCTCGTCAACCGCACCGGCACCACCCTCCCCGAGCCCCAGACGAAGATCGTGCGGGGCGCCGTAATGGGGACGATCTCGATCACCCCCGAGCTCAGGTTCGACTGCGCGCTCTCGATCGACGAGCTCGGAGGATAGAGGAGGACCTCGAGCGTCGCGAGCTGCGGGTAGATCCCCTGCTGGATCGCGGTCTGGTCCCCGGAGTTCAACTGCTCCATGCAGTCGATCCGCACCTCCAGGCTGATCGTCTGCACCGGCGCGCCCACGTAGCGCACGGTCTGCGACGGATTGCCGTCCTGGGCGCCCACCGTCTGCGGACGAAGCGTCCGCGACAGGGTCTCCGGGTTGTACTGGAACGGCACCACGGTCTTCGTGTTCGACGTGTCGTCCACGTTCACCAGGGCGCCTTTGACCAGCGGAATGTTCTTCGGATACGGGGGGCCGACCATCGCCATGTCTCGATCTCCTCGATCCCTACTTCGTGTTCTTCGTGTCCGTCCATCCGCGGTGGAGCGCGCGCCCCACCTGGGTGCCGATCGAGCCCGCCCGGGAGCGGGGGTCGACCTCGAACGAGGCGCGGGGCAGGTAGACCGGCCCCGAGAGGCCGGAGAGGCCCGGCGGCACGCCCCCTTCGGTGATCAGCCGCTGGAGCTCCTCCTGGATCGCCTCCGCGAGCCCCTCCCGGGAGCCCGGGGGGAGCCCGCGCAGGATGAGCTCCTCGATGTGGAGCTCGACGTTCGGCGTCTTCCTCGTCGTCATCTCTCCTCCGTCGACAGGCAGTAGCCGGCTCCGTGGAGCCAGCAGGTCTCCTCCGCGCGATGCGCGTCGCGCCGCAGCGACTGGACCGCGCCACCGTCCATCACCGGGAAGCGCCCCGCGAGGAGCGCCTCCGCTTGCGGGTCTCGCGCTCCGGCGCACGGGTAGGCCGCCCCGAGGAGGACGAAGCGGGCCGGCCACCTCTCCCCCTCCCGCGCGATCCGCAGGAATCCCCCCAGCCACTCCCGGTCCGTCAACGGGAGGACCAGCGTCCCGCCCGGCGTCAGCCGGTCGAGCCAGAGCGGCAGCGGATGGGTGGCCCCGGCGTTGACCAGGATGCGCTCGGCGGGCCCGGGATCGTAGAGCGTCCCGTCCTCCGCGAGCACCCGCACGTTCTCCCGCCCCGCGAGATGCTCCCGCGCCTGCGACGCCAGGCCCGGCTCCACCTCGAGCGCAGTCACCGTCCCGCGCGGCCCCACCAGCTCGGCCAGGATCGCCGTGTAGTACCCCGTGCCGCACCCCACGTGAACTACCCGGTCCCCTTCTTCGGGACCGAGCGCCTCGATCAGCCGCGCCAGCGCGCTTGGCGGACCGTTGTTCAGGCGCCGCTCCGGAGCGAACCCCACGGCCACGTCCCGGTAGACGAGCGCCGGATCCGTCACCGTCTCATAGCCGCCCGGCCCGAGGACCTCCCACGGCCCCGGTCCCAGGAAGCGCTCGCGCGGAGCTCCCGCGAACGCCGCGAGGAGCGCCGGCCAGGAGATCCCCGTGGCGGAGAGGGTCCGCGCGAGCTCCGCGCCGTTCACCATCCCCGCACCTCCGACTCCGGCAGAGGCTTCCCATTCTTCGCGTACTCCCCCCGCACGGCCGCGAGCAGGTGCTTCATCCGCACCGGCTCCCCCTCGGCCGCGGCGAAGAAGGCGGCGTTGACCGCCACGTTGCGGATGCT
>DATEIO010000048.1:0-4620 GCA_035278895.1 Thermoanaerobaculia bacterium | reverse complement strand
GGGCGGCCGGCGGCGGCGGAGGCGGAGGCGGCGGAGGCGGCGGCGGCACCGCGTTGATGAACACGACGTTGATCGGCGGCTCGGCCACCTCGGGCACGTTCCAGTACTGCGCGAACAGCAGCGCGCCCGCGCCGATGACGTGCATCACCAGGGCAACCGGCATGATCCACCAGCGGACGCCGCGCTTGTGCTTCTTTTCTTCCAGCTCGATCAGTGAATTCTCAAACATGATCGTTCCCCTATCCCTGGGTTGCTTCAGCGGCCTGCTTCGCCTGCTGTTCCTGCTGCTTCTTGCGGACCTCGATGGCCTTCTTCTGCCACTCGTCGGCCTTGGCGGAGTACTCCACCCGCTGGTTGGCGTCGAGCGCGAGCTTGGCCTTCTCGCGATACAGGAGGTTGTAATAGGCCATGGCCTCGAAGTAGTCCTCGCGGGCCTTGACCGCCGCGTCGATCGCCTGGAGACCGGTGTCCACGATCTTTTCGCGGGTGATCGCGTCGAACGTCGGATCGTTGTACGCCTTGTCCCAGGCCGCGACGCCCACCGAGTAGAGCATCTCGGCGCGCTTCTCGCCCTGCGTCTGCTGCGCGAGCGCCCACGCCTGGTCGATGCGGCCCATCTGGGTCAGGACCTTGATCTTGTAGGTCTGGAGCTCGGCGGCCCGGTCGACCATCCCCTCGCTCTGGGCCAGCTGGTGCTGCTGGTCGATGTACTCCAGGGCGTCGTTGAACCGCTTGGTGTTGACATACATGGTCATCAGGTATTCCTGGACCTTGCTGTCATCGGGGTAGTCGGCCAGGTACTTCTCAAAGGCCTCGATCGCCTGGTTGCCGTACTTGACGTTCTGGGGGCTCTCGTCGCCCGGGCGGTACAGGGCGAGCGCGGTCAGACCCAGCGAGCGCCAGGCAAAGGTGGCGTCCGGATCCAGCTCCAGGCCGTGGGCGTACTGGTCCAGGGCCTTGGTGTAGGACTCCTGCTGGTAGTAGGTGTTCCCCTTCTTGAGCTCGGCCCGGGCCTGGATCTTGTTGCACCCGGCGAGGGTGGGGAGAACCAACATCGCGAACAGAACAGGCAGTGCAATCGATCTCTGCATAGTCACCTCTCCCCCGCTTAGACGGGGTGACCGCGGATTTGGTTCCCGGGGTCGCGTTGCTCGATTTGAGGGGAACGGGACCGGCGGGAGATCCCTTTGCTCCCCGCCTCTGCACCCGACCTCATGCAACGATCGTGCTCACCCCGGCTGCTATGTGACTTCGGGCGCGGGCGCCGCGAGCTCCCGCCCGCCTTCGCCCCGCGAAACGACTACCGCCGCCGCGAGATCGCCGCTCACGTTCAATACCGTGCGGCACATGTCGAGGAAGCGGTCGACCCCCAGGATCAGCCCGATCCCCTCGCCCGGGATGCCCACCAGGCCGAGGATCATCGCGATCACGGGGATCGAGCCCGAGGGAACGCCGGCCGTGCCGATGCCCCCCAGGATGCAGATGACCACCACGACGATCTGCTGCGTCATGGTGAGTTGAACCCCATAGAACTGGGCCAGGAACAACACCGTCACGCCTTCGAACAGAGCCGTCCCGTTCTGGTTCATCGTCGCGCCGATCGTCAGCACGAACCGGCTGACGGACGGCGGCAGCCGCAGGTCCTCCTCTGCCACCCGCAGCGCCGTCGGCAGGGTCGCGTTGGAGGACGAGGTCGAGAAGGCCGTGATCATCGCCTCCTGGATCCCCCGGAAGAACGTCCCCGGGCTCATCCCCCCGAGGAGCTTGACCGCCAGCGAGTAGACGATGAACTGGTGGATGGCGAGCGACAGGAGCACCACCAGCACGTAGCGGGCGAGCTGCCCCAGGATCTCGTAGCCCAACTGCGCCGTCAGGTTGAAGAGGAGGGCCGCCACCCCGATCGGGGCAAACGCGATCACCAGGTCGATCAGCCGCATGCTGACGTCGAGCAGACCCTCGACGGCGCTCAGGAAGCGCTCCGCGGCCGGAGTGCGGGTCAGGGCCACCCCGATGCCGATCATCAGCGAGAAGAACATGATGGCGAGGAAGTCGCCGTCCGCCGCGGCCTGGACCGGGTTCCGGGGCACGATGTTGACGATCAGGTCGACCGGCGACAGCGACTCCGGCGCCTGGGCCGTGCCCGACACCTTCTGCGACGCGCTCTCGGCCAACCGCGCCTTGATCTCCGGCGACAGCCCCTCCCCCGGCCGGATCACGTTGACCAGCGTGATGCCGATGAGCACCGCGATCGCGGAGACGACCGCCGTGTACGCCAGGGTCTTCAACCCGATCCGCCCGAGCGACCGCGGGTCCCCCATGCCGGCGACCCCGAGGACCAGCGCCGAGAAGATCAGGGGGATCACCAGCATGAACAGCAGGCGCAGGAAGATCTGGCCGATCGGCGTCGTGACGTACTTGATGAACGTCGCGAGCCCCGGATCGTCCCCCAGGAAGAAATGCGCCAGCACACCCGCCACCACACCGACGAGGCCGCCGATCAGGATGCGCGTGTGGAGGGGGATTCGTCGTTTGTCGGCCATAGAGGCGCGGGGAATCCTAGAGGAAAATGGTCCAGATGCCAAACAGGGCCCCTCCGTTGCACCCCTCCCCCCGCCCGTGTCACACTCCCGCGGCCACATTCCTTATCTATACGGCGCGAGCCGGTGGCGACAGCTCGCGGGGAGGGACCCTTTGCTCCAAGGCATCTTCCGCACCAAGTCGCTGAACGCGATCCTCGCTTCGGCCGAGGCCCCGGAGTCGCAGCTCCGGCGCTCCCTCGGCGCGGTTCAGCTCACCCTGTTGGGCATCGGCGCCATCATCGGGGCCGGCATCTTTTCGACCGTCGGCACGGCCGCCGCGGGCGGAGCCGACCACCCGGGCGCCGGACCGGCGCTCGTCATCTCCTTCATCCTGACCGCCGTCACCTGCGGCTTCGCCGCCCTCTGCTACGCCGAGTTCGCCTCCATGGTGCCGGTCTCCGGATCGGCCTACACCTACTCCTACGCCACCCTGGGCGAGCTCATCGGCTGGATCATCGGCTGGGACCTGATCATCGAGTACGCGGTCGGCAACGTGGCCGTCGCCATCTCCTGGTCCGGCTACTTCCAGGAGTTGCTCAGGAGCGCGGGGATGGAATGGCCGCTCTGGCTGGGCACGGACTACCGGACCGCCGTCCAGGCCGCGGGCCAGGTGGCCGAGGCCCGGGCCGGCGGCACCGATCTCGAATCCCTGGGGCTGGTCGTCACCCGCGCCGCCCAGGCGCTCGAGGAGGCCCCGAAGCTCTTCGGCTTCCCCCTCGTCTTCAACCTCCCGGCCTTCCTCATCGTCATGCTGATCACCGTCGTCCTCGTGATCGGCATCCGGGAGAGCGCCTGGTTCAACTCGGCCATGGTCGCCCTGAAGCTCGTCATCATCACCTTCTTCGTGGGGATGGGCTTCTTCTACATCGATACCGGCAACTGGACCCCCTTCGCGCCCAACGGCTTCCACGGCATCGCCACGGCCGCGGCCTTGATCTTCTTCGCCTACATCGGCTTCGACGCCGTGTCGACCGCGGCCGAAGAGACCAAGAACCCCAGCCGCAACATGCCGATCGCCATCATCGCGAGCCTCATCATCTGTACCGTCATCTATATTGCCGTGGCGCTGGTGCTCACCGGCATGCTGCCGTGGACCCAGCTCGGCACGGCCGAGCCGCTCGCCACGGCCTTCGCGGGGCTCGGCATGCGCTGGCCCACGCTGATCATCGCCCTGGGCGCCGTGTTCGCCACCACCTCCGTGCTCCTGGTCTTCCAGTACGGCCAGCCGCGGATCTTCTTCTCGATGGCCCGGGACGGCCTGCTCCCTCCGTGGGCGGCCAAGGTCCACCCCAAGTTCCGCACGCCGCACATCACGACCTGGTTGACCGGCATCGCCGTCGCCGTCTTCTCCGGCATCGCCAACATCAACGAGGTCGTCGAGCTGACGAACATCGGAACGCTCTTCGCCTTCCTCCTCGTCTGCATCGGCATCACCGTGCTGCGCTACAAGGACCCGAACCGCCCGCGCGGCTTCCGCGTCCCCCTGGGAGCCTGGATCATCCCCATGCTCGGCGCCGCCTCCTGCATCTTCCTGATGGTCTACCTGCCGCCCTCCTCCTGGTGGCGGTTCATCGGCTGGCTGGTGCTCGGCATGGCCATCTACTTCTCCTACGGCTACAGCCACAGCGTGGTGGGCAAAGAGAGCGGCCGGCCCGCGAAATCGCCCGGCCAGAACCTCGCCGCGCTCGGCTTCTTCCTGGCCGGCGTGGGCCTCTTCATCATCCCTCACGACGCCGGCCTGGGAGAGCTGATCCAGGAAGCCACGACGGAGGCGATGAAGGACCACACCCGCGCGCTCATCGGGCTCATCCTGATCGTCGGCGGCATCGTGGCGGGGGTGGTGGGGATGGCGATGGGGCGGGGGCGGCGGTAGAGCCCTCACCTCCCCGGCCCTCCTCTCCCAGCCCCCTCCCCCCTTCCGGGAGAGGAGGGAGCTTGTAGGGTGCGCTGTGCGCACGTTTTTGGCGGTGGAAGCGGCGGGGACAACAACACGTGCGCAAAGCGCACCCTACGGCCTTCCCCCCTCTCTCAGGGAGGGGGA
>DATEIO010000047.1:0-7556 GCA_035278895.1 Thermoanaerobaculia bacterium | reverse complement strand
TCCGGCCATGGTCCGGCCTCAGGGCCGGTTGAGGCGCTACATTGGGGATCTTGCTGAGGGAGGTTTCGCTCGAATTTCCGGATTCACGGGGCTGCGAGCCAGCTTCAGGAATTCGCCCGTTAGTACTTTATAGGTGGGAGAAGATGGCGTCGCCGCACCGAAAATAGATTCGAACACGCCTCGGTGGTTCTGTTTCGCTTGAGCCTTTCGGGATAGAGAGGAAGAGCAGAATGAAACCGACGAGCTACGGCGAGGAGGAGACATGAAGAACCGAATATTGCTGAGTTTGTGTTTGACGCCGCTGCTCCTGCCAGCGGGGGCGCTCGGTATGCCCGCGCCGCAGGGTCTCTCGGGCAGCCAGACAGCAACGCCGCTCCTGACATCGGAGCCGCCGAAGTGGGAAGATCGGCGGCCGAGCTCCAGGGCGAAGATGAGCAACGCCTTTGAGGCCAGCCGTCTGCGGCAGGTCGTGGCCGATCTGTCACCAGCAGCTTCGGCCGACGAGATGGAGTTGGCGCTGTTCAATCTGCTGCCGCAGATCTACCAGGCGACGAATCAGGATCTGCCAGTGATCGCAGAGGTCGTGGCGAGCCTGCGTCAGCAGCCCGCCGCCGTGGAGGCGATGGCGCGGCAGTACCGGCAAGTGCCGGCCGAGGCGATCGAGCAGCGGCTCATGGTCCTCGGCATTCTCGGGGAGATGAAGCGGCCCGACGCCTTGGCGCACCTGCGCGAGGTGGTCTGGGCGCCGTTGCCCCCTGCCGACTCGCAGGCGGAAAGTCTGTCGGCGCGTGACTTCGAGGAGATGGTCCAGGTCAAGGCGGTCCAGGGGCTGGCCTATCTGGCGACACCGCAGGCCGACGCGGCGGTGCGCGAGGTGATCAAGGACCACGAGGCCCTGCACGTGCGGGTCTCAGCGATCGACGCCTACATGTGGAACCACGGGGACAGTGCGAAGACGGCTGCCGAATTGTATCGGTTGCTGCCCGCCGATCTGCACCCGTACGTCGAACGGCCGCGGTTCCACCACGGCATGGATCGCGAGGATTTCACGCGGAAGCTGCGCGCCTGGCAGAAGAAGTGGGGGAGCCAGCCCCAGCCGGCACCGCCGTCCGCCCATGACAACAACGGGGGTGAGCAATGAGACCTGAAGCGAAGACCCTGCTGCGTAAGAGCGCCCTTGCCCTGATTGCCACCCTCTTCCTCCTGCCGGCAGGGGCGGGCGCGGTGTGCCCCAACACGACCTTGACAGACGAGCAGACCCTCTGGAACGTGCACAACTGCTCGCCGGAGTTTCACAACTGGTTCGTCGACTACTTCGACCTCGAGCCGCCCTTCCACTGGCTCGACTGGGGCTGGCCGTCGTGCGATCCCACGCAGGCCTTTCCCAAGGTGTGGAACTCAGCCTACCTGCTCACCTACGGTTTGGAGGATCAGAGCCTGGGCCCCTGGCACAGCAACGCCGATTACTATCGCTGGGCCGGGGGTAGCCAGCACGACTTCCACTATGAGCCGAAGGACGCAAACGACGCTGTCGCAACCTCTTACGCCGGCTGGTTCAGAACTAATCGGGTGGAGATGAAGTGCCCTATCTTCAATAGTTACACCGCTGGCATGCGGGCCGGTGCGATGCTGCACGAAGCGACGCACATCATCTTCGCGGGGAACATCGACGTCTGGAAGCACCAGTCGAACCCGCCAGGCAGCAACTGCGGTGAACCCTGCTCGGACGACTGGTACTTCCACAACCTCAACTCCTATCCCTACGGCTTGCTCGCCTTCACCAGGCACTCGATGAATCAGATCCAGATCGAGTTCGACTGCGATCTGGCCGAGTTTGGCAAGCCGTGGGTGCCCCTTTCGATAAAGACCGCCGCCCGGGCCGACGCGAACAGCATCATGACCAACCGGATCCGCAACCCACCTGGCTGGACCTGTGGCCAGCCGCGCCCGCTCATCCCGGGCAGCGTCAACCCGTTCACATACTCTCGCGCCCGCGATCAGTACCTGGCCTGCTGGGGGATCGCCGGTCAGATCAGCTCGAACTGCTACGACATTTCCGACCTGAACGACAAGCAGATGTGCTATGGCATGTCCACTGGCACCCAGAGCCCTTGCGCCTCGATGACCGACCGCAATCTCCAGCTCGCCTGTTATGGCATGTCCGTGGCTCCCAACTACCCGTCCAACTGCCGCGACATCGTCGATGCCGGTATGCGGGACTTCTGCTACTCGGTCTCCAGTTGGGGCAGCTCGGGCACCTGCTCTGGAGTGGCCTCTCCCTCCGACAAGGCTCTTTGCCAGGCTTTGACTTACCGCAATCCGTCGTACTGCAACAGCATCACCAACGCCAACGACAAGTGGTTCTGCTACGGGACCGCGAGCCGGACGAACTCTTACTGCGCAAATATCGTTCAGTAACGCCCGCCTGACGCTCTCCTCGGGGCCCACGCGTGGCCGGCCTCTCACGCTGGCCATGGGTGGGCCTTGACACCGGGCGAGCCGCCTCGTAGCACACCTGGCTGGATAGGTCCCTGATGTGCACGATGGCTTCGGCCATTCGGGCAAAGCCTGTGAGGGGTCGTTCTGATCCCATAATTCCAGATTACGGAAGTCTGGAATCCTGATATGATGCCGCTCTCGGACGTTGGTCCCCGGAGACGCCCTTGAGGCTTGGTCTTCTCGGCGGAGGAGTACTCCCGCGATGAACCGCCCGCTCGTGTTCCTCGTAGCCATGGCAGCACTCGCAACCTTTCCTGTCCACGGGCAGTGGTGTGAGGCAATTCCCGATCCGTTCCCGCCTGAGCCCCAGATCGAATGGGGCACCAAGGCTGAGGGCATTCCAGTGATTGAGGTTTTGGCTCTGGTCCTTCCCGAGGCAGGAGCTCCGGAGAGCGTCCGACCCCACCTCGAGGCCGGGGTCCAGCACTTGAACCAGGTGCTTGCAAACAGTGAGGTGCCCGGAATCGTTCGGCTCCTTGGCGTGATCCCGGCTCCGCCTTCCCAACGCTACCAGCCTGCGAAGGCCAGTGACATTCTCGCTGGCCTGGCGAACGACCTCGAGGTCAAACGCCTGCGGGACGAGCTCGGTGCCGATCTCGTGACCCTCATCATCCCTCAGGACATGTTCGATCCCCCAACCGGAGGGAGCGCCTACACTTCCAGCTCACCGAGCCTTGGCTATTCAGCCCTGGCGATCGAGTTGCTGAACGGCTATCCTCGTCTCTTCTCGCACGAGTTGGGGCATAACTTGGGCCTGCCGCACGACCGCGCGAACGCAAGTCATGGAGGGCCTTACGCGCCACAGGCCTACGGGCATTGGGGACAGTTCCCGGATGGTATCTGGTTCCGGGACACCATGAGCTACATCGCCTCCTGTCCAGGAGGCTGCTCATTCGAGGTTCCTTTCTTCTCCAATCCTGACGTGACCTACCGAGGGGTGCCGATGGGCATACGGGGAGAGCGGGAAGCGGCGACGTTTCTGAAGAATGATGCGATGCGGCGGGTCGAGGCGTATCGCCCGAGCAAGGCGGTCGGTTGCTTGCCTGTGCCCACGGCTCTGTGCCTCGGGAGCGCCCGCTTCAAAGTCGAGGCCACCTGGGACAGCGGCGAGGCCGAGGGGGAGGGACAGGCCGTGGCGCTCACCGCCGACACCGGCTACTTCTGGTTCTTCACCCAAGCGAACGTCGAGGTCATCGTGAAGGTGCTCGACGGTTGCGGCGTGAACAACCGGTATTGGGTCTTTGCAGGCGGACTGACGAACGTGGGGGTCACGCTCACGGTGACCGACACTGTGAAAGGCACGGCCAAAACGTACACCAATGCGCAGGGGCGGGCCTTCGCACCGATTCAGGATACGGACGCTCTGGCGACCTGCCCGTAGGCCATGAGCGGTGCCCGGCGTCTCGTGGATCAGGGCCGTGGAAGCTGAAGCCGGGCGCGCGTTCCGCCGAGTGGCGAGGTCTCGAGCGTGACGGCGCCCCCATAGAGCTCGGCGAGATCGCTGACGATCGCGAGACCGAGCCCGGATCCCCGGACCTGCTGGTCGGCGCGCACTCCCCGCTGCAGCACCTCTACGCGGAGGGAGGGATCGAGGCCCGGCCCATCGTCATCCACCGAGATGGAAAGCCGGGCCTCTTCGAGGGATGACGAAATGGCGACTCGGGAGCGTGCCCATTTGCATGCGTTGTCGAGCAGATTCCCCAGCATCTCGTCCAGGTCTTCCCTGCGGCCCCGGATCTCGTGCGCCGGCGAAACGTCGGCGTCGATCCGGAGCTCGCGTTCCGCGTGCAGGCGCCGCATCGTGCGCACGAGACCTTCGACGGATGGAAGGACAGGGCATCGGAGCCCCGGCGCTGCACCCGCCGATGCGGTCGCGCGGGCCCGGGCCAGGTGATAGTCGACCTGCCGCTGCATCCGTTCGACCTGCTGACGGAGCGTGGCCGCGAGATCGTGATGGCCCGCGGCGTTGGCTTGTTCTGCCTCCTGCGCGAGCACGGCGAGCGGCGTCTTCAATCCGTGCGCGAGATCTCCCGCCGTGGTGAGGGCTCGGGCGACCGCGTGCTCACGATCTTCGAGCAGCGCATTCAGATCGTTCACGAGCGGCTGCACTTCGGCCGGATAGTCGCCTTCGATTCTCTGGCTGCGGCCCTCGCGCACCGAAGACAGACCGGCGCGAAGAGGCTTGAACGGCGCGAGCGCCTTTCGCACGAGGAACAATCCCCACACAATGAATGCTACGGCGCCGGCTCCCATCGCGGTGAAATACGTCACCGCCCCCACCGTGTGCTCCGGATGGTTCCGGATGATCATGAGCAACTGGGCAGAGACCACGAGAAGCACCGCTGTCATCCAGACGAGTGCTCCGGCGAACAGGCGCGCGCGCAGAGAGCTCTTCACGACTCCGTCCCGATGCGATAGCCGAGCCCGCGCACGGTCTCGATGATCGAGGCACCGAGCTTGCGCCTGAGACGCGCGATGAACACTTCCACGGTGTTCGAGTCGCGATCGAACGTCTGCGCGTAGATGTGCTCGGTCAGCTCGCTCTGCGAAACGACGCGGCCGCGATGGTGCATGAGATAGGAGAGCACGCGAAGCTCATGGCTGGTCAGCTTCACCGGCTGTCCCTCGAGAGTGACCTGCGACGTTCTCGGGTCGAGCACCACGGCGCCGCACCGCAGCTCGGGCGTGAGCTGTCCGCTTGCTCGCCGGATCAGGGCGCGCAACCGCGCCAGCAGCTCTTCCATCTGGAAGGGCTTGGTGAGGTAGTCGTCCGCGCCGCTGTCGATCCCGCGGACTTTTTCGCTCCAGCTTCCGCGAGCGGTTAAAACCAGCACCGGCACACCGATCCCGCCGGCGCGCCAACGCTCGAGCAGCGTCAACCCATCGATCCGCGGCAACCCGAGATCGAGAATGACCGCGTCGTACTGCTCGGTGCTGACGAGAAAGTCTCCGCGCTCTCCGTCCCCGGCGAGGTCGACCGCGTAGCCGCGTTCACCGAGTGTGGTGGCGAGCCGGTTGGCCAGCAGAGATTCGTCTTCGACGATCAGGATTCTCATTCTCGACCGCGGCCGTCAGCCTACGACGGGCGGCGCCATTATAGCGGCTCGCCGGGACCGGCCCCGCTGCAGCTTCCATAGCCCTTGCGCCGAGAGGACGAAGGAGAAGACTGCGCACACGCCGAGGGCGAGGAGCGTCCAGACGAAGAAGAGGGCTCCGCTGGACCTGGCGATTTCACCGTGGGCAACGCCTCCCGCCGCCTGGAAGTGGAGGATGGGGGCGCCCACCCCGAGGAGCGATCCGAGGAGGACGATGACGTAGCCCGATCGCCGTTCGGCGAGCACCAGCGTCCCGTACAGCCAGGTGGCGAAGGTGAGCACCGCAGAGAGGTTCCAGAGCCCTCCCTTCTCGAAACCACGGATGATGTCGTCCGCCACGTGCAACGAAAAGAAGAGGACCGAGAGCACGGACGAGAGGGTCCACAGGACGTTCTGCTTCATCGAAAGCTCCTTTCGTGAGCACGCTTTCGCGTGATAATCCTGTCAGGCAGTCTGGGGCGTGCCGGCTGAACGGCCGCTGAACGAGGTGTTCAGGCTCCGTTCAGCCAAGCCGCGCCACAATGACGGCCGAACGAAGCTCTGGAGAGGATTTGGAGGTCCCACCATGCAGATGCTCTTACCGATCCATATTGCCGCAGGCGGGCTCGCCATGGTTCTCGGCGTCGTCGCTCTGCTGGTGAAGAAGGGCGGGACCCTCCACCGCCGCAGCGGGATGCTGTTCGTCTACGCCATGCTCGTCATGGGCTTCAGCGCCTCGATCCTGGGGTTTCTCAAGAGTCCCACCGATGGAAATGTATTCACCGGCTTGATGACGGCCTACTTTGTCGGCACGGCGCTGACGACCGTCCGCCCCGAGTCGCCCTGGACGCGGACGATCCATGGTGTTGCTCTGGCGGTCGTGGCCGTGCTCGCGCTTGGCACGCTTGTGAGCGGCGTCAAGGCCATCAACAACCCTGGCCTTTCCCCCGGCGGCGTTCCGTTTCGCACGATCGGTGTAATGTCCTTCGTCCTCGCCACCGTCATGACCCTGGCGGCTGCCGGCGACGTGCGCGTCCTGCGATCCGGCCTGCCGCGCGGCGGGCCGCGCCTGGCGCGCCATCTGTGGCGCATGTGCTTCGCACTGTTCATCGCGGCCGGATCGTTCTTCTCGATCCGTGAGCGCGTGGCGAAAATCCTGCCGGAGCCGTTCACGGCCGGACCGATGCGCGCGCTGCCGATCCTGCTGTTGTTCGGCGCGATGTTCTATTGGCTGTGGAGGGTCCGCCGCCGCCGCCCGTTGCCAGTCGTCGTCCGGCACGATCCGAGGCCACTCGCCCCTCCCGCGGAGTGAATGGCTCTGGCTCTGGAGTGGGTTCCAGGGGATTCACGAATGCCGCGCCGGTGATACACTGGCTGGGAACTTTCCTGACGGTGCGGAGGGAACCATGATCGACTTCAACTGGAAGCGCGTGCTGGGCAGCGCCGCGATGACGCTCGCCTGGATGATCCCGGGCAACCTGCTGCTCGCGCAGGATCCGCCACAGAATCCGCCGGCGGAGCAGGCTCCCGCCACGGAGGAGCAGGCGCCTCCCGCGGAGCAGGCGGACAACCCGGGCGAACGGCCCGCCGTGGTCGAGGAGATCACCGTCACGGCGCAGAAGCGCGAGGAGTCGATCCAGGAGGTGCCGCTCGCGCTCACCGCGCTCGACTCCGAGGAGATCGAGACGTTCTCGGCGGGTGGCGCCGACGTGAAGTTCCTCTCCGCGCGCGTGCCGAGCCTGGTGCTCGAATCGTCGTTCGGCCGCGCCTTCCCCCGCTTCTACGTCCGCGGGCTCGGCAACACCGACTTCGACCTGAACGCCTCGCAGCCGGTCTCCATGGTGGTCGACGAGGTCGTGCTCGAGAACCCGGTGGTCAAGGGCATGCCGCTCTTCGACCTGGAGCGCACCGAGGTCCTGCGCGGGCCGCAGGGCACTCTCTTCGGCCGCAACACCCCCGCCGGCATCGTCAAGTTCGACACCA
>DATEIO010000046.1:0-5008 GCA_035278895.1 Thermoanaerobaculia bacterium | reverse complement strand
AGTGGGGCTTTCCCCGGCCTCCGAAGCTCGACGCGGTGCGGGCTGATCTGCGGGTGGGGCGGGCGGAGGAGTTGGTGGGGGCGTTGGGGGCTTGAAGGACGAACACGGACGGGCAAGGACCGGCACGGACGGAGGAGGCGTCCTTGGTGTCCTTCAAGTCCTTTCGGCCCCCTACACCCGCAGATCCCGCCGCATCTGCCCGTGCTCCAGGTCGAGGATGATCACCCTCCCGCGGTCGTCGACCACGGTGAAGTCCTGGGGAGTGAGGCGCAGGGTCACCCGGCCGGCGCGGGCGAGGGCGACCTCGGCGCGCACGCGGCCGGTGGGCGCGTGGGTTAGGTAGACGCGGGTGCCCTCGGGGCCGTGGACGGGAGAGGCGATCCAGGTGGCGGAGACGGTGGGCTCGCTCGCCCAGGCTTCGGCGGCCAGGGGGACGTCGAGTGAGAAGCGGCCGTGGACGTGGAGCTTCAGGGCGAGCTGCCGGGCGGCCGTGGAGCCGATCGACTGGTCGGTGAGAGTGCCGTCGGGCGCCACGGCCCGGTGCAGGGACTCGCGCTCCTCTTCGGGGACCCCGGAGGAGACGGCGTCCCGGCTCCTCAGAGTGAAGGAGGGGAGCTCCCAGGTCCAGACCTCCGCCGAGTCGCCTTCGATCAGCAGGGAGCAGCGGGACGCGGAGCGCGCGATGGAGCGCACCTTCCCCGGCAGATCAGGGACGCCCCAGGGGCCGTCGAAGCGCTGGCCCGTGGTGTCGATGGCCGTCAGGCCGTGCTCCGAGGCGACGAACCAGAAGAGCCCGTCGTAGTCCGGGGCGAAGGCGCCGATCCGGGCGTTGCACCAGAGCTCGGCCTTGCGGGAGGGGACGTCGATCCTTGCCACGCGCCAGGCGTCGCCCCGGCGGGCGAGGGCCAGGACCCGGTCGCCGCGGTCGGACACCACCAGCCGGTGGGCGGGCTGGTCGATTTCGGCCACGGTCCGCCGGGCGCGGGAGACCAGCCGGACGCCCGCCTCTCCCAGGGCCACGGCGGTCAGGCCGTTCGCAAGGAACGCTGCGTCGTAGACGGGCAGGGTGCCGGCGTCCGCCGCCGCGATCTCGACGCGCCAGATGTCGTCTTTCGAGGTCCACGAGCTCCGGCGCTCCAGGGGGAGGGCCGGGGCGTCCGCCCGCAGCGAGGCGTCTCCGGCGAACTGGACGAGCTGGCGGAACTCGGCGGGCGGCATGCGGGCGCCGAGCCGCCCGGAATCGCGGGCAATGGCCCGCACGGCGGCCCGGGCGAGGGTCATCGCCTCGGGCGTTCGGGGGCCCTGGCGCAGGGTGTCCGCGAAGGCGAGGCGGGCGGCGGCCCCTTCCGCGCGCCAGCTCTCCAGCATGTCGACCACCTGGTCGCGGATCTTCTCGAACTGCTCAGGAACGGCGGCGAGCTTTTTGGCGAGCATGCGGCCGGCAGGCGGGCCCCCCTGGCCGATCGCCCGGTCCATCCAGCCGAGGGCCAGGTCGCGCGCGTCGGGGAGCGGCCAGACGACCTCGACCGCGGCCGCGTAGTCGCCCCCCTGGGCGAGGCCTTCGGCCCAGAGAAGGCGCAGCTCCCGCGCCTCCTCGGGCCGGCGGCTCCTTTCGAGGCGGGTGACCGCGTCGGCGAAGGCGCCGGTCCGGCGGGCGATACGGAGGGCGCGCTTGCGGTCTCCCGCGAGGAACCACTGCCGCACCACGAGCCCCGGGGGGAGGCCGCGCGCCTCGGCCATCTCGGCGGCCAGGCGCAGGCGCCCGTGGCGCTCGAGAAAGGCCACGGCTTCTTCGTTCGCGTGCAGCACCTCGGCCAGGAGGAAGGCGGCCTCCTCGATCCTCTCCTGGGATTCCAGGCGGCGGAAGGTCTCGCGATAGAGGAGCTGAAGCTCGGTGAAAAGGTCGGGCGCCAGGCCCACCACGGCCCAGGTGCGGGTCTCCTGCGGGCGAATCCGCAGGTCCCGGCGGCGGGACGGCGGGCGCAGGGGCAGGCCGCGCAGGGCCCCTTCCGCGGGACCGCCCAGGGGGATCGCGTGGCGCAGGGCCTCCTGGACGTCGCCCTGCTCGAACATCTCCATCATGCGCTGGATGTAGGCGGCGTGGCGGCGCCCCACGAGCCGCGAGAGGCGCGAGGCGAGCACCATCCGGGAGGCCAGCCGGTGGAGGACGTCGGCCATCCTTCCCGTGCGGGAGGGCGCGTCCACGGCGCCGGAGGCGGGCTGCCGGAAGAGCCCCCAGAGGGTCGAGCCCACGCCGTGGAGCCAGTGCGCCAGGGCGCCGCCGCGGGAGGTCCGAGGGCGGCGTCCGCCGGCCTCGGCGCCCGCGGGCCCGCTCTTTCCGAGCGCGGCGAGCACCTCCTGGAGCCGGGGATCGGCTGGGGGGACTCCCGCCAGTTGGGTGCGGGGATCGAAGCCCGGCGCCGGCTCCTCCTGGGCCTGGGGCTCGGGCGGGGGCTCGCCCAGAGGGGCGGTCTCGACCACGCCGAAGCCCTCGACGCCAAGCCACGACGCCAAGTCCTCGCTCTCCGCGTCGGACGGCCGGTCGACGGCGAGGCGGCCCCCGTGCAGGCGGACGACCGCGCCGTCCCCGGCTTCGAGGACCGTGAGCTCCGCCGCCGGCAGGGGGAGCGCGAGGAGGACCGTTCCGGCGGGAATCTTCGCTTCGACCAGGGGGAGGCCCGGGGCCCGGCCGCAGTCCACCCGGACGGGGCGGGGCAGGCGGACGAGCCAGCCCTCCGGCAGGCGGTGGACCCGGGTCCCCGGGGTCCACAGGGCGAGCACGCGATGGCGGGCTTCGAGATCCCCGGTGAGGCCGCTCTCGACGAGGAAGCCCGAGGCGGAGACCACGCCGCGGTGAACGGAGAGGCGCGGGATCAACCGGCTCACGCCTCGCCCTCCGGAAGCCGCCGGACGAGGACCGCGTCCTTCCAGGGCGAGTAGACCACCACCTCGCCGGCCACGGTGGACCAGGCCACGAAGCGGGTGGAAGGGCTCACGGCGACGTGCTCGACGTCGGCGGAGGCGGCGGGGAGCGTCTTCGACCAGCTCCGGCCGAGGAGGACCAGGGTCCGCCGGTCCTTGTCCAGGACCAGAAGGCCGGGGCCCTCGGCTCGGGGGACATGGGCGACGCCCACGACCCGGTCTCCGGGGGGAGGGGTCAGGTCCCGCCGGCCATCCGGAGAAAACACCGCCCAGCAGCGGTCGTCGCGTCGAATGGCCAGGAGATCGAAGGGGCGCAGGGAGGGGCCTCCCGGGTTGCCGAAGAAGGCCTGTCCCCCTTCGAAGCCGTCCAGGGAGAGGACCGTCCTCGGAGATCCGGAGCCCCACAGGCGGACCCGGGCGGGACGTCCTTCCGCGGGCGCTTCGGCCCAGACCACCTGGTCCACCAACCGGGAGCCGGAGGCGGTCACGACGCCGGTTCCAAGGCGCACGAGGGACTTCGTGTGCCCGAGATCGAGGAAGGCGAACAGCCCGCCCCGGGCATCGACGGCGCACAGGGACTTGCCGGCCGCGAAGAGAGGCCGGAGCCGGTCTCCGGGCTCGATATGGAATTTTTCTTCCGGGACCTCGGAGTAGAGGACCCGGTCGTGGGCCCCGCCCTTCTTTCCCCGGAGGTGGTGGAGGACGGCCGCGCCGTCTCCGGCGGTGAAGAGGACGACCGAAGAATCCAGGAGCCCGGCCGCGAGGGCGCGGCCGTCCCCTTCCCCCAGCTCATAGAGCCTCGGCTTCCCCGTCTCGGCCCGGGGAGAGTTGGGCACCGGGATGGCCAGGACGCCTCCGGTCCGGGTGCGCAGGAAGAGCTTCGTCCCGTTGCCGGAGAAGACCGGGTTGGCTCCGGTTTCCAAGGGGATGGACGGCCTCTCCGGTGGGGCCACCGCGGCCGCCTGGAACGGGTCGCGCAGCAGGCGGACGCAGGCGTCCTCCTCCGGCAGGTCCAGGGCGATCTCCCGCGGCGGGAGCGATCCCGGGATCACCGTCACCCCCACGCGGCGGACCCGCGGATCGAGCACGTCCCACACCTGGAGATGCGAGGCGCTCCGGCCCATGGGGAGGCCGCCCAGGCGCCGGGCCCCCACGATCCACGCGTCGTCCGCCTCCCGCCACCCCTCCAGGCGCTCGTGCCAGGCCGCGATCTGCGCGTCGGTCGCCTCGTGGGGCGTCCGCGACTGGAGCAGGCGGAGCACGGAGGCCGGGGTGACGGCAGGCAGGAGCGGCTCGTCCGGCTCCTGGAGGATGCCCCAGCCGAAGCGGACCCCCGCGGCCTCGGCGCGGCGGGCGAGGACGATGAGAGCCGCGAGCTGGGCGATGCGCGGCGAGCCGAGCTGGCCGGGGCCGGCGTCGAACAGGGCGACCGAAAGGTGCGAGCCCGCGGGCACCGGCCGGGTCAGGCGCAGGAAGGTGTGCTCCCCGCCCGCGGCGCGGCGGAGGAACTCCTCGGGGGCTTCCTCGGCGAGCAGCCACTCGGAGGCGAGGAGCCGCTCGTACGGTCCGCGCCGGTCGAGGCCGTCGAAGCCGTCCGGCTCGCCGTCGCCGCTCGCCCGCTCCATCCGCAGGGGGCCGACGGCAAAGGAGAGCCGCTGCAGGACCGGCCCGAGCGAGAGCGCCAGGTCGCGGGGGAAGATCGCGAGCCAGGGACCCCAGGGCGCGAGCGGGCGGGGGAGCTCCATCGTCATCCTCCCAGCCCGATCCATCCCCCGAGACGGGCGCCGAGCCAGATCATGAGCATCACCCGGGTGACCGGGCGCGCTTCGGCCGTCGACGCCACGAACGGGGGATCGGGAAAAACGGCGAGCGGAGGCGCCACGCCGGGCACGCGCCGGGCCCGGGCGATCAGGGCCTGCTCCAGGAGAGGCAGAGGGACCGACGGCTCGCGGGTCGTGGGGAGGAGGAGCGAGGGAGCCTCCGGGTCCCGGCCCAGGTAGACGGTCCCGTCGGCCCACGGGAGGTCCGCGGCGGGCCCGAGCAACACGAGGAGGTCCTCGCCGGCCACCCCCTCGAGGCGGGCCAG
>DATEIO010000045.1:0-2105 GCA_035278895.1 Thermoanaerobaculia bacterium | reverse complement strand
GCAAACTCCGGGTCATGCGCTGCCCGAGAATCAGTGTATTTAGTAAGGTCGCTCATACTTGTGTCCTTTGGCACCTTTGCGACATGCCATGATAAACGATCCGTCCGCCGTTCCTATCTCCTCCGGCCTCGTGCAGGTGGTTCACCTCACCTGGGACAAGTCCGCCCGCGGCGGCGAGGGCGCCCGGAAGCGCGCCGCGGTCCCTTGGGCCTTCGAGGTTCAGGACGGCCATCTCCGGCAGGCTCGCGGGCACCTCCAGATCGAGGTGCTCCTCTGGGGCAAGGACAACGACTTCTCGGCGCCGTTCAAATCCCGGCACGAGAAGGTTCCGCTGGCCGACGTCTACCGCTTCGGGTGTTTCACGGTGTCCCCGAATCCGGAAGGATTGTCGGTCCGGTACCGGTGGAGTTGGCACTACGGGGGCGCACCCGATCGCCGGTTCCTGGACGTCGGAGGGAACGGCGATCTCCTGGTGCGGGCCGGCGAATGGATGCGGATCTCCTCCAACGGGCGGTTTTCCGACCATGACACGGGCGTCTGGTGGTATGAGCAGACCACCTTCAACGTGGCCGCGTTCGCCGGAGAGCCATCGGGACGGATCTTCGTCGAGAGCGAGCCGGTGCGGGATCTCCGGCTCCTCGAAGATCTCTGGTAGTCGCTAAAACTTTCCGGGATTGAACAGCAGCCCTCCGGAGCACTAAAATCGTACCGTCTCACCAGAAGCTCAAAGCGATACGCGCGACCCGGAGGGTTGACCGATGTGGTACTTCATGAAGGACGGAACGCAATACGGGCCCATCCCGGAGGAACAGATCCGGACGATGGCCCGGGACGGGAATCTCAACCAGGACGACCTGGTCTGGAGCGAGGGGATGGCTTCCTGGGTGGCGGCTGCGGAGGTCGGCATCTTCGAGTTCCCGGCTCCGCCGCCCCCGCCTCCGCCCCAGTACACAGCCCCTCCGCCTCCGCCGCCCCAGTATCAGGCTCCTCCTCCCCAGTACGGAGCACCGCCTCCTTCTTCCCAGTACGGGGCACCGCCACCGTACCCCTCGGCCCCAGCGTTCGGGAGCGCCGGGGCGGACATCCCCAACTATCTCCCCTGGGCGATCGTCGCGACTCTGTTTTGCTGCCTTCCGGCCGGAGTGGTCGCGATCGTCTTTGCCAGCAAGGCGAATTCGGCCAAGGCGATCGGAGATTTCGAAGGAGCTCGCAAGGCGGCCGAGCACGCCAAGATCAGTTTGATCGTCTCCGTCGGCCTTGGCTTGCTGGTGGTGGTCTTCTACATATTCGCGGCGATCGTCGGGAACCTGCAGTAGCTCACCACCGCACCCGCAGCACCAGCTTGCCGCGGGTGCGTCGGTGAGTCTCCTCTCATCCGGCGTCATGGCGCAAAGCCGGTGGATCAACAAAATCTCCGGCGGGGTGGCGGGTTCTGCCTCGGTTTGGCGTAGTGGAGAGGTGACGGGGAAATGAACGCTCCGTCACTCAAAGCTTTCGAACCGAAGGAGGTTGACGTCATGGCTACGTATCGTTCGCGTGTTGAAGTCGAGAATGAGATCAAGGAAACCCTGGGCCTCGTCCCCAGCTTTTTCGACCGTTTCCCCGAAGAGACCCTGGATTATGAGTGGACGCTCTTCAAGCGTTTCGAGCTCGAGGAGGCGGACGGAACCGGGAGCGTCGTCATCCCGGTGAAGTACCGGCAGCTCATGGGCGTGGCGCTCCATTCCGAGACCAAGTGCCACTACTGCACGCTCTTCCACACCGAGGTGGCCAAGCTGTTCGGGGCCACGGACCTGGAGATTCAGGAGGCGGTGCACTACGCCAAGCACTCGCTGGGTCTCTCCGCCTATCTGAACGGCATCCGGCAGGACTTCGACGACTTTGCCGACGAGCTCCGGCAGATCGGCGAGTATCTCGGCCAGCAGCCGCGGCCGAACGAAAAGGCGGCCTGACCATGCGCGTCGACCGTCTCCGGCCCACGACCTTCCAGCTCACGCTCGGCGCCTTCGAGCTGGCCGCCCTGGTGGCGGCGGCGCGCTGGGTGACGAGCGGGGCCCAAGGGGAGCTGACCGCCGAGGCGCAGGACCAGCTCCGCAAGGTGCTCG
>DATEIO010000044.1:0-3175 GCA_035278895.1 Thermoanaerobaculia bacterium | reverse complement strand
CGCGCCGGCCTTCAACGTGTTGCGAATGAAGCCGCGCCGCTGCGCCCACCAGGTGTAGCGCACGGTCGCGTGGAGATCCCTGGCAACCATTTCCGCGAGACGGTTTTCGAACCCTTCCCGGCGCTCGTTCGAAAACGGCAGGTTGTTCGGATCGGCGCACACCCGGAGATCGCGGACGGGCCTGGCGAGGCCCCTCGCGGCGAGCGCAGCGAAACCGGTCAGCAGCAGGACAATGACAAGGGTTTTAGGGGAGCGCGAAGACATACAGCATGCCCCCCTTGGTCGTGTCTTTCGGCAGGTCTCCCATGGCGCCGACGAACCCCAGAGCCGCGGTCGAATCCCGCGGATCGAGATCCCCCGAAACGATCGCGCCGGCCCACCCGCCCACGCCCGAGAGGACGGCCACGTACTGCTTGCCATCCGGCCCGCGATAGGTGATCGGCTGGCCGATGATTCCGGAGCCGGTCTTAAACTTCCACAGCTCCTGGCCCGTCCGGGCGTCGAGCGCCTTGAACCAGCCTTCCATCGTGCCGTAGAAAACCACGTCGCCCGCGGTCACCAGGGCGCCGCTCCAGGCCGGGTACTTCTCCTTCACCTTCCAGCGCGGCCGGCCCGCGGCCAGGTCCCACGCGGTGAATTCGCCGCGGTGGCCGCCGGGCCCGGGATACATCCTCACGTTCGCCCCCACGAACGGAGTGCCGGCGATGTAGTTCGCCTCCATCCCCTCGAAGTCCATGCAGAGGTTGTTGTGGGGCATGTAGAGAAGGCCCGTGCGCGGCGAGAACGCCGAAGGCTGCCAGTCCTTGGCGCCCGGCGACGCGGGGCAGATCTCGCGCACCAGCTTGCCCGCGCCGGTCTCCTTTTCGGGTGCCACCTTCAGGCGGCCGGTCTTCAAATCCACGCCGCGCGACGAGGTGATGTGGACGAACGGATCGGCCGACAAAACCTCGCCGGTCGTCCGGTCGAGCACGTAGACGTAGCCGTTCCTCTCCGGGCGGACGAGGACCTTGCGCCGCTGCCCCCGGACGTCCAGGTCGAGCAGCACGTTCTCGTTGATGCCGTCGTAGTCGTGCTCGTCGTGCGGGCTCAACTGGTAGAACCAGCGGGCCCTGCCGTCGTCCGGGTCGCGGGCGAAAATGCCGCACGTCCACTTGTTGTCCCCCGGGCGCTGGTCCGGGTTCCAGGGGCCGGGGTTGCCGGTGCCGTAATAGATCAGGTCGAGCTCGGGATCGTAGGAGATCCACCCCCACACCGTGCCGCCGCCGGTCTTCCACTGCTCCGGAGGCCACGTGGAGACGCCGAGATCCTTGCCGCGGTCCTGGGAATAGAACGGCTTGAACTCCGGGCCGATCCGCACGTCCTGGTCCGGCCCGGTCGAGTAGGCGCGCCAGGCGATCGCGCCGCTGGCAGCATCCAGCGCCGTGAGCCAGCCGCGCACGCCGAACTCGCCGCCGCTGTTGCCCACCAGCACCTTGCCCTTGACCACGATCGGCGCCATGGTCATGGACTCGCCCTTGTTGATGTCGCCGACCTTGGTCCGCCAGGCCTCCTGGCCGGTCTCGGCGTCCACCGCGACCACCTGGTTGTCGAGCGTGTTGTAGAAGATCTTGCCGTCGGAATACGCCGCGCCCCGGTTGACCACGTCGCAGCAGGCGACCCCCTGGGCCGCGGCCTCGACCGGCGGCTCGTACATCCACTTCGCAGGCGCTCCGGGCTGGGTCAGGTCGAGCGCGTAGAGCTGGTTCGGGAACGGGGTGACGACGTACATCGTGCCCCCCACCACGAGCGGCGCCGCCTCGTGCCCGCGCACGTTGCCGGTCGAGAAGGTCCAGACGGGCTTGAGCGTCTTGACGTTCTGAGCCGTGATCTGGGCGAGCTCGCTGTAGCGCGTGCTCGCGTAGTTCTTGGCGGGCATCAGCCACTGCCCGTCGTCGCCCCCTGCCGGCCCCGCGGCCACCCGCGCCCCCTGGATCGCGGCGCTCCGGGCCGGAGCCGGAGGCTCCGCCTCCCGGGCCTCGCTCCGGGTACGGCAACCCGCAACGGCGAGCGCCGCCGTTGCCATCAGAAACCCATAGAACAACCTTCGGTAGTCCATTCCAAGAACCTCTTCCGGAAGGAGATGCCAGCAAAACGCGGGCCAACTCTGTCGGAAGACGATAGGAGTGGAGGAAGGGAGGGAGAGGAAAAAGGCCGGCGGAGGTCCGCCGGCCTTCGTTCTTTGGGGGCTTTAGAGCCCTTCGAGGCCGCCGTTCGTGCAGCCGGGGCCGGTGAACGTCTGCCAGCCATCCGGCACCACGCACGGATTCGGGTACTGGCAGCAATCGCCGGTGTTGGGATTCTGGGCCCAGGTGATCACCTGAATGCACGCGCCGTTGTAAGGCTTGCGCGGACAGGCGTCCGCCCCGACGTTACGCTCCATGGCGGCCCAGCTCGAAAGAAGGACGATCGCGACACCCATGAGTCGATACTTCATGTGAATTCTCCTTGACGATCCTGGCTCAACCGATGAGCCTGATTGTGCTCGAGCAGAGAAATCCTGCGCCTGAAATTCAACAAAGTCAAATCTTTTATCGAATCACCTCCACAAGTCACAGATCATCCTCTCCAGGGAAGCAGCAGCCCTGCGGCGTGGTTTTATCTCTTTGGAACCACTCCAACGGGTGGCGGCGCCAGGAAGCCCGGCCATCTAGAATCGACCCGAACGATAAAGGAGAGCCTATGAACACCCGCTCCAAGATCTTCCTGCTGGCCGCAGCCGTCCTCCTGCTCGCGACCGGCGCCTTCGCTCAGCACGAGCACGGCAATCACGCCCCGGGGCAGCCCTGCCCCCACATGGCCGCGACCTCGATCGGCCTCGACCGGGCCATCGAGCTCCTCGAAAAGGCAAAAACCGACCCGGCGAGCGTCGACAAGGCCCTGGCCGAGGTCCGCGCGGCCAAGGCGCAGGTCACCGAGTGCCAGGAGATGTGCAAGCAGGGGATGTGCGGCGGCCACGAAGGCCACGAAGGGCACGCCGCGCACGGCATGGCCGCGGCTTCGGCCCAGCCCGCCGCCAAGAAGGTGACCGACCCGGTCTGCGGCATGGAGATCGACCCCGCGACCGCGGCCGGCAAATCGGTCTACGCCGGCAAGACCTACTACTTCTGCTCGAAGGACGAGAAGGCGCAGTTCGACA
>DATEIO010000043.1:0-11782 GCA_035278895.1 Thermoanaerobaculia bacterium | reverse complement strand
GGGCGGTGATGCTCGCCTTCCCTGAGAAGCGCCATCTGGGGAGAGGGCTCCTGTTCGGCGGCCTTCTTTTCGTCGGGGTCACGATCCTCGTGGTCGGCGGCTTCTGCCTGGTGATGTTCGCGTCCTACTCGTCCTGATGGGACTTCGATGTCTGACGAAAACTTGAAGATCCTGCTGTCCTACCTGCGTGCGAGCTCCCAGCACAGCCTGGAGGAGCTCCGCCGCCAGCTGCTGGCCGCCGGACACCCCCCCGAGGCGGTGAACCAGGCGATCGCCGAATTCCAGGCGCAGGAGAGACCCATCTGGGGGCTCGCTCTCCTGGTGACGGCGGTGGACCTGGCGCTCCTGGGGATGGCCGCCGCGATTTTCTTCCTGGCGATGGAGGGGAGGCTTGAGAAAGACCTGGGCAAGAACATCCTTTTGGGCCTGCCGGGGCTCTACCTGGCTCAGATCGTCATCGGAGCGATCCTGTTCGCCTTTCCCGGCATGCGCCGGCTGGGCCGTGGGCTCCTGTTCGGTGGCGTTCTCACTGGGGTGGTGACGTTCCTGGCGATCGGTGGTTTGTGTGTAGGGATTTTTTAAAAGCTTCTGTAGGGAGATGCCATGCCTGGAATGCCTCTACGCGGCGACCGCCTGCTCCGCTACGTCTCGGCCTTCTGCCCGCACTGCCACGCCGAGGAGCCCGAGCGGCCCCTGTCGGAGGTGAAGCGGCTCTCCGGGTATCTCGCTGAAGAGGACGGGCGGGTATGGCTCGTGCGCGGGTGTCCGGAGCACGGCCGGGTGCGGACGTTCTACGACGAGTCATCGGAGATCCTCGCCTACCTGGAGCGGTGGACGGCGCCCACCAAGCGGCATGAGCCTGACGTTCCCGGGAACTTCGATCCGGTCCCCCAGGCCTATCTCCGCGGGCTGGGCGAGATGCAGACGCAGCACACCTGCATCCTGCTGCAGGACATCGAGCTCTCCTGCAACCTGTGCTGCCCCAACTGCTTCGCGTCGAGCTCGCCCGAGCTCCGGGGCGCGGTGCCGGTCGAGGAGATCCTCGCCAACATCGACACCCGGCTCTCCCGGGAAGAGGGGCGGCTGGACGTCCTGATGCTCTCCGGCGGCGAGCCCACGCTCCACCCGCGATTGACGGACCTCCTCGAAGCGGCGATGGAGCGCCCCATCGGGCGCATCCTGCTGAACACCAACGGCATCGAGATCGCACAGAACGACCGGCTCCTGGCCTTCCTCGAGCGCCACCACCGGCGGATCGAGGTCTATCTCCAACTCGACGGCTTCCGGGTGGAGACCCACCGCTACCACCGCGGGGCGGACCTCCGGAAGATCAAGGAGCGGGCGGTCGAGCGGCTCTCGGCAGCCGGGGTGTTCACGACGCTCACGATGACGGCGACCCTGGGCGTCAACGACGACGAGATCGGCGCCGTGATCCTCCATGCCCTGGAGACGCCGTTCGTGGGCGGCGTCTCGATCCAGCCCCAGTTCGGGAGCGGCCGGTCGACGCCCATCAATCCCATGCACCGGTTGACCCACACGGGGGTGCTGGCGCGCCTCGAAAGGCAGACGGAGGGGCTCGTGACCTGGCGGGACCTGACGGCCCTCCCGTGCAGCCACCCCCACTGCTGCAGCATCGGGTACCTGCTGAAGACGGATTCCGGGGAGTGGCGGTCGCTCGCGGCGATCGTGGGCCACGAGACGCTTCAGGCCCACCTGGGGCTGGTGAGCAACCGGATCGTGGACCCGGACCTCTCGGCGGACCTGCGGCGGCTCGTCAAGGAGTCGCTCCTCGGGCTGTTTTCGGAGAGCAGCTCGCTCGCCCAGCCGGGGATCGGCGAGCTGTTCCGGAACGTCTGTGAGGCGTGCGACCTGGGCCTTTCGAGCCTGCTGCGCCTCGCGGGGACCGCCCTGGGGAGGAAGGACGGCCTGCGGGATCTGTTGGGCCGGCGGGTCAAGCGGATCACGGTCAAGCCGTTCATGGACGTCCACACGATGATCGAGGAGCGGCTCACGCAGTGCTGTGTCCACGTGGGCACGGCGAACGGCCACGGGCACCAGTGCGTGCCCTTCTGCGCGGCCCAGGCCTGGCCCGCGCTCGGCCGGATGAAGCTCTCCGAGAGGGCGGCGTCGTGAGCGGGCCCGAGACCCCGGAGCTGGCTGCGGCCCGGCGGGCCCGGGAGGCGCAGGCGGCGCTTGCAGCGGAGGGAGAGATGCCGCGGCCCATTCCGCCGCCGCAGATCCGCGATCCGCTCCCGTTCTGCATCTGGACCACGGTCGCGGTGATCTCGTGGATCGTGACCCCGGCCGTGGCCGCCGCCGCGTTCGGAATCGTGGGCCTGCGCGCCTATGCCCGGGCGTGGAAGGCGGGCCTGCGCCGCAGCAACTGCGTGCTCGGAGATCTGCGCTGGGTGATGCTGTATCTCGGGATCGTCATCGCGGCCGGCGTTCTGTGGACGGGCGTGAAGATCTGGCGGCTCGCCGGATTTTGATTCGTTGTCCGCCCGCGAAATTCCATCTCCCCGCGGGTCTGCGGTAGCATCGAACCCGCCCGCGGGACGACCCTGGCTCGCCTTCCTTCCGGAGCGTCCCCTTTTCCCTTCCAGCGCTCACTAGGAACAAGGCAGGACGCCGCAGGCTGGAGACCCCATGAAAGAGCTGTCCGATCGTATCGCCGCCTTGACGCCTGAGCAGAGGGCCGTCTTCGAGCTGCTTCGCAAGAAGAGCGCTCCGAAGAAGCCCGCTCCGGCCGCGCCGCCGCCCATTTCGCGGCGCGACGAGGCCGGGCCCGCCCCCCTCTCCTTCGACCAGGAGCGGCTCTGGTTTCTGGGACAGCTCGACCCGGAGAGCGCGGCCTACAACATCGACACGGCGATCCGCATGAAGGGGACGCTCGACGTCCCGGTGCTTCAGGCCACGCTCTCGGAGATCGTGCGGCGGCACGAGGCGTGGCGCACGGTCTTCCCGGCGGTCGACGGCCGGCCGGTGCAGGTGGCCCTGCCTCCCCGGCCGGTCGAGCTTCCCCTTGTGGACCTCTCGGAGCTTTCTCCGGCGGAGCGGGAGGCAAGGGTGCTCGAGGTGGCCCACGAAGAGGCGCGGACGCCCATGGATCTCGCGGCGGGGCCGCTCGTGCGCGTGCGCCTCCTGCGTCTCGCCGCGGACGAGCACATCTGCCTGATGACCGTCCACCACATCGTGAGCGACTGGTATTCCTTCAACCTCGCGTGGATGGAGATCGCGGCGCTCTACCCGGCGTTTTTGGAAGGCAAGCCTTCACCGCTCCCCGAGCCGCCCGTCCAGTACGCGGACTTCGCGGTCTGGCAGCGCGGCTGGCTCTCGGGAGAGGTCCTGGAGAACGGGGTCGATTTCTGGACGAAGGAGCTCGCGGGCTTCCCCCACGTGCTGGAGCTCCCCACGGACCGCCCGCGGCCGGCCGCGCAGACCACGCGCGGCGCTCGGGCGAAGATCGCGCTTCCGCCCGAGCGGGCCGAGGCCTTCCGCGCCCTCGGCCGGCGCGAGGGGGTGACGCTCTTCATGGCGGCCCTGGCCGGCTTCGACGCCCTGCTGGCCCGGTGGAGCGGGCAGGAGAAGATCGTCGTGGGGTCGCCCAACGCGAACCGCAACCGACCCGAGATCGAGCGCCTGCTAGGCTTTTTCGTGAGCCAGCTCGTGTTCGCGACCGACGTGTCGGGCCATCCCACGTTTCGGGAGATCCTGGGCCGGGCGCGCAGGACCGCGCTCGCCGCCTACGCCCACCAGGAGCTCCCCTTCGGCAAGCTCGTCGAGGCCTTGAGCCCCGAGCGGGACGCGAGCCGCGCGCCGCTCGCCCAGGTAAACCTCCTGGTGCTCGACACGGGCTCCACCACGGTCGAGCTGCCGAGCCTCACCTTCTCCGGGGTGGACGTGGACGACGGCTCGTCGCTCTTCGACACGACCCTGTCGCTCTTCGACCACGGCGCTCCCGGGATCCACGGCTGGTTCGAGTACAACGTGGACCTCTGGGAGGCGGCCACGATGGAGCGCCTGGCCGGGGCCTTCGAGGTGATGGTCGAGCGCATGTCCGCCGATCCGGCGGTCCCGCTCTCCGAGATCCCCCTCCTGCCCGAAGGCGCGGTCCACCAGGTCCTCTCCGAGTGGAACGACACGGGGGCCACGGGGGACCTCCGCCCGGTCCACCTCCTCTTCGAGGAGCGGGCCGCGGAGTCGCCCGGGGCCGTGGCTCTCGTAGTGGCCGACCGGGTCTTCTCGGACCTCGAGGTGACGTACGGCGAGCTCGACCGGGCAGCGAACCGGCTGGGCCACCGCCTGCGCCGGCTGGGGGTGGGGAAGGAGTCGCGGGTGGGCCTCATGACCGGCCGCGGCCCCGAGCTGCTTGTGGGTCTCCTGGGGATCTGGAAGGCGGGCGGAGCGTACGTGCCGCTCGACCCCGGGTATCCGCCGGAGCGCCTCGCCTTCCTGGTGGAGGATGCCGGGATCGAGGTCGCGGTGACCGAGCCGGAGCTGGCCGGCCTCCTGCCCGAACGGGTGCGGACGGTGGCTTTGGATGGCGTGGCGTCCCTCGCGGGAGAGCCCGAGGAGCGGCCCGAGGAACCGCAGGCGGAGCCTGGGGATCTGGCCTACGTGATCTACACCTCGGGCACCACGGGAAAACCCAAAGGGGTGATGGTCGAGCACGGCAACCTCGCGAGCACGATCCTGGCGAGCCGGATCGCGTTCGGCTGGGGCCGGGGAGACCGCATCCCGGTGCTCGCGCCGTTCTCGTTCGACATCTTCCTCTTCGAGGTGATGAGCCCGCTCACAGCGGGGGGCACGGTCGAGCTGGTGCCATTGTCTCCGGCCCTGGATCTCGACCGGCTGATGACGGCGCTCGGGACCGCCACCCGGCTCCACGCCGTGCCGGCGCTGATGCGGCAGATCTCCGCCCTGGTGCAGCCGGGCACGGGCTTGAAGACCCTCTTCGTGGGCGGAGACGCGGTCCCGCCGGACCTCCTGGCCGAGATGCGCGCGGCCTTCCCCGGCGCGGGCCTCCGCGTGCTCTACGGCCCCACCGAGGGGACGATCATCTGCTCGAGCTGGGCGGTTCCCGAAGAGGGAGCTTCCGCGGGGCGGGCCATGCTCGGCCGGCCGCTGCCCAACGCAGACCTGCGGATCTACGACCGCCAGGGCGGGCTCGCGCTGCCGGGCGCGCCGGGCGAGCTGTGGATCGGCGGCCCGGGCGTGGCTCGGGGGTATCTCAACCGCCCCGAGCTGACCGCTGAAAAGTTCGTGACGCGGGACGGCCAACGGTGGTACAGGACGGGCGACCTGGCCCGGCTGCTGCCGGACGGGAGCCTGGAGTTCGCGGGCCGGGTGGATCAGCAGGTCAAGGTCCGCGGCTTCCGTGTGGAGCCGGGGGAGATCGAGGCGCGCTTGGCCGCCCATGACAGCGTGCGCGAGGCGGTGGTGCTCGCGCAGGACGTCCAAGGAGGGGACAAGCGCCTCGTCGCGTACGTGGTTCCCGAGATGGGCATTGCCGAGGCGGCGCTGCGCTCCTGGGTGGGGGAGGCGTTGCCCGAGTACATGGTGCCCGGGGTCTTCGTGACCCTGCCCGAGCTGCCCGTGACCGCGCACGGCAAGGTGGACAAGAAGGCGCTTCTGGCGCTGGGGACGGCTGCGGAGCCCGCGCCGGCTCTGGCGGACCGCACGGCGCCGCGCACGCCGGCCGAGGAGATCCTGGCCCGCATCTGGCGCGGGGTGCTCCGGGTGGACGAGGTCGGGATCCACGACAACTTCTTCCGCCTGGGGGGCGACTCGATCCTCTCGATCCAGGTGGTGGCCCGGGCGCGGCAGGAGGGGCTGCTCTTGACGCCCCGGCAGATGTTCGAGAGCCAGACGATCGCCGCGCTCGCGGCCGTGGCGGTCCCCGCGCAGGCGCAAGAGGAGCAGGGGCCGGTCGAGGGCGAGGCGCCGCTCACTCCCGTCCAGCTCCGCTTCTTCGCGGAGGACCGGCCCGAGCCCGGGTGGTTCAACCAGACGCTTCTGTTCGAGGCCCGCGAGGCGCTCGATCCCGTTCGCCTCGAGAAGGCGGTCGCGGCCCTCGTGGAGCACCACGACGCCCTGCGCCTGCGCTTCGTCCGGGAGGAGGGCGGCTGGCGGCAGGTCCACACCCCGGTGGGCGAGGTGCCGTTCTTCACCCAGGAGCTTCCGGAGGGCTTCAACCTCGAAACTGGCCCGCTCTTCCGGGTTGTCCTCCTGGGGACGGAGCGGCTCCTCCTGTCCGCCCACCACCTGATCGTGGACGGCGTCTCGTGGCGCATCCTCCTGGAAGACCTGGCCACGGCCTATGAAGGGCACCCGCTGCCTGCGAAGACGACCTCCTGGAAGCGCTGGGCCGAGCGGCTCGCGGATCATGCGCGCTCCGAGGCGGTGCGCGAAGAGCTGGGCTTCTGGCGGGGACAGACCCTGCCGGATACGCCTTTGCCGATCGACCGCGAGGACGGCCCCAACACGGTGGGATCCGCGGCCACGATCTCCCTCTCCCTGGACGCGGAGACGACGGACGCGCTTCTCAAGCGGGCGCCCGCGGCGTACCGCACGGAGATCAACGACCTGCTGCTCGCGGCGCTTGCCCGCACGCTGGGCGCGGGCCGGCACCGGATCGAGCTCGAAGGCCACGGCCGCGAGGAGGTGGTCCCCGGGGTAGACCTCTCGCGCACGGTGGGGTGGTTCACCACGGTCTTCCCCGTGGTGCTCCCCGTCCCTGGGGGGCCGGGGGAGACGATCCGTGCGGTCAAGGAGACGCTGCGCGCGGTCCCCAACCGGGGGATCGGCTACGGCCTTCTGCGCTACCTCTCGCCGGAAGGCGAAAGCCTCGCCTCTCTTCCGGACCCCGAGGTGGGCTTCAACTACCTCGGCCGGGTGGACGGCGCCGTGCCGGGCGCGCTCGTGCCATCGGACGAGCCGACCGGGCCGGCGGAGAGCCCGGAGGCTTTGCGGCGCCACCTCCTGGACGTGGACGCCCTCGTCCATGGCGGCGCCCTGCGGGTGACCTGGACGTACAGCCGGAGCCGCCACGACGAGGCCACGGTCGAGCGCCTCGCCCGGGCGTTCCTCGCGGAGGTCGAGACCCTCGTCGCCCACTGCCTGTCGCCCGAGGCCGGGGGGTACACGCCGTCGGACTTCCCCCTCGCCCGGCTCAGCCAGGATGCGATCGACGCCGTGCTCGGCCGCGACCGCACGGTCGAGGACGTGTATCCGCTCGCTCCGCTCCAGCGCGGCATGCTCTTCCACACCCTCTACGCGCCGGGCTCGGAGATCTACTTCGAGCAGCTCTCCGTGAGCTTCCGGGGAGCGCTCGACGGGGCCGCCTTCGGCCGGGCGTTCCAGGAGGTGACGGACCGCCAGCCCGTGCTGCGCACGGCGTTCGCGTGGGAGGGGCTTCCCGAGCCGCTCCAGGTGGTGCGCCGCGGGGTCGCGATGCCTCTGGCGCTCGAAGACTGGCGCCACGTGCCCGCAGACGAGCTCGACGAGCGCTTCGCCGCTTACGCCGCGGCCGACCGGGCGCGGGGGTTCGATCCCGGCCGGCCGCCGCTCCAGCGCGCGACGCTTGTACAGACGGGCGAGGATGCCTATCGCCTGCTGTGGAGCTTCCACCACATCCTCTTCGACGGCTGGTGCTTCTCGCCCCTCTTCGGCGAGATCTTCACCCTCTACGAGGCCCACCGCCGCGGGACCGCGCCGGACCTCCCGCCGGTCCACCCCTATCGTGCCTACGTCGAGTGGCTGTCCCAGCGGGACTTGTCGGCCGCCGAGGCGTGGTGGCGGGCGCGGCTCCAAGGGTTCTCCGCTGCGACCCCGCTGCCGCTCAACCTAGCGGGGGAGGGGCGGGCGGCGCGCGACTTCACGGACCGGACGATCACGATCCCCGCGCCGCTTCTGGCCTCCCTCCAGGCCTTCGCGCAGGCCCAGGGGCTCACGCTCAACACCCTGATGCAGGGAGCCTGGGCTCTCCTCCTCTCGCGCCTCTCCGGCGAGCGGGACGTGGTCTTCGGCGCGGTCGCGGCCGGCCGTCCGGCGGATCTGCCCGGGGTCGAGTCGATGGTGGGCCTGTTCATCAACACGCTCCCGGTGCGGGTGGAGATCGACCCGGGCGCCCCGGTGGGCGAGTGGCTCCGCGACCTCCAGGCGCGGCAGGCCGAGATGCGGAGCTGGGAGTGGAGCCCGCTGTCCGATGTCCAGCGCTGGAGCGGCGTGCCTCCGGGCAGGCCCCTCTTCCACAGCCTGCTCGTGTTCGAAAACTACCCGATTGATCCCGGGCTGGGCGGCGCGATCCCCGACCTCACCTTCGGGGCCTCGCAGCTCTCCGAGCAGACGAACTATCCGCTCACCCTGGCCTTCGCGCTGCGCGGCGGGGATTTCGATATCCGGGCGAGCTTCGACGGCCGCCTGGAGGCGGAAACGGCCGAGCGGCTCCTCGGTCATCTCGAAGCACTGTTGGCCGCCCTGGCCGCGGATTCCGGACGCCCCCTGGGGGATCTGCCGGTCTTCCCGGATCTGGCGGTGCTGCCGCGGAGCGCTCCGGCGGAGTGGGTTCCCGAGGGAGCAGCCCTCCCGCCGCGGACTGCAGTGGAGGAGGCGCTCTCCCGGGTGTGGCGCGCCGTGCTCCGGCTGGACCGCGTGGGCCGGGAGGACGACTTCTTCCGCCTGGGGGGCGACTCCATCCTGAGCCTCCAGATCGTAGTGAAAGCGCGCGAGGAGGGGCTGCGCGTCACCCCGAAGCAGATCTTCGAGCACCCCACGATCGCGGCCCTGGCGGCCGTGGCGACCCCGCTGGGGGAGGAGACCGGCGAAGACGGCCCGGCCGAGGGCGAGGCGCCGCTCACGCCCATCCAGTGCTCTTTCCTGGAGGCGGACGGGCCGGATCTCCACTGGTTCAACCAGGTGCTGCTTCTGGAGATCCGGGAGCGGATGGCGCCCCAGGTCCTCGCCCGGGCCGTGGCCGCCCTCTACGCGGCGCATGGGGCGCTCCGGCTCCGCTTCCGCCGCGACGGCGGCGAGTGGCGCTCGGCCGTGGCTCCGGCGGACGGTGGGGCGCCGTTTCTCCATGCGGATCTCTCGGCGCTCCCCGCGGAGCTGCGGAGCCAGGCCGTGGAGGCTGCCTCGGCGGAGCTGCAGACGGGCTTCGACCTGGCGCGCGGCCCCCTCTTCCTCGCCGCGTTCTTCGATCCGGGGCGGCTCTTCCTGGCCGCCCACCACCTGGCTGTGGACGCGGTCTCGTGGCAGATCCTTCTGGGCGATCTGGAAGCGGCCTGCCGGCAGATTCCCCTTCCCGCGCCCACCCTTTCCTGGCGGCGGTGGGCCGAGCGGCTCGCCGCGCACGCCCATTCGGAAGAGATTCTGGCCGAGCGGCCGTTCTGGCTCGGCGCCCCGGCGGTCCCTGCGCTGCCGGTCGACTTCCCTGGCGGGGAGAATCCGGAGGCGTTCGCGGTCTCGATCCAGGTGACGTTCCCGCCGGAGGCCACGGCGGCGCTCCTGCGTGAGGCGCCGCGGGCCTACCACGCGCGGGTGGACGACCTGCTGCTGACCGCGCTCGTTCGCGCCTTCGCCCGCTGGACCGGCGCGCCGCGGCTGCGGCTCGACCTCGAAGCCCACGGCCGCGAGGAGATCTTCCCAGGGGCCGACCTCTCGCGCACCGTGGGCTGGTTCACGGCCGTCTACCCGGTGACGCTCGACGTCTCCGGGGCGCCGGGCCTCCGGGAGTCGCTCCTCGCCGTCAAGGAGCAGCTCCGCGCCATCCCCCGGCGGGGGATCGGCTGGGGCCTGCTGCGCCTGCCCGCCCTCTCCGCTCCCGAGGTGCTGTTCAACAACCTGGGCCAGCTCGACCAGGCGTTCCCGGAGGCGGGGCGCTTCGCTCCGGCCCCGGAGCCCACGGGACCGGCCCGGAGCCTGCGGGCGCCGCGCAGCCACCTCCTGGAGATCTCCTCCCTGGTGTTGGACGGCCGGCTGCACGTGGGCTTCGGCTACGGCTCCCGGCTTCACCGGGAGGAGACGATCCGGAGGCTGGCCGAGGATTTCCAAGTGGAGCTCGAAGCGCTCCTTGCCCACTGCCTCTCTCCGGAGGCGGGCGGGTTCTCCCCTTCGGACTTCCCCCTGGCGCGGCTCGACCAGGTGGCGCTGGACGCGGTTCTCGGCGGCGACCGCTCGGTCGAGGACCTCTATCCGCTCGCCCCGCTCCAGCAGGGGATGCTCTTCCACGGCCTGCTGGCGCCGCAGTCGACCTTCTACCTGGAACAGATCTCCTGCAATCTTGTGGGCGACCTGGACGCCGCCGCCTTCACCCGCGCCTGGCAGCGGGTGGTGGACCGCCACCCGGCGCTGCGCACCGCCTTCCTCTGGCAGGATCTCGACGAGCCGCTTCAGGCCGTGCGCCGCGGAGTGGAGATGCCGTGGACCGTGGAGGACTGGAGAGGCCAGCCGGAGGAGAGGCTCGGCGCCTGGATCGCGGACGACTTCGCGCGGGTGTTCGATCTCTCCCGCGCCCCCCTGATGCGGGCCGCCCTGCTGCGCACGGAGGAGGACCGCCACCGCTTCGTCTGGAGCTTCCACCACCTCCTCTTCGACGGCTGGTGCTTCTCCCTGATCCTCCGCGAGGTCTTCCTCTTCTACGAGGCGTTCCGCACCGGTTCTGACCTCGACCTGCCGCGGCCCCGTCCGTACCGCGACTACATCGCCTGGCTCTCCGGACGCGACCCGGCCGAGGCCGAGGCTTTCTGGCGGCGCACGCTCGCGGGCTTCGCGGCGGCCACGCCGGTCCCGCTCGACGTCCCCGGGGGCGCGCCCGAGAGCCCCGAGCCGCTGGACGAGATGGAGCGCATTCCGGCCGGCCCGGCCACGGCGCTCGAAGCGTTCGCTCAAGGAAGGCGGCTCACCGTGAACACCCTGGCACAGGCGGCCTGGGGGCTCCTCCTCTCCCGCTACTCCGGCGAGCGGGACGTGGTCTTCGGCACGGTCGTCTCCGGCCGGCCGCCGGACCTGCCCGGGGTGGAGTCGATGGTCGGCCTGTTCATCAACACCCAGCCGGTGCGGATCACGGCCGAGCCGGACGTTTCGGTGGGAGCGTGGCTCAAGCGCGTGCAGGAGGACCAGGTCGAGATGCGGCAGCACGGCTGGAGCCCGTTGGCCGACGTTCAGGGCTGGAGTGAGCTGCCTCCGGGCGAGCCGCTGTTCCACTCGCTCCTCGCCTTCGAAAACTTTCCCCTGGGGGAGGACCTGGAAGAGGAGGGAGGCAGCCTCGAGGTCACCGGCTTCTTTTTCGCCGACCGCTCCGACTACCCGCTCTCCTTCTCGGTGGCCCCGAGCACGACCGGGTTGGAGCTCCGGCTCAACCACGACCACCGGGTGGAGAAGGCGACGGCTGGAAGACTGCTTCGCAGCTTCCAAGCCCTCCTCACGGGGCTGACGGCAGACCCCCTGCGCCGGCTGGACGAGATCCCCATCCTCTCCGGCCCTGAGCAGGAGCAGCTCCTCGCCTGGAGCGCGGGGGCGGAACCGGCCAGGCCCGCGGCCTGCCTCCACGAGCTTTTCGAAACCCAGGCGCGGCGGACACCCGAGGCCGTGGCTCTGGTGGACGACCAGGGCGAGACGACCTACGCGGAGCTCGACCGCCGGGCGAACCGCCTGGCCCACACCCTGCGCGGCCTGGGGGTGGGGCCCGAGGTGCGGGTGGGGCTCTCCGTTCCCCGCAACGCGGAGATGGTGACGGCGATCCTGGGAATCCTGAAGGCCGGCGGCGCCTACGTGCCGGTCG
>DATEIO010000042.1:0-2482 GCA_035278895.1 Thermoanaerobaculia bacterium | reverse complement strand
CCCAACACCGAGCCCGCGGGGTTCGCCAGCTTTCCCGCCCCGGGGCTCCAGGTGCTCGTTTACGACAGCGCGCGCGAGCCGATCGAGCTCGACGGTCCGAAGTTCGAGGAGTACCTGCGCGAGGAGGGGCTCCAGAACGTGATCGCGCTTCGGGCCCAACGGGGACAGAGCGCGGCTCCGGGCCGGGAGGTCTTCTCGCGCTGCGCCAAGGCGCTGGTGGCGGTGGGCGGGAAAGAGACCGGGGAGCGCGGATACGACGACCGGGTGGCGGGCCTGCCGCTGGAGCTCGTTCCGGAAAAGAACCCCTACGCGCTGGCCGGCGGGGGAGAGATCCCGGTCCGGCTCCTCTACCAGGGCAAGCCTTTGGAAAGCGCCCTCGTTATCGCGCTCCAGAAGGGCCGGGCGGACCAGGCGGTCTCCGCCCGCACGGACCGGAAAGGCCGGGTCGCCCTGCGCCTGGACAAGCCGGGGGTCTGGCTCGTCAAGGCCGTCCACATGGTCTCCGCGCCGAAAGAGGCCGGTGCGGACTGGGAGAGCTTCTGGGCCTCCCTGACGTTCGAGATCCCCGCCTCTCGATAAAAAAGCTCCGGCCATGTTCGCCGTGTCCACAGGAGCGGTATATTCCCCCTCCATGGATGCGCGGGAGCCCCAGGAGGTCCAGTTGATGGGCCGGATCGCCGGTGGGGATGGTCAGGCGTTCGCCCGGATCTTCGAGATGCACTCGCCGGTGACGCTCGGCCTCCTGGTTCGGATTCTCGGCCGGCGGAGCGAGGCCGAGGAGGTTCTGCAGGAGGTCTTTCTCCAGGTCTGGACCCAGGCGGACCGCTACGAGGCCGGGAGATCTACGCCCCGCGGCTGGATTCTCATGATGGCCCGCTCCCGGGCGCTCGACCGGCTCCGCCGCCGGGAGTCGGCGCGGCGCCGCGAGGAAGAAGTCGTCGAAGAGGAGGGGTTCGAGGAGGCCCCGGTGGGCACGGAGCGGCTCGAAGCGGTCGAGCGGCGCGACCAGGTCCACTCGGCCCTCGGGAGCCTGACGCCGGAGCAGCGCCGCTGCATCGAGCTCGCCTTCTTCGAGGGGCTCTCCCACACCCAGATCGCCGACCGCCTGAAGGCGCCGCTCGGCACCGTCAAATCCCGGATCCTGCTGGGGATGAACAAGCTCCGGCAGGCCTTGAGCTCGTGAGATGAACGCCGGACACTCCACCCGCTTCGAAGAGCTCCTCCCTGCCTACGCCCTGGGCGCGGTGGACGGGGACGACCTTCGCGAGCTCGAAGAGCACCTGGCGACCGGGTGCGCGGAGTGCCGCCGCCAGCTCGATCTCTGGGAGCGGGACCTGGAGACGCTGGCGGCGTCGGTCGAGCCGGTCGCCCCTTCGGAGGTGACGCGGCGGCGCATCCTGCGGGTGGCCGGCAGCACGGAGCGGCGGCCCTCCGGCCTTCCCCGCTGGTTCCTCCTGCCGGTGGCGGCGCTGCTCCTCCTGGCGGTCTGGGGTGTCGCGGGCCAGATGCGGCTCCGCGGAGAAGTGCGCCGCCTCGAAGCCGAGCGGACCCGCCTGGCGCAACAGGTGAACGCCCTCGAAAACGAGACGGCCCGGGCGCGGTCGGACGCCCAACGCATGGCCGAGACCCTGCGGGTGATCGCGGCCCCCGGCGTCCGTACCGTTTCGCTCGCAGGTCTGGGCCCGACTCCCGGCGCCGAAGGCCATACCTACGTGAATCCGCGCGAGGGGAGCGCCCTCTTCTACGCCTTCGATCTGCCGCCGCTCGCGCCGGACAAGACCTACCAGCTCTGGTTCATCGCCTCGGGCACGCCCGTCTCGGCCGGTACCTTCGCCGTGGACCCGCGGGGCACCGGAACCCTGCGGGTGGACGACATCACCCGGGTGGACGACATCCAGGCCTGGGCGGTCACGGTCGAGCCGCAGGGCGGCGTGCCCCAGCCCACGGGCGCGATGGTGCTCAAGGGATAGCTCCGGGATCTGTTAGAGTTCCAGCGCGTGCCCGAGGCCAGAAAAAACCTTCTCGAACAACTGCGCGAGCGCGCCGCCCAGGCGCCGGCGTCGATCGTCCTGGCCGAAGGGAAGGATCCCCGGGTCGTGGCCGCGGCGGAGCGCGCCACGGCCCTGGGCCTCTGCAAGGCGAGCGTCGTGGGGAGCCGCGAGGAGGTGGCCCAGGCGGCTTCAGCCGCGGGGGTGGAGCTCACCGTCCCGGTGCTCGATCCGGTCTCCGAGCCCGACCTCCCGCACCTGACGAAGCGTCTCGCCGAGCGCCTGGAGGCGCGGGGGCAGGATCCCGCGGGCGCCGCGGCCCTGGCCCGCGACCCGCTCCACTACGCGTGTCTCCGGGTGGCCACCCTGCGCGCCGACGGCGCCGTGATGGGCGCTCTCGCCACCACCGCCGACACCCTGCGGGCGGCGCTGCGGGCGGTCGGCCCGCGGCCGGGGCTCAGGATGGTCTCCTCCTGCTTCCTCATGGTCCTGCC
>DATEIO010000041.1:0-10033 GCA_035278895.1 Thermoanaerobaculia bacterium | reverse complement strand
TCTCCCCGGCCGCGGCCCGGGCGCGTGCCCGCGCGGTCAGCTCGCCGATCCGGGAGAGATGCGCGGCGAGAAGCTCCCGCCGCTCCCAGGCGAAAGCCCAGTCGGCGTAGGCCCGGCGCAGGTCGAGCCGCAGCCGCAGCCGGGCCGCCGCGACGCGGCTCTCGGCAACGCCCAGCCCTTTCTCGGCCGCCTCGCGCCGCAGGGCCCGGCGTCCGTCCAGGGGAGGCATCCAGGTCACCCCAGCCGTCGTCTCCCGGAGCCCGCCTCCCGGCTCCTCCAGGGTGGCTTCGACGGCCGGGTTCGCCAGCAGCCCGGCGCGGAGCACCTCGGCCGCGGCCACGTCCCTCTCGCCCGCCAGAGCGGCCATGGCGGGATGACCCTCGGCCACGGCGGCCAGGATCTCCTCCTCGGTCACGATCATCCCCCCCTGCGCTGCCAGGGACGCGGAGACCCAGAGCAGCAGGGCGGGAACGGAAAAACGCGCGCGATGCATGAACGCCTCCTGACTGTTTTTCGATAGATGGCCGGCAAGGATGCCGGCGCTCCCAACAGGCCCGCACGGGGGCACTGGGAGATCGAGATCTCAGGAGGCGGGGATCAAATCAGCAGGACGCAGAGGAGGTGCAACCGAGGCGGAGGGTCCGCACCGGGCAGATCGGACGGATGCGACCTCCAGGAGGAGGCCGTCCTCGGTGCGGGGAGCGGGTCTGACAGGGTGGCGGGAGCCGCCGCCCGCAACTCCGGCGTGGAGTCGTGCCGAGCCGGGTCCACTTTCACCAACTCGTGATCGTGGTGGGGCACTTCTTGCGGATGCGCGTGGCCGTGCAGGAGCGCCTGCACGGCCGCCTCTTCCACCGCTTCGTGCTCCGCCTCTGTATGGTGATGATGGAGGAAGGCGTGTGCGGCGAGCCACGGCAGCCCCGGGGCCACCCAGGCCGCCAGGACGAGAAGCGTTACCACGAAACGCGAGGAACCGGCCCGCATACGTTGCGATTCTGGCCTGATTTTCAGCCGGCGTAAAGCCTGAGGCCGGTGGCGTGGCGCAGCCGGACCATGCCATGAGGTATTTTAGGTGTAGAAATACACTTACTTGGTTGTGTGGGTATCCCGCCGCGTGTGGAAGGCCTCCGGCCCCTGATTCTGCTCAGCCTTGCCGCCGGTCACCACCGCCGGGTCGTCTTGTAGCGCAGCCACACGGCCACGGCGTTCATGGTGATGAGGAAGGCGAGCAGCACGAGGATGGCGGCGGACGTGCGCTCGACAAAGGCCCGTTCCGGCGAGTCGGCCCAGAGGAAGATCTGGACCGGCAGCACGGCCGAGGGGTCGAGCGGGCTGCCGGGGATGTCCACGATGAAGGCGACCATGCCGATCATGAGGAGCGGGGCGGTCTCGCCCAGGGCCTGGGCCATGCCGATGATGGTGCCGGTCAGGATGCCCGGGATCGCGAGCGGCAGCACGTGGTGGGTGACGGCCTGGATCGGCGTCGCGCCCAGGCCGTAGGCCGCCTCGCGGATGGACGGCGGCACGGCGGTGAGCGCGGCACGGGCCGGAATGATGATCCGGGGGAGCGTCATCAAAGCCAGCACGATGCCGCCCACGAGCGGGGTCGAGCGCGGCAGGTTGAAGGCGTTCAGGAGCACCGCGAGACCGAGGAGACCGAAGACGATCGAGGGGACGGCCGCGAGGTTGTTGATGTTGACCTCGATCAGGTCGGTCCAGCGGTTCTTGGGCGCGAATTCTTCGAGGTAGACGGCGGTCGCGACACCCAGAGGAAGGGCCAGGACGAGCGTGATGAGCATCGTGTAGAGCGAGCCCATGACGGCGCCGCGGATGCCGGCGAGCTCGGGCTCGCGCGAGTCGCCGTTCCTGAAGAATCCGGTGTTGAATCTCTTTTCCAGGTCCCCCTTCCCGGCGAGGGTCTTGATCCAGGCGATCTGCTGGTTGGAGAGCGGACGCTCGTCTTCGGGAAGATCTTCGGAGATCCTCCCCTTCATGTACATGTCGACGACGTCCGAGGCATCGAGCCAGACCGTTTCGGTTTTGCCGAGGAGCGACGGGTCGGCGAGCACCTGGCCGCGCAGCTCGTAGGTGCCGCCGTCCGAGACGAGCTCCTGGAGCGCGCGGCGGTCGCGGCGGCTTTCGACCCCGGGGAAGCGGGCACGGATCGCCTCTTTGACCAGCGCACCGTAGTCCGCCTGGGAGAGAGCCTCCGCGCTCTTGTTGCCGTCCGGCGCGATCACTTCGGGGTCGAAGTGGATGGAGAGGCGGATCTGGGTCTGCAGGAACGCGGTGGCGCCCTTGGAAATGATGTCGGTGAACAGGAGGACGAGCGCGGCCAGGCCGAAGACGACGGCTCCGAGGCAGAAGAGGCGGAACCGCTTCTCCGCGGCGTAGCGCTTCTTGAGCAGGGCCTTGGCGCGGGCGGTCGAGGCCGCGGCGCGGTTCGAAGTCGGGGTCTCGCTATTCATACTGCTCCCGGTATTTGCGGACGACCTTGAGCGCGATGATGTTGAAGACCAGGGTCACGGCGAAGAGCACGAGCCCCAGGGCGAAGGCCGAGAGGGTCTTGGCGCTGTCGAACTCCTGGTCGCCCACGAGCAGGGTGACGATCTGCACGGTGACGGTGGTCACCGCCTGGAGCGGATTGGCGGTGAGGTTCGCGGAGAGGCCCGCGGCCATCACAACGATCATGGTCTCGCCGATCGCACGGGAGATGGCGAGCAGGATGCCGCCCACGATGCCCGGGAGAGCGGCTGGAAAGACAACCTTTTTGATCGTCTCCGATTTCGTGGCGCCCACGCCGTAGGAGGCCTCGCGCAGCGCCTGCGGCACGGCGTTGATCACGTCGTTCGAGATCGAGGAGACGAAGGGGATGATCATGACTCCCATCACGAGACCGGCAGCGAGAGCGCTCTCCGAGGAGACCGAGAGGCCGATCGATTCTCCGAAGCCGCGGATCGCGGGGGCGACCGTCAACGCGGCGAAGAAGCCGTAGACCACGGTGGGGATGCCGGCGAGGATTTCGAGGAGCGGCTTGACCACCGTACGGAACCGGTGCGAGGCGTACTCGGAGAGGAAGATCGCGGAGAGCAGGCCCACGGGCACGGCGACCGCCATGGCGATGCCGCTGATCAGGAGCGTTCCGGTGAAGAGGGGAACGGCGCCGAACGAGCCCGAGCTTCCCACCTGATCTTCCCGGAGCGCGGTCTGCGGGCTCCATTCGAGGCCGAAAAGGAAATCGGTTACGGAGTAGCGCTCGAAGAAGCGGAAGGCCTCGAAGAGGAGCGACAGGACGATGCCGAGGGTGGTGAGAATCGCCACGGTCGAGGCCGCGAGGAGGATCGCCTTGACCGCGGCCTCCACCTTGTTGATGGCCCGCAGGCGCGGCGAGACGAAACGCCAGCCCGCGGTCGTGCCGGCCAAGGCGACGCCCAGGACCACGACCCAGAGAGCGGCGGTGCTCGTCTGGCGCAGCGAGCTGTAGCGCCGGGCAGCTTCGCGCAGAGCCGGGTTCGCCTCTTGCGAGATCGCGTCGCCGGCCGCCAGGTTGCGGACGTCGGTGAGCATCAGGTTGAGCTCTTCGGGCGACAGGTTCCGCCCCTCCTGGGGCAGGGAGGAGACGAGGACGTAGCGATGCACGTACGGCTGGGCCGCGACCCAGAGGGCCAACACCAGCGCAGCCGGCAGCAGGCACCAGAGCGCCACGTAGTAGCCGTAATAGCCGGGGAGCGAGTGGAGCTTCCTGGGGGTGTCTCCGGCGAGGCGCAGGGCCCGGCCGCGGCCCACCTGGAAGGCGACCGCGGACAGGCCCAGCAAAACCACGATCAGGACGAGGATGGGCACGGCTTACTTCGCGCCGCCCTTGGAGGCGGCCTTGGCCGGAGCCGCCTTGCCCGTGATCTTGGCGGCGGCGGTGCGGACCTTGGCCAGCTCGCCGTTGGGGAGCGGGATCAGGCCGATGTCGGCCAGGTAGCCGTCCTGGCCCATGGCCTTGTCGGAGGTGTACTCGGAGACGAATTCGGCGATGCCGGGGATCACGCCCACGTGCGCGTTCTTGACGTAGACGAAGAGCGGGCGGGAGACCGGGTACTTGAGCGAGGCGATGTTCTCGAAGGTCGGGACCACGCTGTCGACCAGGGCGCCCTTGATCTTGTCTTCGTTCTCCTCGAGGAAGCTGTAGCCGAAGATGCCGACCGCGTTGGGGTTCGAGACGAGCTTCTGGACGATCAGGTTGTCGTTCTCGCCGGCCGCGATGTAGGCGCCGTCCTCGCGGATCGTGTCGCAGGCCTGCTTGAACCAGTCCTCGTCATCCTTCTTGGCGGCCTTGAGCGCGGGGAAGGTGGAGCAGCCGGCTTCCATCACGAGCTCGACGAAGGCGTCGCGCGTGCCGGAGGTCGGGGGCGGTCCCAGGACCTCGATCTTCTCGTTGGGAAGCGATTTGTCGATCTGGTTCCAGTTCTTGTAAGGATTCGGGGTCATTTTGCCGTCGCTGCCCGGGATGTTCTTGGCGAGCGCGAGGTAGACCTGGCGCCGGGAGAGCTTGAACGCGGGGGCGTTCTTCGCGTTGGCGAGCACGATGCCGTCGAAGCCCACCTTGACCTCGGTGATCTCCTTGACGCCGTTGGCCGTGCACTGGTCCCGCTCGCTCTGCTTGATGGCGCGCGAGGCGTTGGTGACGTCCGGATGCTTCGGGCCGACGCCGGCGCAGAACAGCTTGAAGCCGCCGCCCGTGCCCGTGCTCTCGACGACCGGGGTCTTGAACTTGCTGGTCTTGCCGAACTGCTCAGCCACCTTGGTGGTGAACGGATACACGGTCGAAGAGCCGACCACGCGGATCTGGTCGCGCTGGGCGTGGGCCGCCGCGGAAAGGGCCAAGGTCGCAACGGCGGCAATGGCGAAAGTCTTCTTCATGAGAGCCTCCGATTTCGGGTTGTGTTCCGGATTGCTGGCTTGCGGCGGACACCTCCGCCAGTCACCGAGGATTCTGGGACCCGGCTGCAACGGGGGGGAGGCGCGGTTGTGAAGACGGTGTGACAAAGGGGTGGCGGGGGGGCGCCACAGACGCGCACGGACAGACACGGACCACCACGGACGGGTGATTTCCCTGTCCGTGGCCGTCCGTGAAAGTCCGTGCTCGTCGGGCGGGCGGGTGGGTCACCCCACCGCCGAGTGCCTGATATCCCGCCCTTCCACGTAATAGATCACGTCTTCCGCGATGTTCGTGGCATGGTCGGCGATGCGCTCCAGATTGCGCGAGATCAGCAGCAGGTGCAGGGCCCGGCTCACGGTTTTCGGGTCCTCGATCATGTAGGTCAGGAGCTCGCGGAAGATCTGCTTGTAGAGGCCGTCGACCGCGTCATCCGCCTTGCAGACCTCGGTGGCCAAGGGGGCGTCTTTTCTCACGAAGGCGTCCAGGCTCTGGCGCACCATGGTCTGCACGAGCTGGGACATGCGGGGGAGGTCGATGTAGGGCTTCAAGGGCGGCTGGTCGTTGAGCTGCTCGACCGACTGGGCGATGTTGACCGCGGAGTCTCCGATGCGCTCCAGGTCGCTGTTGATCTTCATTACCGCAACCAGAAAGCGGAGGTCTCCGGCCGTGGGCTGCTTCATGGCGAGGACGTTGTGGCAGAGCTCGTCGATCTCGATCTCGAGCTGGTCCACGGCGCGGTCTCCCGTGATGACCTCGTGGGAGAGCTCGGTCTTACGCTCGAGGAGGGATTGGGTGGCCTTGGAGACCATGCCTTCGACCATTCCCCCCATGCGGAGGAGGGATTGGCGAATGCGGTCGAGATCCTGATCCAGCCTTCTTTCAGCCATGGGCTCACGTCTCCGTTTCACCTCGCATCTTACCCCTTCGAGGAAGACGCGAGCGCCGGAGCGGACTCTGGCTCAGGAATGTGACAATCCGCCGTCGCTGCCGTGACGTTTGGAAAGCAACTCGGAGAGCTCGCCGCGGGTCACCGGCGTGCGGTCTGCGAGCGCGCGCCCGACCAAGTCCAGGAGCGTCCGGCGGATAGAAGGGTTGTAGACGTCGCCGGGGTGGACCGAGATGCAGAGGACGGGAGCCTGCCGGCTGCGGGCGAAGCGGAGGCGCGCTCCCACCCGGGAGGCCGCGCGCCGGAAGAGGCTGCAATCGTTGAACGCTACGGTGGGGGCGGGCAAGCCGGCCTCTTCTTCGAGGCGGACGTCGTGGCCGGCTTCGGAGAGCGAGCGCAGGAAGCGCAGGAAGAACGGACGGCCTTCCAGGGTCTCCTCCCGGTTCCAGGGGGAGACGACCCCCACGGTGACCCGGAGGATTCCCAACTTCTCCATGAGGAGGAGGAACTCCCGGCAGGGACGCTCCGTGTGGGGCGCCAGATCGTGGAAGGAGACCACCAGGAAGCGGCCGGGATGCGCCGGGGTCTCGGGCCCATGGGGCGGGATCGGCGAATGAAGCATCGGAACCTTCTCCGCAAGGCTGTCGAGAGAGGAGCTCTCGATAGATTTTACGGAGACGGAGCCCCGGGTGTTGGGACCCCCGGCGGGCCGGACAATGCGCTAGCTCTCGGAGGAGGAGCCGTCGGAGCTGTTCCTTTGCTTCTTCTTCTTCCTCTTCCGGCGCCTTTTCCTTTTCGGGCTCTTCCCGCTCGAGTCTGCTACGGGGGAGGAGGGTGCCGGAGCGGTGGCCAGGGGCGGCGGGGGCGCCGACCAGGTCGTGGGCAGGGGGGTGGAGAACCCGCGGTGCCCCTGGATCTCCTCGGGAGTGGGAGACCGGAGACCGCTCAGATCCTCGCTTTCGCGGGCGAGGCGGAAGGAGTGGCGGAGGGCTTCCTCCTCCCGGGTGGGAGAGCCCGGCCTGTCGGACAACCTGGAGATCGACTGGTGGTAGTCCCTGCCGAGGAGGGGCGTCCCGCTGGTGCTCGCCGCGAGGTGGATGTCGTCACCTCGCAAGAGATCGATCGTGTTTCCGGCATTGCGTGTCTTGAGCCTCTCGATGTCCGGGTCCAGAGAGTTGGCGCCGATGAGCTCCTGGACGGCCAGGTCGCTCTCCGGGTGCTTTTCCCTCTTTTTCCGGATCCGCCCGCGCTTGCGCAGAAGGCGTTTGGCAAAGGTGACGTCTCCGGAGCTCGGGTCTCGCGCGCTCTCCTCGCTTTCGAGCAGCCTCTCGGAGGGGCGATCCGGCGCCTCGGAGATCTCCTCGTAGGCTCCCAGGCCGCGAACCTGGGGGTAGTTCAGCCTCTTGGGACCCGGGTGGCGCGAATCCTGCCGCTGCCGGTCCGAGCCGCGGTTCAGGGTCCCCAGGCTCGTCCGGATGTCATGGACCCCGGGGCTGATGGACCCGGCCCCTTGGAGGGCGCTGAACAGGGCGAAGGGTGGGACGTCGTCGGGGAGGGTCACGGAATCCTCCGCGCTTTCGAGGGTTGCGGTCGTGGTCGCGATCTGGCTGTTCTTCCGGGAGTAGACCGACTCCAGAAGCGAGCGCCCGACCCGGGAGACGGCCCGGGAGGTGCTGCCGAGCTTGAACGTCGGAGTGCTCGTGTCCACGGCTCGTCCGGCCACCTTATTGCTCTGGAGCTGCTCCCGCCGCTTCCGGGCCTTCTCGCGGGCCCGCTTCTTCTTATCCGTCTCTCCTTCTTCTTCGTATTCGGAGCCTTCGTCCTCGACGACGTCCTCCTCTTCCTCGGAATCCGTCTCTTCATCTCCGGGGGGCTTCTTCTCCTCCCTCCCGGCCAGTCTTGCGCTCCTGCGCGCAAACATCCCTTGGATAGGCTGGAGTCCGGGGCTCCCCGCGGAAGGGGCGGGCGTCGAGATCCGAAAATCGGAGATGTGGTGGCCCATCCGCTCCGCCCGATCCTGGAGGGCTTCGAGGTCCGGAGCGGGGGACGGCGCAGGCTCCTGGACGAAGGGGAGAGAGAACGGTCGCGGGCCGAAGCGGGACTTTTGGGGACGATCCGTTCGCCGTCCGAGCCCGGAACGTGGGGGGAGATGGGCTTTCACCTTGGGGGGATTCTACCCCTGCGGCAACCGCACCCGGAACGTCGTCCCCTGGCCGGCGCGGCTTTCGACGTCCACCTGGCCGCCGTGGGCCTGGGCCACGTGCTTGACGATGGCGAGGCCCAAGCCGGTGCCTCCCTCTTCGCGGGCGCGGCCTTTGTCCACCCGGTAGAAGCGCTCGAAGAGGCGGGGGAGGGAGTCCTGGGGGATGCCGATGCCGGTGTCGGTCACCTCGAGGATCACCTCGGAGGCGGTCTCGAAGAGGCGGAGGAGGACGGTGCCTTCGGGGCGGTTGTACTTGATGGCGTTGTCCAGGAGGTTCAGCACCAGGCGTTCGAGCGAATCGGCGTCGCCCAGGATCGGGGGGACCGGCTTCTCGTCCACCTCGATCTTCACCCGCTTCTCGCGGGCGGGGGCGGCGAGGAGCTCGGCCGCGCGGTGGACGACGTCGGAAAGATCGACCGGCTCCCGCTCTCTCGGGGGCTCCACGCCTTCCAGGCGGGAGAGGGTCAGGAGGTCGTCCAGGAGGGCCTGGAGGCGGCGGCACTGGGAGAGGATGCGCTCCAGGAAGCGGCGGGCCGTGGCGGTCTCTTCCAAGGCGCCGTCATGGAGCGTCTCGGCGTAGCCGCGGATGGCGGCGAGCGGGGTCTTAAGCTCGTGGGAGACGTTGGCCACGAAGTCCCGCCGCATGTCGGCGGTGCGGGTGAGCTCGGTCGTGTCGCGGGCCACCACCACGGCGCCGCGCTGGCCGCCGGAAAGCGCGGCGCTCGCGAGGAGGATCGTGCGCCGGTCCGGGGTGCGCAGCTCCAGCCCGCCGCTCTGCGCGGTGCCGAGCTTCAGGGTGTCGCTCACGACCCGGGCGAGCTCGGGGTGGCGGAGGATCTCGAGCACCTGCCGGCCGGCCACCTCCCCCGTCAGGTCGAAGAGGCGCCGGAAGGCGGGGTTGACCAGGAGGGCCCGGCCGTCGGCTCCGACCACGAGCACCCCTTCGGACATGCTGGAGAGGATGATCTTCAGGTGGTCGCGCTCGTGGCTCACGGCCGCGAACTGGGCTTCGGCCGTGGCGGCCAGGTGATTCAGTGCGTGAGCCAGGTTCGCGAGCTCCTCCTCGTCCGGCACCTCGACCCGGGAGAGCCGGCCGCTCGCGAGATCGCCGGCTCCGTCGATCAGCCGGTAGAAGGGCTCGAAGATCCGGCGGTTGATCCACAGCGCAGTGATGAAGATGGCGATTCCGGCCACGGCGGTGGCCAGGATCATGGCCGCGGCGAGCCGGCCGCGGAGCACCTGGAGCTCTACCAGGGGCTCGGCTAGGCGCAGCACGAGGATCCGCCCTCGCGAGTCGGTGAAGGAGCGGGCGGAGTAGACGTAGGTGTGGCCGGTCGTGTCGCTCTCGCGGACCGCGCTGCCGGCCCCCTTCGACAGGGCAGCCCGCACCTCGGGTCGGTTCGCGTGGTTTTCGAGCTGGGGGAGCCGGTAGGCGGGCACCGAGCTGTCGGCGAGCACGGTGCCGTCCTGGGCGATCAGGGTGATCCTGAGGTCACTGTCCGCGGCGAGCCGGCGCAGCCACTCCTGGAGACCGGCGTCCGAGGCCTCCTCCCGCTCCCGCACGATGGGGGTCAGGATGTGGAGCGTGCCGTCGAGCTGGACGGTCGCGGTCTGCTGGAAGAGACCCGGCAGGAGGACCCAGAGGAGCGGCGTCGCGGTCAGCACCGCGGCGAGGGCGGGCCATAGGGGAGCGAGCCGCAGCTTGCGCGGCAGGCCGATCAGGAGCATCGGCATGGGAGGCTCAGGGCCGGAGCCGGTAGCCAACTCCGATGACCGTCTCGATGCGGTCGGCTTCGGGGCCGAGCTTCCGGCGCAGGCGGCGGATGTGGGTGTCCACGGTGCGGCTGTCGATGTCCTCGGCGTAGCCCCAGACGTCAGAGAGGAGCTGGCCCCGGGTCTGCACCCGGCCGCCGCGCTCCATGAGGAGGCGCAGCAGGCGGAACTCGGTGGCGGTCAGGGGGATCTCCTTGCCGCGCACGCGGAGCTGGTGGCCGGAGATGTCGAGCTGGATGCC
>DATEIO010000040.1:0-7675 GCA_035278895.1 Thermoanaerobaculia bacterium | reverse complement strand
GCCGCCTGGCATCCCCATTGCCCTTTCGCTTTTTTCGCAGGACGAAGAAAACGGCGTTCAACGAGCGAAAGGGGGCTCGAAAATCATGATTTCTTCTGCTGGGAGATCGAGGATGAGGTTTTCTTTACTCTTGGCTTTCTGCCTGCTGGCCACGGCCGCAGCCGCGCAGGAGCCGGAGCGGTTTCTGATCGAGACGATCACCGTCTCTGGCGTCGGGCGGGAGGCGGCGCGGGGCATCATCGTCGCCGAATCGCTGCTCCGGGAGGGGGAGAGCTACTCGGAGGACGAGCTGCGCAAGGCCGTCTACCGCGTCAAGCGGCTCCCGTTCGTGGTTGAGGCGGACTTCTCTCTGAAGAAGGGGAGCGAGCGGGGAGCGTACGAGCTCGTGATCACGGTCGAAGAGACGAAGCCCGTCTTTTTCGACGGGAACCTGGGAGGCGTGGTCGTCCCCTCCGAGCAGCGCCGGTTCACCGAAGACCGGGTGGAGTGGGAGCACTCGGAAACCCTGGGAGCGCGGCTCTTCGCTGGCTCTTCGGGGCTCGCCTTTGCCACAGTCTCCCGCGGCGGTGACCTCCAGGCCGGCTACACCCAGTACGACCTGTTCGGCACCGGCAGCTTCGCCAGCCTCGGGATCTCGACCGACGTGGACAAGGAAGACTTCCAGGGAGACACCTACGCGGCCGCGTTCACGTTCGGGGTCCCCCTCTCCGTCACCCAATCGCTCCGCGCGAACCTCTCCTGGGCCGAATCGGAGATCGAGGGTTTCGAAGGGGAAAGCTTCACTTTCGAGGCCCGGCGGGCCGGTCTCGAATGGCGGTACGACACGACCGACGACCCGCTTCTCCCCTCCCGCGGCGTCCGGGTCACGGCCGGTGTGGAGCGCTCCTGGTTCGAGCAGGCTGCCTTCCTCTCTCCCATCGACGGCTTGGTCACGCTCGAGGACACGGTCGACACGGTGGTTGTCACGGGGCGCAAGCACTGGCCTCTCACTCAGCGCCAGTCGATCGCCTTGGGGGCCGGCGCGGGCTATCAACGCACACGAAACGATGAGGGTTTTCTGCGCGGGCTCGAATACGAGGCCACGGATCTGTCGGCCGAGCTCGTGCACTCCTGGAGCCTCTGGGGGTTCGAAAAGAGCCGCCGCATCGGCGACCTGTGGCTGGAGACCGGAGTTTCATATGTGACCCGGGAGCAGGACACGCCGTTTGCACCCGACTTCCGTACCGAAGCCGTGACCTTCCACACCGGCCTCGTCTTCCGCAGCGTCTGGGGCCTGATCCGGGCGAGCCTGAGCTACACGGAATTCTCCGGGGACGGGTTGAGCTTATGAGAGCCCGGCTCGCAGGTCTCGCGCTGTTTCTGGCCCTGGGCCTGGCGGCGCCGGCCCTCCGGGCTGCCAGCCGTCCGGCCGTGGCTCTCGGCAAAGACCGCCTGCTCGTGGTGAGCGCTCTGCCGGGTCTCCTGGCCGAGCCGTCGGTCAAGCCCCACCTCTCGACCGGCCTGACGACCAGCCTGGTCCTCGAAGTGACCGCCTCGGACGGGCGGGGAGGCAAGGCCCGAGGCGGCGGCAAGGTCGACGTCCGCTACGAGCTGTGGGACGAGGTCTTCCTGGTCACCCGCACCGACGCCACGGGCCGCGGCCGCCGGGAGAGCCTCCCCTCGTTCGAGCGCCTGGAGGAGTGGTGGCGCAGGCTGGAGATCGCGGCGCTCTCCACGGCGGGTCTCGATCCGGGGGGAAGCTGGGACGTGAAGGTCCGCGTGAGCGTCATCCCCTTCTCGCAGTCCGAGCAGCGGGAGGCCCAACGCTGGTTCTCCGATTCGATCGGGCAGGCGCGCCGCGAGGACGCGGAAGCCACGCCCGGAGAGGCGCCGGCCGAGAGCCCGGACCGGCTGAGCGAGGCCCTCGACCTGCTCATTGCCACGTCGATCAAGCGGCAGAGCGTCGTGAGCTATGCCTGGACCGTGCCGTTCCGGCCCGTCCAGCATTGAACTTCGCGGTTTGACGGATCGCACGGGAGAACGGATAATCCTACAACCGCTCGCCAGCAGCTCAGCGAGAGAAGTCAGACTTGGACGCACAGCTCCAGGCCGGGGCCGGCTTAGAGGGTGTTTATAGGTACCGGTGGGCGGAAGAGGAGGGTTGAGATGGAATCCGTTCTTTCCCGCGTTGCCGTGGCCTCTCCGAAGGTTCGTATCCAGGGCTGGGGGCTTGTCTTTCTGGCGGCTCTGCTTCTGCCGTGGCCGGCCTTTGCCGCCTCAACGGGGGACTCTGCCCTGCTGATCGTGCAAGGACGCGGGGCCACCACCGAGCAGGGCGATTACATCTCCACCACCGATGGGGCGGGGCGCAACACCTACTACTCCTTCTTCATCGAGGTGCCGCCCAGCCTCTCGCGTCTGGACATCGATATCTTCGACGCGGACATCGGAGCCGGAGGTGCTGGCGATGCGACGGGTAACCGGGACCGCGAGCGAACCGCGTACAACACTAGCGTCAACTACTCTCTCCGCCTTCCCGACGGTACGGCGGTCACTCCCCAATTCACTACGGGGAGCGCGACTCTTCCCGCCGGAGGCAATAACGCCTGGCTCAACTTCTTCAGTGGCAATGTGACCTTCCGGGACGAGTTCAACGCCGCCGCCTACAACAACAACAACGGCACGACGAGCTGGTCCACGAGCTGGACCGAGACCGGTGATGGCGGTGGCGGGGGTGGCGGTGTGTCCGGCGGCGGCATCCAGGTCGTCGCCGATCCAAGCGTTGCAGGCAACTTCCGGCTCCGCTTGCAGGACACCAACCGAAACATCCAGCGGGAAGCCAACCTGCCGAGCTGGGTCGGTTCCGCGACGCTCAGCTTCTCCTATCGGCGTAACGCTCTCGACGACGCCAACGACTTTGTCGCGATCGATGCCTCGAATAACGGTGGCGGGTCGTGGACGGAGGTAGCCCGCTTCGCAGGACCTGGGACGGACGCTTCCTACACCCTCGTTTCCTACGATATCTCCGCCTACATTGCGACCAACACCCGGATCCGTTTCCGCACTTCGGCGACTCTGGGCAGCGCGGACCAGGTCTACTTCGACAACGTCAATATCGCGGCCCATCCGGTGGCGGGCCACTGGGAGCTGCGGGTGGACCAGTCCTCCGCAGTCACCACGGGCGATGACATCAACGCCTTTGGTCTGCGCGCGCATGACGGCGACTCGACCTCCGGGGGCACGGAGATCCCCGTCTACGCCCACTCTTTCATGGGCTACGGCACCAACAGCCCCTCGCTCACCCGGAATTACACTCATTACCCCTATATCACCTCGGGGTGCGTGGCCGACAACAACGACTTCGACTGGGACTCGGACGCCGGCTCGACCGGCTCGATCGTCTACCACAGTCGCACGAACGCCTTTACACGGACGATCACCCCGGCGCAAAACGATCAATGGAAGAACTCGGTCATGACCGGTTGGGCCTCGGACTCGGACGCGGTCGACTATGGCATCTGGGAGTCCGAGGTCTCGATCACCGGCTACAACCCGGGGAGCCAGGGCAACTACGGCGTCATCTGGCTGGGAAACTCCTCGGCAGCCAACGGGGCCCCGACGGCCCAGCCGCAGACGAACTCCTTCCGGATCTACCTGCCCACCGACGCCGGGGCGGCTCCTCCGAAGCCGTACCTGGAGCAGCTTCTGCGCCATACCTGCACCGGCGTCAGCTCCGGCCCCAACCCGCCGAACACCGGGCAGACCTCCTGCTTTACCGTGACCGTGCGCGTCGTCAACCCGTCGAGCCAGTCGATCACCTTCTCGACCCCGAGCAACATCGTGACGTCGAACGTTCCAGCCGTCGCGGTGACCTACGGCGGCGGCGCGCAGGTGAGCCAGGGAACGATCGTGAGCCAGCCGTCCGTGGGCGGTACCGGCAACGTCACCTGGAATCCGGGCACGGTCGCGGCCGGGGCCACGGCCCTCATCTCCTATCGCGTCAACGTCACCCCCACGTCCAACGGCCAGCGCGTCCCGGTGACCGGGATCCCGACCTCGAACGGCACGCAGGCCCAGTACGTGGACGAGACCGCCAACACCACGCAGACGCGGGCGACCTATCTCCAGGGCCCCCTGTGCGGGCTCGCGGCCACGGAAGACGTGATCACGGCCGCCGTGGTCTCGGGGCTCACCGCCCAGGCCGGCCCGGGCGGCGTCGCCGTCTCCTGGGAGACCGTGTCCGAGGTGGGCACCGTCGGGTTCGACCTCTACCGTTGGTCGCCCGAGCAGAAGAAGTACGAACAGGTGAACCGCCAGCTCCTGACCGCCCGCCTGGAAGCCCCGCAGGGGAGCCGCTACCGCTTCGTCGATTCCGGAGCCGACCCCGCGGCGCCGCAGCGCTATCTCCTGGTCGAGGTCGAGGCCTCGGGCGAGCGGCGGCGCCACGGCCCGTTCCGGGTCCGCGTGGCGCCGGAGACGTGGGCCAAGGAAGCGGTGGAGGACGACCTTCCCTTCAGCAGCCAGCCGCGACCGATGCCCGCGCGCGCGGCGGCCGAGAAGGCCAACGGCCAAGGGCCTCTGCGCAAGGCCGAGGCGATCCGGATCGGCGTCGATGCCGACGGGCTCTACCTCGTGCGCACGGAGGATCTCGCCGCGATCCTCGACTTGAAACCCGAAAAGCTCGCTAAGGTGATGGAGAAGGGGCAGATCTCCATCACGAACCGCGGCCAGGAGGTCGCCTGGACCTTCGCCGCCGGAGGCACCGGCGTGCTCTTCTACGGCCAGGCGCCCATCGGTCTCGACAGCCTCTACACGCGGGAGAACGTCTACCGGCTGACCGCCGGAACCCGCGGCCTCCAGATGGCCGCGCTCCCGGGCAGCTCTCCGTCGCCTGCGCCCGGTCTCTCGTTCCTCGACACGGTGCACGCCGAAGCCGACCGCCTGGCGGCCACGGTCGTGACCACCAATCCGGACACCGACTGGTGGTTCTGGGACTACGTGAACGCCGGCGGCGCGTCGGATGGCAAGCGGACCTTCCCGGTCCAGGCGCCGGACCTCTCCGGCACGGGCGGCACGGCCCGCCTGAAGGTGACCCTCCACGGCGCCACGTCGACCAACGTGGCGGACGAGCACCACGCGATCGTCCGCGTGAACGGCACCGAGGTGGGGGAGACCCGGTGGAGCGGCCTCACCGAGACCTCCTTCGAGGTGGATTTGAGCCCGTCGCTCCTCGTCGCGGGCGAGAACGCCGTCGAGGTCGAGGCCGTGCTCGACTCCGGGGTGCCCTACAGCATCTTCTACGTCGACGGCTTTGACCTCACCTACCCGCGGACCTACCGTGCTGCTGGGGACGCCCTCGCCCTGCGCGGGGACGGCAACGCCGCCGTGACCGTGGCCGGATTCGCGGACAGCCGGATCGCCGTGCTGGACGTGACCGACCCGAAGGCGCCGCGGCTCCTCGCAGGCGTGGCCCTGGACGGCACGGCGGGCGACTACCGGGCCACCTTTACGCCCGCCGCGGCGAGCGCCCGCTACCTGGCGGTCTCGCCGGCCGGCTGGCGGTCCCCGAGCAGCCTCCGGGGCGACGCCTTCTCCTCGCTCCAGGCGCGGCAGGGTGCCGACTACCTGGTGATTACGGCCAACGACCTCCTGGCCCCGGCCCGCGAGCTCGCGACGTTGCGCCAGCGCCAGGGCCTCCTTCCGGTCGTGGTGGACGTCGAGGACGTCTACGACGAGTTCAACGCCGGCCTGGCCTCGCCCAAGGCGATCCGCGACTTCCTCGCCTACGCCCGGCAGCGCTGGTCGCCGGCCCCGCGCTTCGTCGTCCTGGCCGGAGCGGGGACCTTCGACTACAGAGACAACCTGGGCTTCGGCGGCAACCTCCTGCCGCCGCTCCTGGTCTCCACCTCGAACGGCCTCTTCGCGGCGGACAACCGCTTCGGCGACGTGACGGGCGGAGACGGCGTCCCCGAGATGGCCGTGGGACGGCTGCCGGTCCGCACCGCCGCGGAGCTCTCCGCTTACGTGCAGAAGATCGTGGCCTACGAAGCGGCGGCGCCGGCCGACTGGAGCGGGCGGGCCCTCGTGGTGACGGACAATGCCGAGGACGGGGTCGATTTCCACGCCGAGGGCGACGAGCTGGCCGCCGTGCTGCCCGAGGGTTACACGATCACGTCGCTCGAATACACCGGCGGCTCGGCCGAGGCGCTGCGCTCCGAGCTGGTCTCCCGCCTGAACGATGGCGTGGGCCTCTTCGGCTACGTCGGCCACGGCGCCCTGGACCGTTTGGCGGCCGAGGGCCTGCTCCAGGCCACGGACGTGGCGGGGCTCGGCAACGGCAGCCGCCTGCCGGTGATGACGGCGCTCACCTGCATCATCAACCGCTTCGAGCTGCCCTACTTCCCGCCGCTGGGCGCGGACCTGGTCAGGAAGGCGGGAGGCGGCGCCGCGGCGGTCTGGGCGCCCTCCGGGCTCTCGTTCAGCAACGAATCGCGCGCCCTGGGCGAGCGCTTCTACCTCGAGCTGGTGCGGCCGGGCGGGGAGCGGGTGGGAGAAGCCATCCGCCGCTCGCTCGAAGCCTACGCCGCCTCCGGCGGCCTGCCCGAGGTGCTGGACCTCTACAACCTCCTGGGAGACCCGGCCCTCCGCGTGAAGAGTCCCGCGCCGCCCCCGGTCACCGGCGGGACGGGCGGGCCCGAGTAGGGCGTCCGCTCTGAAGTGACGACAGGACGAACCGGTCGAGCAGCTCCTCGACCGGTTCAGGACCCGGGTCATTCCCCGTCCGGCTCTCCGGCCCGCAAGCGGTTCCAGCCCTCGTGTCCCAGGCGGCGCATCGTCTCGATGTTCTTCTCGTAGATCCGCTCGGTCTCCGGGAACGCCTCCACGGCGCGCTCGACGCTCTCCTCGCGCAGCAGGTGGAGGATGGGGTAGGGCGACCGGTTGGTGTAGTTCTCGACGTCGTCCGGCTCCGTGCCGGCGAACTGATAGCGCGGATGGAAGCTCGCCACCTGAAGGACGCCCGAGAGCCCCAACTCTTCGACGGCCGCTTCGGCGACGCCCAGAAAATCGTTGTAATCCAAAAAATCTTCGAGCACCCGGGGGTGGATGAGGAGCGTCGTGTCGACCTCTTCGGGATCGGCCGCCGCCAGCGCCTGGAGCTCTCTGAAGAGGTCGGCCAGCAGCTCCTCGGGCGTCTCCGCCTCGCTCACCACGTACCGGATCTGGTTGCGGACGTGGACGGCCCGCGCGAACGGGCACAGGTCGAGGCCGATCACGGCCTTTTCGAGCCAGCTCTTGGTCGCGGCGACGATCTCTTCAGGGCTGGAGGTCATGGAGGGAGCAGGGCGCCCACTCGGGGGCGCCCCTGCAGAACCAGGGCGGGCAGCTCGCCTGGAATCACTCGCGCGGGGCGGTCTCGCCGGGGCCGGCATCACCGGACGGTTCGGGATCGCCCGTCGTCTCGGTGTTTTTCCGCTCCGCCTTGCGCTGCCGCTTTTCCTCTTGCTTCTTTTTGCGGGCGAGGTCTTTCTGCCGCTTTTCGAAACCGTAATTGGGCTTGGCCAAGTCGTATCCCTTTCAGCGTGAAGTGTCGGGGCGGGGGGTGAGACACCCCCCGTTCCGCAGAGGCGAGCTAGTACCGGCGGCCGCCGCCGCCGCCGTAGCCACCACCGCCGCCCCGGCCGCCGCCGCCGCCGTA
>DATEIO010000039.1:0-15967 GCA_035278895.1 Thermoanaerobaculia bacterium | reverse complement strand
TAGGCGGCGAGGTCAAGGACCGCCGCGTGGTCGAGCTCCACAAGACGGGCTGGACCCCGGACCGCGATTTCGAGATCGCCCAGGACCGCGTGGGAAACCGCGCCGGGCTGCGCCACGAAAACCTTTCGGTCGTGCGGATCTTGGCCCCCGTCGAAGCCGTGCCGCAGGAGATCTCCGGTCTCTACGTGCTGGTCGATTCGAGCGCGTCGCGCGCCCTGGGCTACAAGACCCAGGTGCGGCGGCTGGCGGAGTTGGTGGCCGGATTGCGCGATGGAGCCGGCGAGAGGACGCCTCTGGCGGTGGCCGCCTTCGATCAGGAGGTCGTGCCGGTCTTCGAAGGCGAGGCCCGCGGCTTCGGGAAGGCCGAGGTCGAGCGCCTGGGCTCCCGCCGGCCGCTCGGGGCCTCGAACCTCGAAAAGGCGCTCGAATGGCTCGGTGGCCGGCTGGCCAAAGGCGGCGGGAAGTATCCCCGCGTGCTGCTCATCACGGACGGCGTGGCCACGGCCGGCGACACGGAAACGCCTGCGCTCAAGGCGGCGGTGCACGCCCTGGGAAATCAGGGCGTGGAGCGGCTCGACGTGCTCGCCGTGGGCGGGCTGCGGGATGAGGCGGTGCTCCGGGAGCTGACGACCGGCAATCTTGCGCACGACGGCCAGCGCATCGACGGCGACGCTCCCCTGGCGGAGATCGCCCGCCGCCTGACCCTCGCCTGCCACTCCGGCATCCGGGTCGCGGTGGACGGGGCGGCCTGGGTCTGGCCCGAGACGCTCGACGGCCTGCAGCCGGGCGACGAGGCGCTCGTCTACGCGGACGTGCCGGCAAGCCGGCCCCTGCGCCTCACGCTCGACGGCCGGGCGGCGACCGTGGGCGAGATCGCGGGGATCGAGCGGCCGCTCCTCGAACGGGCCTGGGTCCAGGCGCGCATCGATCGGATGGTCCACCTGCGCGACGCGGCCCTTTCGGGAGACGACGACCTGCGCCGGGCGCTCACGCTCCAGATCACCGAGCTAAGCGTGAAGCACCGGGTGCTCTCCCCCTACACCGCGCTCCTCGTGCTCGAGACCGAAAACGACTACGCGCGCTTCGGCCTCGACCGGCGGGCGTTGGCCGATATCCTCACCGTGGGCGCCGGCGGGCTCGAAGTGCTCGCCCGCACGCAGGTTCCGCGGCTCCCGGAGGTGGAGACGCAGAAGGCGGAGCTGTCCGACGAGGAGCTCGACGCCCTCGAGGCCCAGGGCGATGACGCGAGGTCTGAGCCGGCGGAAGAGCCCGAAGCCGCGCTGGAGGAAGGCGTGGAAGGCGGTGTCGAAGGAGGCGTGGAGGGCGGAGTGGTCGGCGGAGTCGTGGGCGGAGTTCCCGGCGGGGTTGCCGGCGGCATGGTGGGCACGGCGCCGATTCCTCCGCCTCCCGCTCCCCCGCCGCCTCCGGCCCCGCGGATGGCGGCACCGGCCCAGCCGGTCGAGGTGCCCGAGGACAGATCCGACGCCCCGCTCCGTGTAGCCCCCTCTCCGGAACCGAGACCGGAGCGGCCCCGCGTAGAGCTCGCGGAGAAGGAAAAGAAAGCCTCGCCGTACAGCGGCCGTTTCGCCGAGGTGATGGAGCACCTGGCTGCCGGCCGCATCGCAGAGGCCCGCGCCCTGGCCGAAGCCTGGATCGCCGAGGCGCCGGGCGACGTGTTGGCCCTGCTGGCCCTGGGCGAAGCGTGGGAGGCCGCCGGAGAGACGGCCGCGGCCGCGCGCGCCTACGGCTCGCTGATCGATCTCTTCCCGGGTCGCGTCGACCTGCGGCGGCTGGCCGGCGAGCGTCTCGAACGGCTAGGGGACGCGGGGCTCGATCTCGCGATCGACACCTATCAGAAGGCGGTTCTCGACCGGCCGGACCACCTCTCGGGCCACCGCCTCCTCGCCTGGGCCCTGCTGCGCGCCGGCCGCCATGAGGAAGCCTTCGACGCGCTCGACCAGGGGATGGCGCAGAGCTATCCGGGCGGCCGTTTCGCCGGCGCGGACCGGGTGCTCCGGGAAGACCTGGGCCTGCTCGCGGCGGCCTGGCAGAAAGCCGAGCCGGCCCGGCGCGAGGAGATCCGCAGCCGTCTCGACGCCCGCGGCGCGAGCTTCGAAACCGGGCCCTCCCTGCGCTTCGTCCTCTCCTGGGAGACCGACGCCAACGACGTGGACCTCCACGTCTACGACCGCCAGGGCGCGCACGCCTACTACTCGCAGAAAACCTTGCCTTCCGGCGGCGAGCTCTACGCGGACGTGACCACGGGCTACGGCCCGGAATGCTTTGCGATCCGTACCCCGGAAAAAGCGAACGCCGCGCCCTACCGCCTCCGCGTGCACTACTACCGCCGCGGCCCCATGGGCTACGGAATGGGAACCGTCCAGGTGATCCGTCACGATGGCGAAGGCGGCTTGAGCATCGAGCCGCGGCCGTTCGTGATGATGGTGGATGACGCGATGGTGGACGTGGGAACGGTCGGAGGGAGGAAGGGAGCGCCGGACTGAGAGAAACCTGCCGCGGGGCGCCGGCCGGTGCCCCGCGGCAGAGCAGAGCCTACTGCTGAGTAATCCTCACATCGTCGACCGCGGCCTCCACGAGGCTCGCCGTGGACGCGTCCGCCGCCTCGATCAGGATGCGGACCGTCTGGCCGGCGAAGGCGCTGACGTTGATCGAGGTGGTCGCCCACACCGCGTCGTCGTTATTGGCCGCACCCAGCTCTTCGAGCACCAGCGACGTGGTCGTGCCGACGACCCGGACCCGCAGGAAGTCGGCGGTCGAGGAGTTGGTGCCGTGCGCCAGGTAGTAGGCGAACGACAAGGTGAGCGTGCCCGTCGCCGGCAGCGCGATGGCGGGCGAGCGGATCGTCGTCACGCCACCGTCGATGTCGTGATCGCCGGCCCCGGCGCCAGCCAGCGGGCCGGTGACCAGGTCGTTGGTGCCGGAAAACGCGGTGCCGAGCTGCTTGGTGCCGCTGGAGGTGGTGGTTGCGGGATCAGCCCGCTCCCACAGGCCCGTGGTCGCCGTATCCGTGCCGCCCGCGTTGCGGGTCCACCCCTGGTCCGTCTCGAAGTTGTCGAAGAAGACGTTCGTCGGCGCCGGAGGCGTCACCGTCAAGGACAGGCTGGCGTTGCGCGTGAGCGCGCCGCTCACGCCCTGGACCTGGAAGGGGAAGGTGCCGGTCGCCTGAGAGCCGGCTACGGTCACGGTCAGCGTGCTGTTGGCGCTGCCGTTCGCGGGCGGCGTCACCGGGTTGGCCGAGAAGCCGCACGAGGCGCCGGCCGGCAGGCCCGTGCACGACAGGTTGACGGCGCTGTTGAAACCATTTTGCGACGACACCGTGCAGGTGCTCGTTCCGTTGCCGCCTTGGCCTACGGACAGGCCCGACGGGCTGCAGGCGACCGAGAAGTCGGGCGTCGTCGAAGCCGCCGGGGTCACGGTCAGGCAGTTGCTGACCGGCCCGAAGCAGGCGGCGTTCGAGCCCACGGCCACCACGTTGTAGGAGTAGCTGCGGCCGTTGGCCACCTGGGTGTCGACGTAGGAGGTGCCGGTCACCTCGGCGATCTTGGTCTTGCCGAAGTTGCAGCCGGCGTGCCCCTCGGAGCGGAACACCCAGTAGCGGGTGGCGCCCGCCACCGAATTCCACGACAGCGAGCTCTGGTAGTTGCCGCCCGTGCCCGTCAACGTGGCCGCGCCGGTCGGGCCGCCGCTGCAGCCGCTGTTGACCGGCGTCGGCGTCGCGCAGGCGATGCCGTGCCGGTTGAAGGCGTTGAAGATCGCCGTCATGTGGGGTGTGCCGTCGTTCAGGTTGCCGTTGTCGTCGTCCGCCGTCAGCCACTGGATGTAGCCGTTGGTCGAGCCGCAGCCGCTCGAAGAGGAGCCGCAGGTACAGGCGTGCCACGACCCGATGCTGCCGCTGCCCAGATAGAAGACCCGGTTGGCGACGATGAACGCGGTCTGGCTGTCCAGATTGAACGGAGCGGACTGCAGGTCGCGCGCCGCGAAGTCCCACGCGGCCTGCCGCGACGGGGCCGCGGCGCAGTGCACCTGGCGTCCGCAGGGGCCGCTGCCAGTGAGACAGGAGGTGCAGACGAAGCCGAGCGCCGTGTCGGGCGTCTGGCCCGCGTGCCGGTTCCAGTCGGCGTCGCGCACGCCCGAGCAGTTGAGGTCGCAGTGGGCGGCGCCCTGCTGCGCCTCGTTCTGGTTGAAGCCCGTGCCGTCCGCGGTCATGCCGCAGCCTTTATTGGTCGTCGCGAAGAAGCCGTGGCCGATGCAGGACTCCTGCAGGCGGTAGATCGCCGCGATGTCGGCGTAGGCCTCGCTCGAGCTCGAGAGCGCGCCGCCGGCATCGTTGTCGTCCATGCCGTGGCCCCACTCGTGATCGAACACGCCCGCGAGCTCGCCGGTGTTCCGGCAGCCGCCGCCGGAGCGATAGAAATTGATCGAAGAGCCGTTCCAGAACCCGTTGCAGGTCAGGTTGATGTTGACGTTCGTGGTCAGCCGGTTCTGCAGCCAGGTATTCGTCGGCAGCCAGCCGCGCGCCATTTCCATGATCTTGTTGACTTCATAGAACGCCGTGCGCGAGGCGGACGTGTTGCCGGCCGATCCGCCGGCCGTGGTGCAGTCGTGCTGGGCGTTGACGCCGCCCAGGCCGAGCGAACCGACCGCCGAGGTGTTGTTGACCGCCCCGCAGGAGTCGACGATGTCGACGTACCGGCCGGTCAGCGTCGTGGTCACCGTGCCGCTCGTCCAATCGAAAATCCCGGCGCTGTTGGTGAAGTTGTTCGGGGAGGCCAGGCCGGTGTCCGCAAACGGCATCGGCCAGCCGCTCTGCAAAAGGCCGCAGGTGCCCGGAGTGGGGCAGATCTCCGTCGCGGTGACGGGATAGACGCCGCCCGTGATCTGGTGATTGACGTAGTGGTTGGTGTCCTGGAAAGCGAGCACCTCGCCGGTCTGGGCGTCGACGATCACTTCCCACATCGCGTCGTCCGGCAGGCGGCGGAACACGAACGTCCAGGCCAGCCTGTGCGCGTAGCCCTCCCCCACCGGCCCCACGAAGACGTTGGCCTTCTGATGCTTCTGCGGAGCCACGGGGATGATCTCCAGGGCCGGCTGGCGCACCATCTCGTCCATGGCCGAAGCTCCCCCCGCATAGGTGAAGCCTGCGGTCACGGCCTCCGTGCTGGTGATCTTCGGATTGGTGCTCACGCCCCGGACATTGCCCCAGGTCTCGGTGCCGATCACCACCAGGTTGCCATTGTTGATCGAAGCGACCAGATGCCCGTAGCGGACCGGGACTCCCCGGTAGGTCTGGGGGATGCGCACCTGCCACAGCTCGGGAGAGACGTCGACCGCGCGGATGCCTCCGAGTTGCTCCAGGTCGATGCCCAGGAGGCCCGAGTTGTCGCGGACGAAGGCCAGCACGGCGTCGATCACCGTCTGGGCTCCCGCCTTCTCATGGAGGGGACGGCCCAGGCGGGCGTTCACTTCCTCGATCGTAAGGCGGTTGCCGACGCCTTTGCCGGGGATCAGGGGGAACGCCCCCATCAGGCTGGTCGCGGCTCCGGACCGTGGATCGATGAAGGCGCGCGGCAGGACCGCCTCCCCGGCGGCCGCTTTCTCCGTAGCCCTCTCCAGATAGCCTTTCCAGGCCGCCTGGTTGGGAAGGCGGACCAGGATCTTCTCCACCGGCTCCTGGGAGGAGCTGATGTACAGCTCAGGCTTCCAGAATTCCTTCTGATCCAGATAGGACGGCGAGTCCTTGGGCTCCAGGGCCCAGGCGCCGCTCGCCACCGCCAGTCCCAGGAGGACGGCCAACAGGCCCACCCTCCCGCACAACGACTTCTTCCCGTGCTCCATCGCCAACTCCTCCTTGTGTTTCCCCGCAAAAACGGGGATGTGAAGGACAGCATCGGCGGCACCCCGAGGGCCGCCTCTGGAAACGACGCGAAGTAGAGAGCAACTCTAAGAGAGGAGAATGGAGAGCGAAAGTTCGCCCTCTATGAAGCGCGGTGCGGGCAGGAGCTGAAAACGAGACACGGCGGCGCGACAAGAGCCCTTTGGGCTCCGCCAACTACTTCCCGGGGCCCGGGACCTCGGGCTCCAGCAGCCAGCGCCACGCCGGGATGATCCGGACAGGCCGGCCGCCGGTCTGGAAAGTATTTTCTTCCCGTAGCGTGACCACGGTAGCCCGGTCGCAGGAGATCTCTTCGATCCCTTCTGCCAGAGCCCGGAGCTCCCGCTCCCGCGTCTCCGGGCTGTCCAGATCCGCACAGACCTGAACCAGCTCCCGGGAGCCTTCGAAATCCTCCGCCAGGAAATCCACCTCATAGCCCGAGCGGGTCGTGACGTAGGCCAGCCTGCGCCCCCGGCGCCTCAGCTCCAGGTAGACCGCGGTCTCCAGCAGGTGTCCCAGATCCCGGGAGGCGCGAAAGGAGACGGCCGACGAAAGGGCCGGATCGACCGGATAGCACTTGCGGGGATTGACCTGCCGGACCCGGGCCGAGGCCGAGGCAATCGGCATCGTAAAGAGCAGAAAGCTGTCCTCCAGGTGGGCGAGATATTCGTACAGCGTGTCCTTGCCCACCCTCAGGCCCTGGGATTTGAGATCGTTGAACAGCTTGCTCACGCTGAATCGGCCCGCCGGGCTCGCCAGCAGACTCTTTTCGAGGTAGCGCAGGGCCGGCAGGTTGTCCACTCCGTGGCGCTCGACGACGTCCCGGAAGATCACCACGTCGATGTACTCCTGCAGCACGCGAAGCCGCAGATCCTTGGGGATGGACTGGACCTCGGGGAAGCCCCCAGTCTCCAGATACCCTTCCAGCCGATGCTCCAGAAGCGAGCGCGCCCTCGCCCCGGGCGGCCAGACCTCGGGCAGCGGCACGCCGGCGTGGCGCAACGACTCCGCGAAGCTGAACGGCAGGATCTCCGTGGACAGGCTCCGTCCGCGCAGGCTGGAGGCGATCTCGCGGCTGAGCAGCTTGGCCGAGGAGCCGGTCAGGACCAGCTCGACCTTCTCCGTGTCGAGGAGCCGGCGGACGAAGGTCTCCCAGCCCGGCACGTTCTGGATCTCGTCGAAGAAAAACCAGCAGAGCTGCTCCCGGCTGGAGGGAAACCGCCGGTAGAACGCCTCGGGAATGCGCGACAGGTCCGACGCCGTGAGAGGAAGAAGCCTCTCGTCCTCGAAGTTGAGGTAGAGGATCCGTCCCCGATCGATCCCGCTGGCCAGCCGCTCCTGGATCTGCTGGTAGAGGAAGTACGTCTTGCCAGACCGCCGCATCCCCACGACCACGTCGGCCTTGCCGGGTAGCCCCGGAAGAGTCAGGGCACGCGGGGTCACCCGCGGCAGCTCCCGCTCCGCAAAATCCGCGATCAGAGCGTCGATGAGGTCACCCAGGCCCATCTGTCCTTCCACGAAGGACAGATTAAACCAGATTTATCCTTCCCGGAAGGACAAATTTCCATGACCCTACCGCTTCTGGAAGCGGAGCGCGGGGTTGGACCGGGCTCTCTTGAGAAACGCCGAAACGTCCTCGATGACCTCGACCGTGGCCTGATCCTGGCGGACGGCCTCCTCAAAGAAGACGAGCGCGGCCAGGACTTCGCGGTGGACGTCTTCCGCCGAAAAGATCGTGTGGATTTCGGCCGCGAGCTCCCGGAGCTCCGTGGTTTTTCCCTGCTTTGCATAGAGCAGGGCCAGGTCGAGAGAGACCATGGCCGCGTCATAGCCGGCCGCTTGGCCGATGACGCCTTTCCGGGCGCCGAGGAACAGGGCCGCCGCCCGGGTGAGCAGGCCTTCGGCCTCGTCGAACCGGCGCTGGTCCTGGCGAAGAGCTGCCTCCGACCAGTCCACTTCGGCGTAGACGAAGGGATCGGTCCCCCCTCTCTGCCGGAGAATGAAGCGGGCTCCCCGAATCAGCTTTTCGGCTTCCGGAAGCTGCCCCAGGGCCCGCAGCGCGTTTCCCCTGAGAGCTGCGGCCCAGGCCATCAGGTCGTTGATTCCCGAGGTTTCGGGGGTGCGCAGTAGCACGGCGGTTGCCGTTTCGGCCAGCTCCTGGGCGGCGAGAGGCTTCGCCGGAACGTTCTTCCGGGCCTCGTCCAGCAGCATCCGGGCGAGAGTGACGCCGCGGAAGCGGTCGAGAGAGCGCCGGATCTTCGTCAGGCGGGCTTCCTGCGACGACTTCAGAAGCTCGCGGAAGTCCCTCGTGGCAGCCCTGTGCTTCTGCTCCAGGTCCTGGCCCTGCCGCTCGATCGTGGCGTGGATGTCCGACACAAGTCCCTCCTCTCAGAAACCCGTGACTGCTTGTATAGCACGGAAGAGGACGAGGGGACACGTCAAGATGCAAAAAAGAAGAGGCAGGCCGGCTCGGGAGCGGCCGCCGCCCCGCCGGGGGGAGTGGCATAGGATAGCCCCATGCAACTCCTCTACTCCTACCTGCGCCGCTATTGGAAGCTCGTGGCCCTGGCCCTGGGGCTCGCGGCGGTGAACCAGGTCTTCTCGCTTCTGGACCCGCTCATCTTCCGCCACGTCATCGACGAGTACGCGACCCGGTATCGCGAGTACACCACCGGGGAGTTCTTCCGCGGCGTGAGCCTGCTGCTCGCCGCGGCGGTGGGCGTGGCGTTCGTGTCGCGGGTGGCCAAGAACTTCCAGGATTATTTCGTCAACGTCATCACCCAGCGGGTGGGGGCGGACCTCTACTCGGACGGCGTCCGCCACTCGTTGGAGCTCCCCTACGCGATGTTCGAGGACCAGAGGAGCGGCGAGACGCTGGGGAAGCTCCAGAAGGTGCGCGCCGACGTCGAAAAGCTGATCGCGATCACGGTCAATACCCTCTTTACGACGCTTGTCGGCGTGATCTTCGTGATGATCTACGCCTTCAGCGTGCACTGGATCATCGCGCCGGTCTTCTTCCTGACCGTGCCGCTCCTGGGACTTTTGAGCTCCGTGCTCTCGAAGCGGATCAAGAAAATCCAGAAGGAGATCGTGGCCGAGACCACGTCGCTCGCCGGCTCGACGACCGAGTCGCTGCGCAATATCGAGCTCGTCAAGAGCCTGGGGCTCGCCCGGCAGGAGATCGGCCGGCTCAATTCGATCACCGGCAAGATCCTGGGCCTAGAGCTGCGCAAGGTGCGGTCGCTGCGCCTCCTCGCCTTCATCCAGGGCACGATGGTGAACGCCCTGCGCACGTCCATCCTGTTCCTGATGCTGTATCTGATCTTCGCGCAGAAGATCACGGTGGGGCAGTTCTTCTCGCTGTTCATCTATTCGTTTTTCATCTTCGGACCGCTCCAGGAGCTGGGGACGGTGATCAACACCTACCGCGAGACCGAGGCGTCGCTCGACAACTTCCACTCGATCCTGGCCATCCCTCCGGAAAAAAAGCCGGCGAGCCCGGTCCCCCTGGGAAAGCTCGATTCCGTGGCGTTCGAGGACGTGGGCTTCACCCACCAGACCGCCGCGGCCCCAGCGCTGACCGGAATCTCCTTCGCGGCCCGGCGCGGCGAGACGATCGCCTTCGTGGGCCCGTCGGGCTCCGGCAAGACAACGCTCGTGAAGCTCCTCGTGGGCCTCTATCCGCCCCAGAGCGGACGCGTGCTCTACAACGGCAAGCTTGGCACGGACCTCGATCTGGACGAGCTGCGCGCCCAACTCGGCTTCGTGACCCAGGACACGCAGCTCTTTTCAGGGTCGATCCGCGAAAACCTGCTGTTCGTGAATCCGGAAGCCACCGATGCCGAGTGCCTGGAGGCGCTCCACAAGGCGGCCTGCGACAGCCTGCTCGCGCGCGCGGACCGCGGCCTCGACACGGTGATCGGAGAAGGGGGCGTCAAGGTTTCGGGCGGCGAGAGGCAGCGGCTGTCGATCGCGCGGGCGCTGTTGCGCCGGCCGCGCCTCCTGGTGTTCGACGAGGCGACCTCGTCGCTCGATTCGCTCACTGAAGAGGAGATCACCGCCACGATCCGCGAGGTGGCCGAGAGCCAGGACGGGATCACGATCCTCATCGCGCACCGGCTTTCGACCGTGCTCCACGCGGACCACATCCACGTCCTGGAGCGCGGCCGGATTGTCGAGTCCGGCCGCCACTCAGAGCTCCTGGAGCAGAAGGGCCTTTACTACGCCATGTGGCGCCAGCAGATCGGCGAGCGCCGGCCCGCCGCTCCGGCCAGCCCCCGGCTCACGGCGGTGGCAGCGGGATAGGGAGCCTCTGTGCTATACGTAACAGGGTAACGTTTCACCCCCGGGAGGGAGGGCCCCATGATCAAAACCCAAGGATATGCCGCCCAGTCCGCCACGACCCCGCTCGCTCCGTGGAGCTTCGAGCGCCGCGATCCGGGTCCGAAGGACGTTCAGATCGAAATCCTCTATTGCGGTGTCTGCCATTCCGACCTGCACACCGTTCGCAGCGAGTGGGAAGGGACCGTCTACCCGATGGTGCCCGGCCACGAGATCGTGGGCCGGGTGGTCCAGGTCGGCGGGGAGGTCTCGAAAGTCAAGGCAGGCGACCTCGCGGCGGTCGGCTGCCTGGTGGACTCGTGCGGGCACTGCGCGGGCTGCACCGAAGGCCTCGAGCAATACTGCGAAAACGGCTTCACCGGCACCTATGGCGGCGTCGAGAAGGAGACCGGCCAGCCCACCAAGGGCGGCTATTCGGACAAGATCGTCGTCAACGAGCACTTCGTCCTGCGTCTCTCCGACAAGCTGGACCCGGCGGCCGCGGCTCCCCTTCTCTGCGCCGGCATCACGACCTGGTCGCCGCTGCGCCACTGGAAGGTCGGTCCGGGGAGCAAGGTGGGCGTGGTGGGCCTGGGCGGGCTCGGCCACATGGGCGTCAAGCTCGCGCATGCTCTGGGCGCGCACGTGGTGCTGTTCACGACCTCGCCGGGCAAGGCGGAAGACGCGCGGCGTCTCGGAGCCGACGAGGTCGTGGTCTCGAAGAATGCCGAGGAGATGGCGAAGCACACGGGGAGCTTCCACCTGATCTTGAACACCGTGGCCGCGCCGCACAACCTGGATGCGTTTCTCGTGCTCCTCAAGCGGGACGGCGTGATGGTCCTGGTCGGCGCACCGGGCGAGCCCCACCCCTCCCCCGCCGTCTTCAACCTGATCGGGGGGCGGCGCTCGCTCGCCGGCTCGCTGATCGGCGGCATCGCGGAGACCCAGGAGATGCTCGACTTCTGCGCCGAGCGCGGGATCGTCTCCGACATCGAGATCATCCCCATCCAACAGATCAACGAGGCGTACGAACGCATGCTCAAAGGAGATGTGAAGTACCGCTTCGTGATCGACATGGCCTCGCTCGCTACGGCGTGACGTCGATCGTGACGTCGTAGTTGCTCCACGTCGCGTTGTTGGCGGGCCAGGCGTCCTGGGGATCTCTCAGGTAGTAGGCGAGATAGTAGGTGCCGGGCGGCGTCTGGCGCGGTACGAGGAGCTTGCCGGGCTTGATGGTCTGGGTGGCAGACGGTTTGACCGTACCCTGGAGGCGCACCTTTTTCAGGAGGACGGCTCCTTCGAAGCTGAACCGTTGCGGGACGAGGTAGATCTCGACCGTGGGCCGGGCGAGAGGGACCGTGCCCGGGTTCTCCACCTTGACGGCGTTGGAAAGGCCGAAGCTCTTTCCAGCCCGGACCGCGGGAACGGTGGGGCGGGCGGGCAGGTATTCCGGAAGGATGTTGCCTTGGACGTGCCGGGTGAGGTGGGAGCTGACCAGCCCGTCCCGCAGGGGGACCCCGCGATGGAGGAAGCGCGCTCCGGCGGTGTCGTCCGCGTAGAGGACCCCCAGATAGAACGCCTTGGTCTTATAGTTCATCACCGAGTCCCACCAGACGTTCTGGGTTTCCCAGGGATGGCGCAGACCGAGAACGTGGCCGAGCTCGTGGACCATGACCTCCCCGAAGGGATATGGAGTGCCGGTCCCCCGGCGGGTTCCTTCCCGGAGGTCGAGCGTCCAGACCTGGTTGGGGTTCAAGGCGACGTCCGCCTCGACGAGGGCGCCGTCCTGAAAGCGGACATAGGTGATGCCCAGGACTCCGGTTCCCAGGTCCCCCCAGGTGTCTCCGAACTGCGCCCTCATCTGCTCGTCGCCCGGGAAACCGGCGATGTCGAACACGCCGTTGCCGTAGGCCCAGGTGACCGACGGCGTGTCGACGATCCGGAAGAGGTCTCCGGCATAGAGGTTCCAATAGGCCATCCCGCGCTGATCCTCGGAGGAGAAGGGAGAACCCGGGAGGATCGGGTTGATCACGATGGGGGCGCGAGGAGGCTCGCTGAAAGGAACGTACTTTACGGAAGCCAGACGCGGCTCCTCCATCCCGGCCAAGAGCGTCACGCGGCTGGTCCGGAACGGCGGGGGCTCAGGCGCGGACGCGGGCGCGGCCTGAGGTGGACGGGAGCGGGAGACGTCCACGGGCCGGGCCGCCGGATCGTAGATCTTGGAGGGGAGCTCGACCAATCCCCGCTTGGCCCGGGGCTCCGGCGCCCCGGGTGAGGCTTCGACGTCCTGGACAAGGACGCGCACCGCCTCGACCAGGTCCGCGAACGCCACTCCGGCGTCGCCGAGGCGCTTCTCGGCAAACACGCCGTGCCAGGCGCCGGTGATCGGTGAAAGAGTGGGCTCGCCCAGGCTCCCGAGGAAGAGGAGGTAGCGGGCCCCGGGCTCGAGACGGACGGTGAGGCAGGTCTCGTCCGTGACGTTGCCGACCGTGCCGCCCGGAATGGAGATCGAGATCCGGTCCGGAGCCTCGCCGCGGAGGCGGTCTTCGATCCGCAGAGAGTAATCGGTCCGGATGAGGGTGTGCTGCGGGTTCCACCGGCTCTGCCGGCTCTCGACGACGGCGACGACGACGTGCGGAGATCCTTCGACCATCTCCCGGGCGGTCGCCGGGGCCACGTGGGCTCCGAGCGCGCGGGGAACGAGAAGAGCGGCGAACGCAGCCGCGGCCAGCAGCTTCCGGAATCCTAATGCCTCCTCCATGGATCGCTCCTTTGGAAAAGGCCCTCCTGGCAAAACGGCAAACCCCGAGTCGAGGATTCGGGTCCCCTCTATTCTCCCACAACGCGGCTTGACTTCCCTTCCCCTCACTTCCAGACTACGGATGTCGCTCATGCCCGAGGAATACGCCCCTCTCCCCCTGGTGATCACCCCGGAGGAGCTCGAGAAGGCCGAGATCGCGGTCCTCCTCGACTTCCTGCGGGAAAACGCCGCACGGCACGACGTTTCCGAGCTCCGGGAACAGGCCCTCGCCGTGGGCTACAGGGCGTCGGTGGTGGATCGCGCCATCGCGGATTTCTACGAGGAGCTCCGGTCCTTTGTGGAGACCGCGTCGGATCCCGTTCCGGAGCCTCCTCCGGTGTGTGTCGAGGAGAAACCGCGCCCGGCGGCCTCCCCCGTCCCGGTTCCGCCGCCTCCCAGGGTTCCGGTCTTCGTCCAGACGCTTGCGGCGGCGGAAAAGGAGGAGATGGAGAGGCAGGCTCGCCTCAAAGGCTTCACCTCCGGGGTGATCGCCCTGCTGATTGTCCTTCTGAACGCCGTGCTCCTCATCCCGGCCTTCACCGGAAAAGGAGACGTGTCGGTTCTCGCCTATTCCGCGGAGATCGGCCTGGCTCTGGTCCTCTCCGGTCTCCAGAAGATGCACGCCGAGCGGCGCGTCTCCAACGTCCCCATTGCTTCCGCCGTCCGTGCGGAGCCGGAACGGAGCCCGGTCCCGACCCTTCCGCACGAGGTCCGAACGGAAACACCGGACGCTCCGAGAGTCCCGCAACGCATGCAATCCCGCGATTGAAGCGGAAGTCAGGACAGAGGCATGAAACGCCACGCAGTGAAGCTCGTAAAATCGTTGATTCCGGACGCCCTGAAGCGCCGGATCAAATCGCGCATCGCGGATCGCTACTACAAACCTCTTCCGCAGAGCCGGGGCGGCACGCTGACCCGCAAGGAATCCGGAATCTTTCAGGTGGATCTCTCAGGCGCGACGTTTCTCGTGCCCGGCGAGGCGGAGCCCGACATCAACGCGTTCGTCCAGGAACCTGTCGGCATCCGCGAATTCGATGCATTCTTGAGCGCCGCTCGCCAGCGCACGCTCCTCTTGGACATCGGCGGGCACAAGGGTCTGTTTTCCGGCCTGTTCTGCGCCGCCAGCCCGCAAAACCAGGTGTTCTGCTTCGAGCCATCCCCGGCGCTCGCCGAATCCGCCCGAACCCTGGCCGCCCTGAATGGTTTTTCCGATCGCTTTCATGTGCTCCAACGCGCGGTCGGAGAACGAAGCGGCAGCTCCACGATGCTCGTCGATCCCATCGGGGGTTTTGTGCAGGTCGAGCGGTTCGCGAACACCATGTGGGGAGAGCCGCGGGAGATCCGGCTGGAAATCGAGTCGGTCGACGATTTCTGTCGCGATCTGAAGATCACCCCGATGCTGCTCAAGATCGACGTCGAAGGATACGAGCACGAGGTGTTGCTCGGCTCGACGCAGACGCTCGCGCGCCTGCGTCCCTGGGTGTTTCTGGAGCTCCACCTGCATTACCTGGAGGCGCGAGGAATCGCAGTGTCCGAAACCCTGGGGCTGCTCACCGATCAGAAATATCGTTTTACCCTGCTCGACGGAACGCCGGTGAGTGGCCGCGAGCTTTGCGACTGCCCGCTCTCCCGCATCCATCTTATCGCGCGTCCGGAGGAGTAGAATAAGCTGCCATGCCTTCTTCCATGCGCCGCACCCGGGATGAGCTTTATGAATTGCGGGAGCCGCCGGCCGATCCGCGCCTGTGGAACGCGGATCTGGCCCCCACCCGCGTCGAGCAGCGGACGTGGACCACCTACCACATCGCCTCGCTGTGGATCGGGCTTTCGGTCTGCATCCCGACCTACATGCTGGCGGCCGGGCTGATCCAGGGAGGGATGAGCTGGTGGCAGGCGATACTCACCATCCTCCTGGGTAACCTCATCGTGCTCGTCCCCATGGTCCTCATCGCCCACCCGGGGACCCGCTTCGGGATTCCCTTCCCGGTGCTCGCCCGCGCGTCCTTCGGCACCCGCGGCGCCAACGTACCGGCGATCCTTCGCGGACTGGTCGCCTGCGGCTGGTTCGGCATCCAGACCTGGATCGGTGGCCAAGCCATCGACACCATGCTGCGGACCGCCTTCCCGGCCTGGGACCGGGTACCAGGAGGAGCCTGGATCGCCTTCGCGGCCTTCTGGCTGATGAACATGTACGTCGTCGTCCGCGGGAGCAATGCCATCAAGAGGCTGGAGGCCTGGGCCGCGCCGTTTCTGATCATCGCCGGCCTCGCTCTCCTTGCCTGGGCCATCGTGAAAGCCGGAGGGCCGGGGCCGGTCCTGTCGCAGCCGAGCCGATTCCGGACCACCGGCGAGTTTCTGGCCGTCTTCGCCCCGTCGCTCACCGCCATGGTGGGCTTCTGGGCGACGCTCGCCTTGAACATCCCCGACCTGTCGCGGTACGCCACCAGCCAGCGGGCCCAGATCCGAGGGCAGCTCTTCGGCCTGCCGACGACGATGACTCTCTTCTCCTTCATCGGCGTGGCCGTGACCTCGGCCTCGATCCTCCTCTTCGGTGAGGCCATCTGGGATCCGGTGGATCTCCTCTCGCGGCTGGGAAATCCCCTGGTCATCCTGATCTCGCTCTTCGCCGTAGTGATCGCCACGATCACCACCAACGTGGCCGCCAATGTGGTGGGGCCGGCCAATGACTTCGCCAACCTGTGGCCCGCGCGAATCACCTTCGCCATCGGCGGCATCCTCACCGGCATCGTCGGCATCGCCATCATGCCCTGGCGGCTGCTTTCGGATTACGGGACCTACATCTTCGGCTGGCTGGTGGGCTACTCGAGCTTTCTGGGGCCCATCGCGGGGATCTTCATCGCGGATTACTGGGTCGTCCGCAAGACGCGCCTCTCGCTCACGGACCTCTATACGATGGATGGCCTCTACGGCCGGTGGAACTGGAAAGCGCTGAT
>DATEIO010000038.1:0-4115 GCA_035278895.1 Thermoanaerobaculia bacterium | reverse complement strand
TTGCCCCCCTCTAGGGTGGCGCGAAATCTCACTCCTCTGCGAAGGAAGACCCATAGGATCTCCCTCCTCTCCCGGGGGGCGGGAGGGCGATGGGAGAGGAGGGCTGGGGAGGTGAGGTCTGGGCGGGTGGGCGGCTGCAATCCGGCAAAGCAGACGTAAAGGCCGTAGGTTTTGACGGCAAGGGATGCTATCCTGTCGCGGCTTCCGGAACCAAGGGGAACGCCGCCCATGCCCTCGATGGCCCACGAGATCCTGGTGGATCTTTTCAAGAACCGTCCGTCGCTCGCCGCCGAGATCCTGGCGGAGGTGCTAGACGTTCCGATTCCGCACTACAGCGAAGCCCGCCTCGCTTCGACGGACCTGACGGAAATCCAGCCGGCGGAATACCGCGCCGATGCCGTCGTCGTCCTTCTCGACGACGAGGTCCCCGTCCGGGTAGTCATCGTGGAGGTCCAACTCGCGGTCGATCCCGGAAAGCGCCTGAGCTGGCCCGCGTACGTGACGGTCTCGCGCGCGATCCACAAATGCCCGGCGGCCCTCCTCGTCGTCGCGCCCGAGCCAGCGGTGGCCGGTTGGTGCGCGGAAGCGATCGAGACCGGCGTCCCTGGCTTCGTCCTGCACCCGCCGGTGCTGAACCGCAGCGCGGTTCCGGTCTTGACGGATCCTGAGGAAGCAGCCCGCCGGCCCGAGCTCGGAGTCCTCTCCGCGATGGCCCATGGCGACACCGGGGAGGGAGCGACGATCGCCGCAGCCGTGCTGCCCGTAATCCAGGGGCTCGACAACGAAAAGTCCAGGCTCTACTACGACCTTGTATACAATTCCCTCAACGAGGCCGCTCGCCGGTCGCTGGAGGCGATGATGAAAGGCTACGAATACCAAAGCGATTTCGCGAAGAAGTATGTCGCGCAGGGGCGTGCCGAGGGGGAGGCTCAGGCCTTGCTGACCGTGCTTCAGGCTCGCGGCATTGTGGTACCGGACGCGGCCCGCGAGCGCATCCTGGCACAGACGGACCCGGAGCGGCTGAAGCGGTGGCTGGAAAAGGCCGTCTTTGCCAATTCGGTCGCCGCGGTTCTCGACGAGCCGAATTGAAGGGGGGCGCGCCCGTGCCCAACCTCTCTCCGACCTCCCCCCACCTCTAGCCGGCGAAGAGAGTCATCCGATCAAATCGTTCATGCACTTGGACGGCCGGCGGCTGGCCTGTCGTCGCCGTTGAAGAAGCCGGATGGCCGTTTCCCGATCGACTCCCTGGGCCTGTTGGAAGGCTTCGATCGCGATCTCGCCCAAGGCGAAGGCGCGGCGGAGGCGCTCGTCGTTGGAGAGCTTCAGGATCTCTTCCCGGTCCTTCTTCCGGAGATCGTCGGCTACGGAGCGCATGGGGGAAGTATAGGGGCGGCGCGCCCTAAAGGACCCAAAGGACATCAAGGACGCGCGCTCCTTGTCCTTGAGGTCCTTGCAGTCCTTTGGTGTCCTTTTCCCCTTGACACCTTAGGGGAATCCCTCCTATCCTTTCCCTGGACATCTTAGGGGAGAGTCGCAATGGCCAAGATGGATCTTCTGCAGGGGACCCTGGACGTGCTCATCCTGAAGGCGCTGTCGTGGGGGCCTCTCCATGGATATGCGGTGGTGCGCTGGATCTCGCAGCGGACGGAGGATGCTCTCCGGATCGAGGAGGGTGCGCTCTATCCGGCTCTGCACCGGATGGAGGAGCGGGGGTGGATCGAGGCGGAGTGGGGGGTGTCGGAGAACAAGCGGCGGGCGAAGTTCTACCGTCTGACGGAGCTCGGGCGGCGGCAGCTCAGCTCCGAGGCGGAGTCGTGGCAGCGCTATGCGGATGCGGTGGGGCGCGTGCTCCAGGCCGCGACGGCCTGAGGGGAAAGGACGGAAACGCCATGGCATCCTGGGGACGGAGCTTCCGGCTTCACCTGAAGGGCGGCACGGTCGAGCGCGACGTGGACGACGAGGTCGCGTTCCACATCGAGACCAAGATCGAGGAGCTGATCGAGGAGGGGATGACCCCAAAGGCCGCCCGCGAGGAGGCGCTTCGCCGGTTCGGGGACGTCGAGCACGTCAAGAAGTCGTGCACGGAAATTGGCCACCGGCGGCAGCGGGGACGGCGGCGGACGGAGGTGTTCGGCGAGCTGTGGCAGGACGCGGTCTTCGCCGTGCGGCAGCTCCGGAAGACCCCGGCCTTCACCCTTGTCGCCGTGCTCACGCTGGCGCTGGGGATCGGCGCCACGACCGCCATCTTCGGCGGGTTGTACGGCGTGGTGCTGCGGCCTTTCCCGATCCCGCATGCCGAGCGGCTGGTCTATCTGTGGTCGGCCAAGGAGGGGGAGACCCGGTCGGTCTCGCCCGCGAACTTCCGGCAGTTCGAGCAGCGGATCCGCTCGCTTGAGGACCTCGCGGCCTCTACGTACGCCGGGTTCATCCTGACCGGGGGCGAGGTCCCGGAGATGATCGGGGGAGCGCGGGTGACGTTCCGGTATTTCGACGCGTTCGGCGTGCAGCCCGCCCTCGGGCGGATGTTCTCGGCGGCCGAGGACCGTCCCGACCGGGAGGGGGTGGTGGTGCTCTCGAACCGCCTGTGGCGCGGAAAATTCGGCGCGGACCAGGGAATCGTGGGGCGCGTCATCCCCCTGAACGGGCTTCCCCATACGGTGATCGGGGTGATGCCGGCCGGGCTCGACCAGGCGGAGAGCGCCCAGCTCTGGGTGCCGCTCGCGCTCACGGCCGAGGACGAGACGAACTATGGCCATCGCTACCTCCGGGTGATCGGCCGGCTGGCTCCGGGCGTTTCGATGGAGCAGGCGCAAAAGGAGGCGGAGGCGGTGACCCGCCAGCTCGCGGAGGCCGCTCCCGATTTCAACGGGGACGACGGAGCTGTTCTGGAGCGCTGGGCGGACAGCTTTCTCGGGGTCCTGCGGCAGCGGCTCGTGATCCTCCAGGCCGCCGTCCTCTGCGTGCTCCTCATCGCGTGCGTGAACGTGGCCAACCTGCTCCTCGCGCGGGGGGCGGCCCGCTCGCGGGAGATCGCCATCCGCGCGTCTCTGGGCGCCGGGCGGTGGCGGATCGTCCGCCAGCTCCTGACGGAAAATCTGGTTCTGGGGATGGCCGGGGTGGTGGCCGGGCTCGGGCTCGCGTACGCCCTCCTCAAGGGGATCGTGGCGGCCGCTCCCGCGACCCTGCCGCGCCTGGATCAGGTGCGGCTGGACGGGCCTGTGCTCCTGTTCGCCCTGGCTCTGGGGCTCGCTTCCTCTCTGGTCTTCGGGCTCGTGCCCGCGTTCCGGGTGGCGCGACCGGACCTCCAGACCATGTTGAAGGAAGGCGGGCGGAGCTTCGGGGCCGGCTCACCGCGCGACCGGGTGCGCTCCGGGCTCATGGTGGCTGAGGTGGCGCTGGCGCTCGTGCTCCTGGCCGGCGCCGGTCTCCTAATCCGGAGCGCCGTGCGCCTGGGGCAGGTAGAGCTGGGATTCGATCCGTCCCACCTGCTCACCGCGCGGCTTCTGCTCCAGGGCTCCGGCGAGGGTACCCAGGAACGGGCCGTCCGCACGTTCGAGCGGGTGGTGGAGGAGGCGGGGCGCATTCCAGGGGTCGAGATGGTCGCCGGAGCGTCCCTCCTTCCGCTGTCGAATTCCAATTCGTCCTCGTCCACGGCCATCGAGACACACCCCGTGCCGCCCGAGGAGAAGATGAACGCCAACCACCGGCTGGTCACGCCCGGCTACTTCCGGACTCTCGCCGTCCCCTTCCTCGGCGGGCGGGATTTCGGCCCGGCCGACCGCGCGGGGGCGCCGCCCGTGGTGATCGTCAACCAGACGTTCGCCCGCCTGGCCTGGCCCGGGGAGAACGCTCTCGGCAAGCGGATCTCGATGTCGTCGGACGAGAACAACGTGCCGATCTGGCTTGAGGTCGTGGGGATCGTGGGAGACATCCGCCAGGGGAGGCTCAGCCAGGACGTGCGGCCCGAGGTCTACTTCCCCCTGGCCCAGGTCCCGCCCTTCATGTGGGACGACCAGGATGTCGCCTTCGCACTGGTCGCCCGGACGGCAGGCGATCCGGCCGGGCGGGCGGATGCCTTGAGGAAGGCCGTGCTCGCGGTCGACTCGTCGCTCCCG
>DATEIO010000037.1:0-7600 GCA_035278895.1 Thermoanaerobaculia bacterium | reverse complement strand
CGAGAACCCGGCGCTCGATCATCTCGATTTTCAATCGGTCGGCTATGCCATGACGCTGGCCGGCATGCGGCCGGACGTCGCACCGGCGGTCGCCGACGCTTTCCATCAATTCAATCGCCGGACTCTCGCGTTCTTCGACGCACATCTCAAGAGAGGAGCGCGCGGGCCGGAGGCCGCTGGCGCGGTGCCGGGGTCCATCACCGCCGCGGTCGATCGGCCGCTCCCCGCGCCATGGACCGAAGCCCACTTCTTCACCGCCATCGACCAGCACGGGCTCGAAGCGGCGCTCGCCGCCTATCGCCAACGGCTCCGCGAAGGGGGCCAGCCGCCTCTGCCGGAAACCGCTCTCAACCTGGCGGGCTACATCCAGCTCTTGACCGGCCGCGTGCGCGAAGCGATCGACCTCTTCACGCAGAACGCCGAGTCGTTCCCGCGCTCGGCGAACGCGCTCGACAGCCTGGCCGACGCGACCGCCTGCTGCAAAGGATGGGCGATCCGCGGAGCTAACAACTTGTCAGACCAGGATTGAAGGCTCAGCGATTGCCAGCTAACGGGGTACCTGGCACCTAGTCCGGGTCTACAGAGGGGAGGGTTGGAGGAACGCCTAAGGTTGGGTCTGCACTCTGGCACAGGAGCGGGTGTCGAGAGGCCAGGGACGACGGGGAGACCAGACCGACCAGTGGACACCGGAGATGTAACTGGTCGGCTGTCTTTTTGGAGGTTAGGGGCTGGAGGAGGCACCAAACTCTGACCGTCCCCTTTTTTATCGGTGGCCCGATTCACGGGTCAGGGTTCGACGAGGAAGAAGACATCCCACGTCAACAGCGGATGCAAGACACCGTTGTCGCCTGCTTTCCAGGCCCTGCCAAGGAACCTGAATTCGTTGCCGTAGCGGTCCGTGCGGTGGCTCCTCCGATACTTGAGCTCGATCCGCCGGATGCTCGTCTCGGCAAGCGTCTGCAGCTCCTCGGGTTGGGAGATCCCATCGTGGTCGAGGTCGGTCCACATCCGTAGCGAGCCGAACACCGCATCGGCGGAATCGATGAATTCGTCGCCGTTTCCGCCCAAGGCCCCGGAATCGAGCTCGGCCAGAGCCAGGTAGCCGTTCATGGCGCGCGTGCCATCTGCGAGAAGGGTGGCATTGCCGAACAGCTCACCCCCATCGTCGATCGTGCCGTTCCCGTTGCGATCAAGCGCCAGGATTCCCTCGCTCCGCTCGGTCCAGGATATGAGATCCGCGCCGCCATCTGCATCGATGTCGAACCACACGGGATCCGCGAGGCCTGTCAAACGGATCCCGTCGTTCTCGAGGTCAATCAGGATCGGGCACCCAGAAGGGGTGCCGCAGTCCGTCCTCTCTACCGTGACGTACTCTGTAACCACACCCCACCACCAGACCTCGCCGGTACACCCATTGTTGTACTCCTCTCCCACCAATGTAGAGTGCGTAGCGTCCGAGTACCATTGAGTGTGCCTCTCCCAGAGGGCCGACGCGGGGTGAGCCGCGAGCAGGCATGTGCCCGCAATGATGGAGATCATACCGAGACGGCGCAGTGCCTGAGAACCGATCGACATTATCGTTCTCCTGGATAGAAGCTGCAGGCCATTCTGCAGCTCCGACTCTTCTCGCATTGTAGCATTTCTTGAAAGTCATGCTTCAGATAGGATCAGCATCCCGCGACAGGCTCGCCTTCCTCTCCCCGATCGATGAGGAAAAGTAGGCGTTGATCGAATCTATGAAGAGCCCTTGAGAGGGAGCCGCTGCAGAGTAGGGCTTGGTAGGCATATCGTCAGTGACTGGCTGACGAGTCCTGACGAATCGGCTGGAATCTATCTTGGAATAGCGAGCTCGTCCGCCAGCGCGATCCTTTCCTCGGCTGGGCGTACACGCTGGAACTAGAAGTCGGTCGCGCGCGAATACGACTGGCGGATCTCGGGGAAGGGCTTGCCGGTCACGTCGATCAGTAGCTGTTGCAGGATCGTGTAGCCGCCGCCCGAGTAGCGCCACTGCGTGCCAGGAACGATATCCACCTGAACGGCTTCCGTATTCGTGGGCTTCTCCCCGTTGAGCACCTGGACGAGCGTAGGCACGGGCGCTCCCGCCGTGTAGCCGGGAAAGCCATGCACGGTCAGGCCGGCGCTGTGGCTCAAGAGACGGCGCAAGGTCACCTTCTGCTCACGTGTGAAGTCGTTCTCCGGCACCTTCCAGGAAACGAGCTTTGTGTTCACGTCTTCGTCGAGGCTGAGCCGCCCGTCCTGTACGAGGCGGAGCACGGCAAGCGCCGCAACGGGTTTGCTGATCGAGCCGGCCTGGAACAGCGTCTCGGGCGTGATGGGATCGCTCTTGCCCGCCTCCTTGATGCCGAGTCCGCGCGCCCATTCGACGCGGCCCTCGTTGATGACCGCGATGCTCACGCCCGGCACCTTGTAGTGCCGCATCCGCTCCGCCAGCCCGTTTTCGACCCGGCGGATGCGCGCTGCAAGGGTGCGATCCGTCGACGGCGCGTGTGCGTCGAGGCAGGCGGACAAGCCTGTCAGGGCGAGGAGCAGGGTAACCAGCACCGCTTTTTTCACAAGATTCCCCACCCTTCGCCGCCGACTGCGATAAGCTGCGCCGCTCTGCGGCGGCATTCGCTCGCCGGCCGCGGGAAAGAGCACGAGATTCCAGCTTCGAGGAGCAGTATGCACCAGGAAACCACCGTCGCCGACACCGCCGATACCACGCCTCCACAGGCCGTGCCTCCTTCGTTCGCCCTGTTCCAGATGATCACCGGCAAGTTCGTCTCGCGCGCCGTCTACGCGGCCGCCAGGCTGCGGCTCGCCGACCTGCTCGCCCAAGGGCCCAGGACCGCCGCTGAGCTGGCGGCCTCGACCGGCAACCACGCTCCCTCGCTCCGGCGGCTGTTGCGAGCGCTGGCGGGCCTCGGAGTCCTTGCCACCGTCCCGGGCGGCGAGCCGCGCTTCGCGCTCACGCCGGTCGGCGAGCTGCTGCGCGACACCCCGGGTTCGCTGCGCGCCATGGCGCTCTGGATCTGCGATCCGCGGCACGACCGCGCCTGGGACGAGATCTTCCACAGCCTGGCGACCGGCGAGCCGGGGTTCGACCAGGCCTACGGCATGCCGGTCTTCGACCACTTCGCCCACGACCCCGATTTCGCGGCGATCTTCAACGACGCCATGACCAGCCTCTCGGCCGCCACCCATCCGGCCGTCGTCGCCGCCTACGACTTCTCCGGCCTGCACCTGCTGGTCGACGTCGGCGGTGGACACGGCGGCCTGCTCGCCGGCATCCTGGCGGCCAACCCGAATCTGTCGGGGATCGTCTACGACCTGCCTCCGGTGATCGAGGGGACGCGGGCCGCCCTCGCCGCGGCGGGCCTCGAGGGGCGCTGCCGCGCCGAGGGGGGGAGCTTCTTCGAGCAAGTGCCGGCGGGGGCGGACGGCTACATCCTCTCCTTCGTCCTCCACGACTGGGACGACGAGCGCGCCACGGCGATCCTGCGCAACGTCCGCCAGGCCATGTCCCCCGAGGGCCGCGTGCTGGTGGTCGAGGGACTGATCCCGGAAGGGGACGAGCCGGCGCTCAGTAAGCTCTCCGACCTCGAGATGCTGGTGATGACCTCGGGTGGGCGCGAGCGCACCGCGGAGGAGCTCGGCGAGCTCTTCGCCGCCGCGGGGCTGCGGCTGACACGGGTGGTGCCGACCGCGGGAGCCGCCTTCATCCTGGAGGGCGCCCGCGAGGCTGGCGGCTGAGCTCTGCCCGCTTGCCGCGGGCAATGCCGCCCTCGCCTTCGACCCCCTCTCCTCCCAAGGCGTCCTCGCCGGCGAAGGATTTCGTCGTCTTTGGCCTCTAATAGTCGTAGAGCCTCCGCCTTGGCTGCCGGCCGCTCCTGGTCTTCGCGGCGTGCCTTCTCGTTTCCGGCCCGGTCGATGGCCATGGCGAGCGCTCCCTGGGACTACCGAACGGAGACCGCAATGACGAACCTTGGGCGATCCTGATGAGCTATTTGCAACTGCCACGCGCTCGGCTCGTTCTCTTCTGCTTCTTGACATCGTCACTGCTGTTCGCGTGGTTCCCAGAGGTCGACCTTCGCGCGTCGGGCTTGTTCTATCGCGACAATGGCTTCCCACTCGGGAATCAGTGGTGGGTGACACTTCTTCACGAGTGCGTCGGATACGTCATCTGTCTCATCATGGCGTCGGTTGTCGGGATCTATGCCTTCAACAGGCTCTCGAGGCGCAACGTGTGCGGGGTCGATGGGAAGATGGTAAGCTACCTCTTCGTGGTTCTGATTCTCGGGGCTGGATTGATCGTCAACGTGACCTTGAAGAACAACGTCGGCCGAGCGAGGCCTCGGAATGTGACGCAGTTTGGCGGCTCGCAGCAGTTCACCCCCGCCTTCGTGGCCACTGGCGAGTGCGTCACCAACTGCTCATTCTCGTCAGGGGCCGGGGCCGGCGCCTTCTTCTCTCTGGCGTTAGCCTTGGTGTCGAGCCGAAGACGTGCGATGCTCGTGGCCGCCATCGGCTTTGGAGGCTTGGTTTCAATTTCCCGCATTGCCGCGGGTGCGCATTTCCTCTCGGATACCGTCGTCTCTTTCTTCGTGATGTGGATCGTCGCGGACGTCCTGTACTTCTACATGCTCCTCCCTAAGCGGGGATTCATTCGGCCAGCGGCGATGACGGCGCGCAGCCTTCAGGATTCCGTCGTTCGGGATGACCAGGGGCTTCAGCCCGGCCCCGGTACGCCCGGCTGAGCCTTGGAGGTGCGAAGCATGGCACTCGTTGAGAAGCTCAGGTACCAGACATCCCACTCCAGATTCGCGATGGCGTTCTCGACCCTGCTGTATGCGATCTGCAACGCTCTCAATCTCGACAAGCTGACCCAGTGGTTCCACCAGAAGGATGGCCTCGACTACTTCGCCCTGACGGCCTACCTTCTCGCCGGCCTGTGCCTGTTCTTGGTGTTCTTCGTGCTGCTGGCGCACCGCTGGACGATCAAGCCGGTGGCCATCTTGCTGGTCGCAGCCAGCGCGGCCGCGACATACTTCATCTCCAAGTACAATGTCGCCATCGACAGCTCCATGGTCCTGAACACCCTACACACGGACTCCACGGAAGTCAGGCAACTGCTGTCCGTGCAGATGATTCCGTATGCCGTTTTCCTGATTGCATTGCCCGTGCTGATCATCACGCGGATCCATGTCACCTTCTCGGCCTCAGGAAGATACTTGCTGGATTCGCTGAAGCTCATCTCGATCGCCTTGGTTGTCGCCATCGCCGTCTTATACTCGAGCTTCAACGCCATCCAACGGGCCGGCAACGTCTCGAACAAGTACATCGTCTACTCGCTAGTGCCTATCAACGTCATTTCCGGCACGATGAGCGTTGCGTCCAAGCTGGCGAAGCCGTACATTGGATACAAGAAGGCCATCGATCTATCCGGCCGCGTTGCGGCGCCGGCCGACCTGGTTGTCGTGCTCGCCATCGGAGAGTCGTCCCGCAAAAAGAGCTTCAGTCTCTATGGATACGACAGGCGAAACACGAATCCGGTTCTGCAGGCGACCCCCGGTCTTCATCTCTTGGACGGGATCGCGAGGCGCGGATCGACTCTGTACGCGCTGCCAGAGATCCTCGAGAAGGATGACGTCAAGCTCCCGCTGATCGTCTCGAAACTTGGTATACCCACCGCGTGCTATGTGAACTACACACTGTATGACAACTGTGCGGACCCGGGAGAAACGAAGGTTAGCGTCTGTGGTCACGGCGGAAAGTGTTACGACGAGGACGTCATTCCGCTGTTGGAGGGCGATCTCAAGACCTACAGCTCCGGATACAGATTCGTCGTCCTCCATCTGGGCGGCGGAAGCCACGGCCCCATCTACAGCGATCGCTATCCACCGGAGTTCCAGAAATTCGAACCCATGTGCAGAGACGCCGACGTGGCCAACCGGTGCAGCCTCGAGCAACTGTACAACTCATACGACAACACCATCCTCTACGTTGACTCTGTCGTCGGCAAGATTATCGCGAGCCTCGACCGGTCCGGCGTTCCTTATGTTTTCATCTATCTGTCCGATCACGGCGAGTCATTGATGGAGGAAGGGCGGCTGTTTCACGGCATGCCGCCCGGCATTTCTTTGCCGGAAGAGCAAGCGGAGATCCCGCTGATCGTGAAGGCGTCGGTACCGATACGGATCGTCGAGCGCGATGAGTACCAGCAGCAGGATGTCTTCGACACGGTCCTGGATCTGCTTTCCATCGAGGCGACGATGGTCGATCGCAAGAGGAGCTTCATCAAGAGATTCGAGGGAGCCGCTACTCCAGGTGCGCGCGGCCGCCAGAGCGCCGCGCGGCAGGACGACTCAGCTCGCTAAAATCGGCTCGCTAAAACCTCAAACCGAGCGAGAGGCGGTCGATGCGGGGTTGCCGTGGCTCAGGGCCGGCTGCCCGCATCCGCCGGATCGGTGCGGGCGTCCCGCTCGTCGCCGTCCCAGGCGCCGTCTCCGTCGCGGTCCACGCCGACGCGCTCTCCGGAGCCTAACGGCACGCAGGTGTACGTCACGGGACGGCCGGAGCCCGCCAGGGACCGCAGATCCGCGGCCGAGAGGAGCGGCTGCCGGCGCCGGTCTCTCGCGAACCGGCCCGATCCCACGTACAGGAAGCCGGCGTCCTCGCCGGAGATCCTGGCCTTGGCCACGAGCTCGCAGTCCCCCGCGTCCGCGCGCCGGCGCAGGAGGTCGGCGCGGGCGCCCACCGCCGCGGAGCTGCCGGCCGCGAGCGTGATCTGCTGGCCCACGGCGGCCGCCTGGCCGGTGGGGAACGCCAGCAGGAACTGCTCGACCTGCCGCCGCTGGATCTCGCCCTCTTCCCCCAGCGGAATCCCGTTGGGACCGTTGTGGGGGAAATCGACCTGGAAGCTCGGCCCGTGGTGGAAGCGGAACAGGGTGTCCATGCTCCCGTCGTTCAGGAACCCGAAGCCGCGGATCTGCTCGCCCGTCTCGCTGTAGTCGGTGTTGGGGAATCCGGGATGGGGTGCGATCCCGAACATCCCGATCTTTTGATACATGTTGCGCAAGTGGGGGGTCTTGAAGAGCTGCGGGTTGAAATCGAAGCTGAAGCCGCCTTCGGTGCCGAAGAACCCGGGCGCCTCGGCCTTCGGGTTGCCGTTCGGATCGAGCCGGTGGCAGCCCTGGCAGGTCAGCTTGACGCAACCCGGCTGCCCCACGCACGCCGCGGGAATGCCGCAGTCGATGCTGAAGAAGAGCTGGCGCCCGCGCTCCTGATCGGGCGTGAGCCCCTCGAGCGGCTGGTTCGGGTTCGGCGGATACTTGACCTGGAAGATGAAGTCGGCGAACGCGTCCATGTCCGCCTGCGGGATGAGGGCGTGACGGCCGAGCAGATCGGTGAACCCGCGGTTGAACTTGTCGAACGCCGCGCGCTCGTCGAAGGCGCCGCTGTCCGGCTGCCGGCTCGGCGCATCGTGGGCGCCGGTGCGGTCGCCGCGCCAGTGCATCGCGCCGTGGTTGGCCAGGCCGCGCAGGCTCTGCGTCGTCATCGGGCCCTTCATCGGGTGGAGGATGGGCTCCATGAACCCCCC
>DATEIO010000036.1:0-8368 GCA_035278895.1 Thermoanaerobaculia bacterium | reverse complement strand
CCGATCGTGGCCTGCCAGCTTCTCGAAACCCCGCTCTTGAACATGATGAACTTCCAGACGCTCGTGGCCACCAAGGCGGCGCGCATCAAGCTCGCGGCGGGGGAGGATCACGTGAGCGAGTTCGGCCTGCGCCGGGCCCAGGGGATCGACGGCGGTCTCGCCGCTTCCCGGGCCGCGTACGCGGGCGGCTGCGATTCCACCTCGAACCTGCTCGCCGGCAAGCTCTTCGGCATTCCGGTCAAGGGGACCCACGCCCACAGCTGGGTGCTCTCCTTCGACTCGGAGCTCGAAGCTTTCGAGACCTACGCCGAGGCCCTGCCCAACAACTGCGTGTTCCTGGTGGATACCTACAACACCCTGGAAGGGGTGCGCCACGCCGTGGAGGTGGGCAGGAAGCTCCGTCTCCGGGGACACCAGATGGTGGGCATCCGCCTCGACTCGGGCGACCTGGCCTACCTGAGCCGCGAGGCGCGGAAGATCCTCGACGAGGGGGGCTTCCCCGAGGCGGCCATCCTCGCGAGCAACGATCTGGACGAAAACCTGATCCTGAGCCTGAAACAGGAGCAGGGAGCGCAGATCACAATCTGGGGCGTGGGCACGCGGCTCGCCGTAGCGCACGGCGATCCAGCGCTGGGCGGGGTCTACAAGCTCACGGCCGTGCGCGAGCCTGGAGAAGACTGGGAGTACCGCCTGAAGCTTTCCGAGCAGGCGGTCAAGACCACGAATCCGGGCATCCAGCAGGTCCGCCGCTTCACCCTGAACGGCGAGGCCATCGGCGACATGATCTACGACGAGCCCACGGGGATTCCGGACGAGCCCATCATGGTCGATCCCCTGGACCTGACGCGAAGGAAAACGATTCCGGCCGGAGTGGAGCACACCGACCTCCTCGTCCCCGTCTTCCGCCAGGGCGCGCGCGTCTACGAGCCGCCGCCGCTCGCCGAGGTCCGGCAGCGCACGCAGGACCAGCTCGCCCTCTTCCACGGGGGCGTCAAGCGCTTCGTCAATCCGCACCAGTACCCGGTGGGGTTGGAGCTTCAGTACTACGATCTGAAGACGCGGCTGATTCTGGAAGCGCGAGGGCTCACGCCGGTGACGCCGGTTCCGTTGCGCAGGGGGGAGGAGGGGTAGAGAGCTCTCGGAGAAACGGCCCGGCCGCCACCTCGAGCGGCCGGGCGGTTCCAGGCGTTCCTACAGGCAGCAGATCGAGCAGCCCTTGGTGCAGTTGGTGCACGCTCCGGTGCAGGCGCTACAGGTGCCGGTGCAGGCCGTGCAGGCGATCGTGCACACCGTCGCGACTTCAGAAGCCGCGCCAGCCACTTCCTTGAGGTCCGACCCGTTCAGGTTCCGAAGGGTCTCGGTGGTGAGGGCGAGCTTCTTGAACTTCTTCTTCATCACTGTCTCCTTTAAGCAAAAGCCGTTTAATTGCCTCCGAGACAAACTCGAAAAAAGATATTGAAATTCTATCATGAGCCCTGGATTGAATCCAGGCGTCCCGACAACAGGAGAAGCCGGTCCCACCCCGGCTCGACCGGAGTGGCAGCGGCGAGGAGGGCGAGGCCGATTCCGGCGGCTCCACCCAGGAAGCCGGGGTCGGAGATCGGGGAAAGCTGGCCGCCGGCCAGCCGGCCGCGGCGCAGGTAGCCGCCGATTCCCTGGCCCGGCCGCCGCAGCGCCAGGGTACGCTCCAGCCAGCGCCGGGCCGCAGCGAGCAGCGCGGGATCGCCGGTCGCCCGGTACAGGCGGTGGAACAGGTGAGAGAGCCCGGCCGTGCCGTGGCAGAGCGCGGGGTCGGAAATGCCGGCTTCGTCGCGGTAGAGCCCGGCCGCGGCGGTGGCGAGGCGGTGCGCGGTCCGTTCCCAGTCGTCCCGGCCCGTGGCGCGGCCCGCGGCGAGCAGGGCGACCGACAGCCCGGCGTTTCCGGCGCACCAGGCGAGGTCGCCTTCCGCATCGCCTTCCAGAGGAGAGAGGCTGAGCGCGCCGTCCACCGCAGCCGTCAGGAGCGGCGCCGTCTCCGGGCCGGCTTCGGCTTCCCGCAGCATCCGGGCCAGCAGGGCGATCACGCCGGCCGAGCCGTGGGCCATCCCCGGATCGGGCTCCCCGGAGTGCCGGTCGCGCCAGACGGCTCCGCGCACCCCGGGCTCGGCACGCTCGGCCAGCCGCGCCACGAGCCGCGGGAGCATCGCCCGGGCGGTGGGGCGCGGCAGTCTTTCGAGAGCGTAGACCCCCCAGCCCACGAGCCCGGAGAGCAGGTCGATCTCCCCGGGCCAGGGGGTCCGCTGAAGCTGCGAGAGGAGCGCTGCGTCGATCTCCTCGTTGGGATCTTCGTCGTCGTCCGGGATCTCCCCGGCCGAGAGGTGCTCGGTCACCCAGGCGACACCCGCGTAGCCATGGTACAGGCCGGCGTCCGGCGCCGGCTCCTCGGCGAGGCTCGCGACCGCCTGTTCGAGGTGGTGCTCGGCGCGAAGGCCGTCCTCTTCGCGGCCTGACGACCGTTCGAGATAGGCGAAGAAGAGCGCGAGGCCGGTCTGGCCCTGGTTCAGGCTCGGGCCGGGCGAGAGCCGGGGATCGGCTGCGAGGTCGTGGGCGATGGCCTCGACCGCCTTCAGGGCTTCCACGGCGGTCTCCCCTTCGACCAGCGGAGACCAGGGGCCGGGGACCGGTTTCATGGCCGTTCCCTCTAGAGCACGCTCTTACCGGGCAGGGGAGACATGAGCAGCAGGCGGTCCCACGCCGGATCGACCCCGCTCGAGGCGGCGAGCAGGCAAAGGGCCACACCGGTCGAGCCGATGAGGAGGCCGGCGTCCTCGATCCACCCCATCACGTCGAAATCTACGTCGACCGGAGTGTAGGTGAGGAACCCGCCCACCCCCTGGCTGGGATCCCAGTAGTCGAGAGCGCGGACGAACCAGGCGCGGGCGGACTCCAGGAGCTCGGGATCGCCGGTCGCCTGATAGAGCCGGTTGAGCACGTGGCCGAGACCCGCGGCGCCGTGGCACAGGCCGGCATCGTTGACGTTGCAGTTTTCCGGCGGCCGCCGGGCGATCGTGCGGGCCAGGTCGAGTGCCTCGCGCTCCCAGGCCGGCTCCCCGGCCATCCGGCCTGCGGCGAGCAGTGTCAGGGCGATCCCTGGATCCCCGTAGCACCAGGCAGTGCGGCCCGGCCGGACTTTGAATCCGGAACCCACTGCATACGGGAAGACCGAGATCTCGCGGTCGGTGAGCTTCTGGGCCAGCAGCCAGGACACCGCCGGCTCCAGCAGAGAGCGCGACCGCTCCGCCGCCACCCCCGAAACGCAGATCCGGGCGAGCAGCGCGATGACGCCGGGCGTTCCGTGCGCGAGCCCCAGATTGTCCAGGCCCTCGGGATACCAGGGGAGGTTCTGCTCGGGGACCAGGGAGCGGGGCGTGTGCCAGGCCAGCCCCTCGGGGCGAGATTGCGCCAGGTCCGCCAGGTGCTCGACCACAAGCTCGAGACAGGTGACCGCGGAGGGGCGCGGCAGCCGCTCGAGGGCATAGACGCCGTAGCCCACGAGGCCGCTGACCAGATCGTAGTCGTGCGGCCAGGGCCGCTTGCCCAGGAGGGAGAGGATCGCTTCGTCGATGTCCGCGTTGGGGTCTTCGTCGTCCTCGCCGTCGTCGGCCGGCCCGCCCTGGAGATGCTCGACCGCCCAGGAGACGCCGGTAAAGCCCGAGAACAGGCTGGGATCCTGCGCGGCGGTGGCCAGCTGTTCGATCGCCTGCTCGAGCCGTTGCTGTGCGAGCTCTCCGTAGCCGGCGCCGGGACGGGCACGGTCCAGATACTCGTAGAAGAGGGAGAACCCGGCCTGGCCGCCGGCAAAGCCCGCGCCCGCGTTGCGGTCCGGCAAGGCGGAGGTCTCGCGGACCGCCTCGGCGACCGCGGTGACGGCGGCCTCCGCCCGGGCCGCCACCTCTCCTTCGAGGATCGGAGACCAGGTCTCTTCGGGTGCCGGCCTCATGAACGGGCGGCTCCTTTCACGCTCGCAACCGCCGGGGACAGCAGCAGCCAACGGTCCCAGGCCGGTTCGAGAGGCGTCGTGGCGGCGAGCAGGGCGAGGCCCACGCCGGCCGCTCCGGTCAGCAGGGACGGATCGTCGCGCCAGCCCATCTGGCCTGCGGCGTCCGGTCCCCAGGTCGTAAACCCGGCGACGCCCCGGTCCGGCTCCCGCAGGTCCAGGGCCCGTTCCATCCAGGCGCGCGCCGCGGCGAGCAACTCGGGATCGCCGGTCGCCTGGTAGAGGCGGTTGAGCATGTGGCCGAGCCCCGCCGCGCCGTGGCAGAGGCAGGCGTCGTTGATGCCGCACGACTCGGGGGGGCGCTCGGCCGCCTTCCTGGCCAGGCGGAGCGCCTCCGCCTCCCAGGCGGGCTCTCCGGCGGCGCGCGCCGTGATCCACAGGGTCGCGGCGATTCCCGGGTCCCCGTAGCACCATCCGGCGCGGGTCGGGTGCGGCTCGACGCCGGGTCCCCAGCCATCCGGGAAAACCGAGTCGCCGCCCCCGGGGAGCTTCCGGGAGAGGAGCCAGGCCACCGCTCCGGAAAGCAGCGCGCGCATCCGCTCCGGGGCGGCGCCCACTGCGATGGCCTGGGCCAGCACCGGGAGCACCCCCGGGATGCCGTGCGCCACGCCCAGGTTGATCATGCCGTTGGGAAATCTCTGCCGGTCCCGCGGAAACAGGTCCCACTCCGCCGTCGGCCAGGCGAGGCCGGCCTCCTGAGGCACCGCCAGCTCTTCGAGGCGCTCGCACACCCGCGCGAGGCAGGCGGCGGCTCCGGGGCTCGGCCACCGCTCGAGCGCGTAGGCTCCGAAGCCCGCCAAGCCGTTCGTCAGGTCGAAGCCTTCGAGCCAGGGGGTCCTGGCGAGCCGCTCGAAAAGGGCAGAATCGATCTCCTCATTGGGATCGTCTTCGTCCTCGCGGTCGCGCAGGTGCTCGATCGTCCAGGCGATGCTCAAGTACCCCTGATAAAGGCCAGGCTGATGGAAGGAAGAGGCCAGCCGGTCGATGGCCCGCTCCAGGCGCTCGTCGGCGAGCTCGGCGTAGCCGGCGCCGGGGCGGGCCCGGTCAAGGTAGGCGAAGAAGAGGCCGAGCCCGGCCTCTCCGGTCGCGAGCGACGCCCCATAGGGATCGTCGCCAGGAAAGGCCGGCCACCCGGCGAGAGCCTGGGCGATGGAATCGAGGACGGCCTCGGCGCGAGCGGCCTCCGGACCGGTCAGGATGGGTTGCCAATTCGAAGGGGGCGCCATTCAGGAGCCTAAGGTATCACTGATTCGCTATATCCCAAGTCTCATTCGAACACCTCCGCGGCCCCGCGGATCCGCTCGTACTCCAGCACGGCCTGGCGGAGCTTGCCCGCGATGTAGAGGCCCAGCCCGAAGGTCGTGGCCAGGCTGGCGGCCCCGTCATAGAACCGGAGCACCACGATCGAGACGAAGAGCAGCGTGCCGAGGAGCCCCCCCGGCATCATCCGGACGGAGCTGTGGCTGTTGACGTACTCGACGAGGTCGATCGGCCATTTGAAGAGCCACACGACGATGTAGATGGGGACGAAGTGATACCCCACCGCCTGCCAGGGCGTCGTGCGATACGTCGGATCCCCATCCGCGTCCCGCGAGATCTCGCGCAGGATCTTGTGGAACCGGTAGACGCAGAACAGCCAGTAAAACCATCCGGCCAGGGCGGCCATCAACCTGTAAGGCCCGATCGCGTCCGGGTTGCCCGGTTCCACCTCGGCGAATTCCGCCCACAGAAACGCACCCGCGAAGAGGAATCCGATCCAGACGCGAGGGAGCGGAGAGACCGGCTCGAATCGGGGATACGAGCGATTCGAAAGATCCAGCGACGCGAGAGTCATGATGCAGCCTCCTCGGAGCCTTCCTAAGGGAGTGCGTACGGGAAACCGATCATTTCACGGAAGGTGGGAAGGGATCATGAAGAAACCGACCCCCGAGATCGCCGTGGGCACGGCGGCCGGTTCGGACGAGGACGGGGCCCGAGCCGGCTCGGGGGTCGGTACGGCCGCGCGAGTGGGCTTGCGCAGCGAGAGCCAGGTCAGGTGTCAGATTCCGCACGGGGCTGCGCGGGACCCGCCACCGGCATGCTGGCCTCGAGTCGTCCAGCTCCTGTTGGCGCCGCTTAGCGTTGGCATTTCAAAACCGCGGCCTGGGCGCGCGGGTGGCCGGACGAACTGGCCAGTCGCGATAGTACTCCTACGTCACAAAAAGTGCAAATTTTCTTTTTGTAACGCACGGCACCGCAGGCCGTGCCCGGAAGGCTTGGCGGGGGCGGGTCCTGGGGACCCGCCCGGCTGGTGGGGGTTCGAGGCGGGGGGGTTGGCGGGAGGACCTTGGGGTATGTGCAAACTTTCGGTCCCACCGAAAGAACGAGCCGGGGCGGCCGATCCCCTCACCCCTCGACTTTCGGAGAGATAATCAGGCCATGAATCCATCGAACAGGCTGGCGACGGTCTTCGCCCTGGCCGCGCTCTGTCTTCCCGCGCTGCCCGCGTCCTCCCAGGAGCGCTCGCTCTACTGGCAGGAGGTCGCCGTGCGCGCGCGGCTGGATGCCCAGGGGACGCTCCACGTCGAGGAGCGGCAGACGATGGTCTTCACCGGGGACTGGAACGGCGGCGAGCGGAGATTCCACCTCCGGATGGGGGAGGACCTGGAGCTCCGGAGCGTGTCGCGGATCGATCCGGAGACGGGAGCGGCGAAGCCCCTGGCACCGGGAGATCTCTCCCAGGTGGACCAATATGACTGGACGGACAGCTCGACGCTCCGGTGGCGGAGCCGCCAGCCCACCGATCCCCCTTTCGAGAGCACCGCGATCACCTACGTTCTCGACTACACGCTCTCGGGCATCCTCGAAGAGCGGAGCGATCTGTACCGCTTCCGGCACGACTTCGTCTTCCCCGACCGGGTCGGCGCGATCGAGAGATTCGTGCTCGACCTGGAGATCGATCCGGTCTGGACGCCGCAGGAGGCGGTCCCCGCGCATCTCGAAAAGAGGGGCCTGGCTCCCGGCGAGAGCGTGATCGTGGGCACGGATCTGGCGCTCGCGGCAGGGGCGAAGGCCCCGGGCGGAGTCCACCACGCCGCTCCGGCGCCCCTGCGCTACCTTCTCTTCGCGCTGGCGCTCGGGGCCATGACGACGCTGTACTTTTCGCTGCGCCAGCGCGAGGCCGCGTTCGGCCGCTACGCGCCTCTCCCGGCGGTGCCGGAGTGGGACGAGGCGTGGCTCCGGGAGAACCTGTTTTCCCTGAAGCCCGAGCAGGTCGGAGCGCTCTGGGACCGGCGCGTCGGTCCGCCGGAAGTGGCGGCGGTTCTCGCGCGCCTGGTGGGGGAGGGGAAGCTCGCGAGCGAGATCCGCCCGCAAGGGATTCTGTTCTTCAAGAAAGACGTGCTCCATCTGAGGCTGGTGGCGGACCGGGGCGCCTTCGTGGGATACGAGCGCGAGCTCATCGACAAGCTTTTCTTCGGCGGCCGGACGGAGACGGATACCGAGGCGGTCCGGCAGCACTACCGGAGGTCCGGGTTCAATCCGGCCGGGCTGATCGGGCCGGACATCGAAAACGCGCTCGGAAACCGCCGCCCGAAGCTGCGGGAGATCCGCCGGCTCGGCGGGTGGAAGCGGACGGCCTATCTCGCCCTGGCCGTGGCCGTCCTGTTCGGGCTGGGCGCCGTGAGCCATCCGGAGCGCACGCTGGCTCCCGTCTTTGTAGCGCTGTTCATCAGCGTGTGGCTCTCGATCTTCGGCCTGACCGCGGCGGTCCAGTGGAGAAAACGGGTGGAGAGCCCGGATGCCTGGGCGTTGACCTTCGTGCTGCCGGGGTTGCTCTTCTATCTCGTCTGCGCCGCCCTCGTGTGCTCCGACCTCATGACGCCTCCGGACCTGTGGACGAGCGCCGGCCTGGCGCTCCTGCCACTCGTGCTCTGGAGCAGCCTGCTCAACAACGCGCGGGCGCGGGAGACGGCGGAGGCGATCCGCGACCGCAAGCTCCTGGCCGCTATCCGCCGCCAGCTCGCCCAAGAGCTCGAAAGCCCCACTCCGCGCCTCCAGGACGAGTGGCTCCCCTACCTCCTCGCCTTCGGCCTCGGCACCAACGTGGACCGCTGGTTCCGTTCCTTCGGCGGAAGCCGCTCCTCGACGGGAAGCTTTTCCAGCTCCGGCTCGTCCTTCGGAAGCTCGGGAGGCAGCAGCGGATGGACCGGCGGCGGAGGTGCCTTCGGAGGAGGCGGCTCGACCTCCTCCTGGGCCGCCGCGGCGACCGGGCTCGCGGCGGGAGTCTCGTCGTCGTCCTCCAGCTCCGGCGGGGGAGGTGGCGGAGGGGGTGGATCGTCGGGCGGCGGAGGG
>DATEIO010000035.1:0-35619 GCA_035278895.1 Thermoanaerobaculia bacterium | reverse complement strand
CGTCCACGAGGTTTCCGCCTTCTACGCCGGCCTCCCCCTGCCGCCTCTGCCGGTGCAGTACGCGGACTATGCGCGCTGGCAGCGGGAGTGGCTCACGGGCGAAGCCCTGGAGCGCGAGATCGACTGGTGGAGGCGGCACCTCGCGGGCGCTCCGCCCGTGCTCGACCTGCCGCTCGACCGGCCGCGGCCGGCGCTCCAGAGCTACCACGGCGACCGCCGGTCGCTCCACCTGCCCGAAGCGGCCTTCGCCGCGCTCCTCGCCCGGGCCCACGCGCGGGAAGCCACGCCGTTCATGGCCGGCTTCGCCTTCCTCGCCGCGCTCCTTGCCCGCCACACCGGCGCGGACGACCTGGTGATCGGCACGCCCATCGCCAACCGCAATCGCCGGGAGATCGAGGGGGTGATCGGCTTCTTCGCCAACACCCTGGCCCTGCGGGCGCGCCTCCACCCGGACCGGAGCTTCACCGCTCTCCTGGACGGCGTGCGGGAGACCGCGCTCGGCGCCTACACCCACCAGGACGTGCCGTTCGAGCGGATCGTCGAAGAGCTGGCGCCGGTCAGGAATCTTTCAACCACGCCGCTCTTCCAGGTGGTCTTCGTCATGAACCCGGCCCCGCCCTCACCCGCGGACACCGGGCCGCTCGCGATCTCGGCCGTCCCGGTCGAGAGCGAGGAGGTGAAGTTCGACCTGGTCGTCGGCCTTGACGAGGGGCCGCGCGGGTGGGACCTGACCGTCCGCTACAACTCCGACCTCTTCTTCGGTGCCACGATCGAGCGGCTCCTCACGCACGCCGCGATCCTCCTCGAAGGAATCGCGGCCGATCCGGAACAGCCTCTCGCCGAGCTGCCGATCCTCACCGAGGCCGAGCGGATTCAGGCAACCCGCGGGCCCGAGGCCGCCTTCCCGGTCTCCGCGAGCCTCACCGAGCGGTTCGAGGAGCAGGCCCGCCGGAACCCTGCGGCTGTCGCGGCGGTGTTCGAGGGGACCAGCCTCACCTATGGGGATCTCGACGAACGCTCGAACCGCCTGGCCCGGCACCTCCGGAGGCTCGGGGTCGGCCCCGAGGTCCGCGTGGGCCTGGCCGCCGAGCGCTCGCTCGACCTGGTCGTGGGGCTCCTCGCGATCCTGAAGGCCGGGGGCGCCTACGTGCCGATCGATCCCTCGTACCCCGAGGAGCGCCTGGCGTTTCTTCTCGAAGACGCGTTTGCCGGGATCGCGACGCCCGTCCTCCTCACCGGGAGCCCGATGCCGTTCCGCGGCCACGCGCTGCCCCTCGCAGGCGGCGCGTGGGAGGAGGAGAGCGGCGAGCCCTTGCCCGCCCTCGCCGGACCCGGGAACGCGGCCTACGTCATCTACACCTCGGGCTCCACGGGGAAACCCAAGGGGACGGTCGTCACCCACGCGAACGTGCTGCGCCTCTTCGCGGCCACGGAGTCCGGCTTCGGCTTCCACTCCGGAGACGTGTGGACCCTCTTCCACTCCTACGCCTTCGACTTCTCCGTGTGGGAGATCTGGGGGGCTCTCCTCTACGGCGGGAAGCTCGTCGTCGTCCCGTTCTGGGTGAGCCGCTCGCCCGGCGAATTCCTGGACCTCCTCGTCCGCGAGCGGGTGACGGTCGTGAGCCAGACCCCGTCGGCCTTCCGGCAACTCGTGGCCGCCGAAGAGACGCGGGGCGGGCAGGACCTGGCCCTCCGCTTCGTCGTCTTCGGCGGCGAGGCGTTGGACCTCCAGAGCCTCGCCCCCTGGTTTGCCCGCCACGGCGACGAGCGCCCGCGCCTCGTCAACATGTACGGCATCACCGAGACGACCGTCCACGTCACCTGGCGGACGGTCACCCGGGCGGATCTTGCGGAGGCTTTCCGGAGCCTCGTGGGCGTGCCGATTCCGGACCTCTCGATCCATCTGCTCGACGCCTCAGGCCAGCTCGTGCCCCTGGGCGTGCCGGGCGAGATCCACGTGGGCGGCGCCGGCCTCGCCCGCGGCTACCTGGGGCGGCCGGACCTGACGGCCGAGCGCTACGTCCCGAATCCCTTGGGGACTGGAGAGCGGCTCTATCGCAGCGGCGACCTCGCGAGGTGGCGGCCGGACGGCGACCTCGACTTCCTGGGGAGGATCGACCACCAGGTGAAGGTGCGCGGCTTCCGCATCGAGCTGGGCGAGATCGAGGCTGCCCTCGACCAGCATGAGGCGGTGAAGGAAAGCGTGGTGCTTCTCCGCGATGAGCTCGTGGCGTACCTCGGAATCGGCGACGCAGAGCCCCCCTCGGACCTGCGCGCGTTCCTCTCCGGCAAGCTCCCGGACCACATGATCCCGTCGGCCTTCGTGGTCCTCCCCGCCCTGCCGCTCACGGCCCACGGCAAGGTGGACCGCCGCGCCCTCCCCGATCCGGGCGCTCCGCAGCCCGGCCGCGAGGCCGCACCGCCCACGAACGCCGTCGAGCGCTTCCTCGTGGACCTCTGGGAGTCCGTCCTGGGGATCACGGGCCTCGGCATCCACGACGACTTCTTCGAGCTGGGCGGCAACTCGATCAAGGCCGCGATCCTCACGAACGCACTGGAGGAGCGCCTCGGCGAGTACGTGTTCGTCGTGGCCCTGTTCGACGCGCCCACGATCGCGCGGCTCGCGGTCTACCTGGAAAGCCAATACCCGGCCGCCGTGGCGCGGATCACCGGCGCGGAGGCTACGGCCGGGCCGGAGGTCACGGCGCGGGTGGACGAAGCGACCCTCGCGCGGTTCCGCTCCTACATCCACCCGCTGCCGCCTCCGGGCCCCGAACGGGCCGGGAGGCGGAAGAATCCCCCAGCCGTCTTCCTCCTGTCGCCGCCGCGCTCGGGCTCGACGCTCCTGCGCGTCATGCTGGGCGGCCACCCCGACCTCTTCGCGCCGCCGGAGCTGGAGCTTCTGAGCTTCGAGACCCTGCGCGAGAGGAAGGCCGCCTTCTCCGGCCGCGACAGCTTCTGGACCGAGGGGACCTTGAGGGCGATCATGGAGATCGAAGGCTGCGGCCCCGACGAGGCGCGGGAGATCATGGCGTCCTACGAGGAGCGGGACCTCTCCGTCCGCGACTTCTACCGCGAGCTCCAGGAGCGCCTGGGCCACCGCCTGCTGGTCGACAAGACCCCGTCCTACGCCCTGGATCCCAACGCCCTGGCGCGCGCCGAGACCGACTTCGACGAGCCGGTCTACATCCACCTCGTGCGGCACCCGTACGGCATGATCCGCTCCTTCGAGGAGGCCCGGCTCGACCAGATCTTCTTCCGCACCGAGCACCCCTTCGCCCGCCGCGAGCTGGCCGAGCTGATCTGGACGGAGAGCGAGAAGAACGTCCTCGAATTCCTCGCCGGAATCCCCGGAGACCGCCAGGTCCTCGTGCGTTTCGAAGACCTCGTGCGCGACCCGCGGCGGGAGATGGAGAAGATCTGCGCCGTGCTGGGGATCGACCTCCACCCGGCCATGCTCGACCCCTACGAGGACACCGGCCGCCGGATGACCGACGGCCTCCACGCGGTCTCCCGCATGCTGGGCGACGTCAAGTTCCACGAGCACCAGGGGGTCGATGCCGGCGCCGCGGACCGCTGGAAGCAGGAGCACACCGAGGACTTCCTGGGCGACGTCACCTGGGATCTGGCCGGCCTCCTGGGCTACGAGGTCCCCCAGCGGCGGATGCGGGCCCTCGTACCGTTGCGGACCGGCGGCCCCGGCACGCCGTTCTTCTGCGTCCACCCTGCGGGCGGCAACGTTCTCTGCTACGCGGAGCTCGCCCGCGTGGTCGGGCCGGACCGCCCGTTCTACGGCCTCCAATCGCTAGGCCTCTCGGGCCGCGAGCCGCAGGAGACCGTGGAGGAGATGGCCGTCTCGTACCTGGCAGAGGTCCGGACCGTCCAGCCCCGCGGCCCCTACCTCCTGGGCGGCTGGTCGCTGGGCGGCGTCGTGGCCTACGAGATGGCCCGGCGGCTCCGCGAAGAGGGGGAGGAGGCCGCCCTCCTCGTGCTGATCGACGCCGTGGTGCCCGGCCGCCTCCCCGAAGAGGAGCGGCCGCCCTGGCGGGAGGAGGCCGACTTCGTGCTCCAGAAGATCGTGGCCGAGCTCGAGCCCGCGGCCGCCCTAGCCCTGGAGGCCGAAGCCGCGAAGCTCGCGGATCTCCCGCCGGACGAGCGGCTCGCGGGCGTCCTTGCAATCGCCCAGCGGGCCGGCTACCTCCCGCCCGACCTCGGGGCCGAGCAGGTGCGCCGGCTGATCCGCGTCCACCAGACCAACAGCGCCGCGTGGTGGCGCTACCGGCCCGCTCCGTACCCGGGCCGCACGCTCCTCCTGCGCGCGATGGAAGGCCCGCTCGTCGAGAACCCGTCTCTCGACTGGCACGGCCTCCTCACCGGGGACTGGGAGACCGTGGACGTTCCCGGCACCCACCCGGCCATGATGGCCGAGCCCGTGGTCCACCAGATCGCCGGCCTCCTCCGGGACCGGCTCCGCAGGTCGGACGGATGATCGAGACCCTGGACGAGAAGAAGCGGCGGCTTCTCGCCCTGCTTCTCAAGGAGAAGGGGATCGACCCGGCGAGCGCCCCGATCCTCCCCCTGCCGCGGGACGGCCGGCCGTTCCCCCTCTCCTTCTCCCAGGAGCGGCTCTGGATCATCCAGGAGCTGGAGCCCGAGAGCCCGGCCTACAACCTGGCGGCCGCCTTCCGGCTCGTGGGAAGGCTCCGCCCCGGGATCTTCGCGCGCGCCTTCACCGAGATCGCCCGGCGCCACGAGATCCTCCGCACCACGTTCGCGGCCGTGGACGGGAAGCCCGTCCAGACCGTCCACCCCCCGGAGCCGTTCCCGATCCCCGAGGTGGACCTCTCGGGCCTGCCGCGGGCCCTGCGCGAGGCCGAAGCCTCGAGGATCGCCGTGGGAGAGCCGCTCCGCCTGTTCGACCTCCGGCATGGACCGCTGATGCGGGTTCTCCTTCTCCCCCTGGGAGAAGAGGAGCGCGTGCTCCTCGTCACCACCCACCACATCATTTCGGACGGCTGGTCCGAAAACCTGCTGATCGAGGAGGCCGGAGCGCTCTACGCGGCGTTCTCGCAAGGCCGCCCCTCGCCGCTCCCTCCGCTGCCGGTCCAGTACGCGGACTTCGCCGCCTGGCAGCGGCAGGCGCTCTCCGGAACGGCGATTGAAGGGGAGCTCGACTACTGGCGGCGGCAGCTCGGCGGCAGCCCTCCGGTCCTCCCGCTCCCCTCGGACCGGCCGCGCCCGACCGTGCCGGGCCTCGGAGGCGGCAGCGAGCTCGTGGATCTGCCGGCGGCCTTGGCGGAACGGTTGAAGGCGCTCGGCCGCCCGCGCGGGGCCACTCTCTTCATGGTGATCCTCGCCGCGCTCGAAGCCCTCCTCGCCCACCTCTCGGGCCAGGAGGACGTGAGCGTCGGCACCCCCATCGCGAGCCGCGACCGCACCGAGATCGAGAGGTTGATCGGCTTTTTCGCCAACACCCTCGTCCTGCGCGGCGACCTGTCGGGCGATCCCGCGTTTTCCGAGCTTCTGGACCGGGCGCGCCGCACGGCGATCGACGCCTTCGCCCATCAGAGGGTTCCTTTCAGCCGCGTGGTCGAGGAGCTGAAGCCCGAGCGGAGCCTCGCCTACACACCGCTCTTCCAGGTGCTCTACGTGCTCCAGAACACCCCCGGGGGTGCCGCGGCCGAGACCCCGGGCCTGCGTTTCGAGACCTTCGAAGCGTCGGTCCGGACCGCGATGTACGACTGGACCGTCTCGATCTCCGAAGGCGGCTGGGGCCTCTCGGTCGCCCTCGAATACAGGACCGATCTCTGGGACGCCTCCACGATCCGGCGCCTGCTGGGGAATTTCGAAACGCTCCTCCGCGCCATCGTAGAAGATCCCGAGCGCCGCCTCTCGGACCTTCCCCTCCTCACGACCCCCGAGCGCCACGCCCTCCGCGCCGAGTGGAACGACACGGCCACGGCCGGCGCCGGGGCCAGCCTCGCGGAAGCGCTCGCCGCCGCCGCGGAGCGCCACGCGGAGAAAACGGCCCTCGTCTTCGAAGGCCAGGCGCTCACCTACCGCGAAGCCGAGGCCCGGGCCCGCGAGCTCGCGGAGCGCCTGCGCGACCTCGGCGTGGGGCCCGGCTCCCGGGTGGCCCTCTCGGCCGGGCGCTCCCCCGAAGCCGTGATCGGCCTCCTTGCCATCCTGAAGGCCGGAGCCGCCTACCTGCCGCTCGACCCCGCCTACCCCGAAGACCGCCGCGCCTTCATGCGGGAAGACTCCGGGGCCACCGTGCTCCTCACGGAAACCACCTGCACGTCCGTGTCTCCGTCCGTGCCCCCGTCCCTGGACGTCCTCGCCTACCTCATCTACACCTCCGGCTCCACCGGCCGCCCCAAGGGCGTCGCCATGACCTGCCGTGCCTTGGAGAACCTCCTCGCCTGGCAGCAGCGCGAAGCGCTCCCCGGGCCGGCCCGCACTCTGCAGTTCGCCTCGCTCTCCTTCGACGTCTCCTTCCAGGAGATCGCCTCGACCTGGCTCACCGGGGGCACCCTCGTCCTCGTCTCCGAGGAGACGCGGCGCGATCCCTTCGCCCTTCTGGCGCTCCTCGACCGTGAGCGGGTGGAGCGGCTGTTCCTCCCCTTCGTGGCCCTGCGCCAGCTCGCCGAGGCCGCGGAGACCGCCGGGGGAGGGGAGAGCCTCTGCGACGTGATCACCGCGGGGGAGCAGCTCCAGGTGACCCCGGCCGTCCGCGCCTGGTTCGCGCGGACCGGGGCCCGGCTCCACAACCAGTACGGCCCTTCCGAGAGCCACGTGGTCACCGCCCTCACCCTGGATGGCGACCCGGAGCTCTGGCCGGCCCTCCCCCCGATCGGCCGGCCGATCGCCAACGTCGCGGTCCACCTTCTCGGCCCGGCCCTGGAGCCGGTCCCCGTGGGCGTTCCGGGGGAGCTCTGCATCGGCGGCGTGGCCCTGGCCCGGGGTTATCTGGATCGTCCCGATCTCACGGCCGAGCGGTTCATCCCCGATCCCTTCGGCGGAGCGGGCGAGCGCCTTTACCGCACGGGCGATCTCGCGCGCTGGCGCACGGACGGCGCGATCGAGTACCTGGGGAGGCGCGACGGACAGGTGAAGATCCGCGGCGTGCGAGTGGAGCCGGGCGAGGTCGAGACGGCGCTCGACGCCCATCCTGGCGTGCGGGGGACCGTGGCCGTGCCGCTGCCCGAGCCGGCGAGCCCCGGGGCGCTCCGTCTCGTGGCCTTCTACGTCCCGGCCCCTGCCGCGGAGCCCTCGCCCGCGGAGCTGCGGGACTTCCTCGCGGCCCGGCTCCCCGCGGCGATCGTGCCCTCGCTCTTCGTCCCCCTGGAAGCCTTTCCCACGACCCCCTCCGGAAAGGTGGACCGCCGGGCCCTCGCTGTTCCGGAGGGCTCCGCGGCGCCCTCCCCGGGGTACGTCCCGCCTCGTACCTCCACGGAGGAGCGGCTGGCCGGGATCTGGGCCGCCCTCCTGGGAGCGGCGCGGGTGGGCGCCCGCGACAACTTCTTCGAGCTGGGCGGCCACTCTCTGCTCGCCACTCAGCTCGTCTCCCGCGTGCGGGAGGCCTTCGGCGTCGAGATCCCCCAGCGGGCGCTGTTCGAGGCGCCCACGGTCGAGGAGCTCGCCCGCCACGTCGAGGCCGCGGGCCGGGAGGAGGCTCCGCCCGTGGCCCCGGTCCCGCGGGACGGCGGGCCGCTCCCCCTCTCCTTCGCCCAGGAACGGCTCTGGTTCCTGGACCAGCTCGAGCCGGGAAACCCCACCTTCAACATGGCCGCCTCGTTTCCCCTCGCGGGAGACGTGGCTCCCGGCGTCCTCGCCCGCGCCCTTTCCGAGGTCGCGCGGCGCCACGAGGTGCTGCGCACCACCTTCGGAAGCGAGGAGGGGAGGCCCTTCCAGCGGATCGCGTCACCGCGTCCCGTCCCCCTGACGGTCGTGGATCTCGGGGGGCTCGCGGAGGAGGCCGAGAGGCTGGAGATCGAAGAGTCGCTGCGTCCCTTCGACCTCGCCCGGGGACCGCTCCTGCGCGCCCTCCTGTTGTGCCGGGGGGAGCGGGACTGGGTCCTCCTCCTGACCCTCCACCACACGGTCTCGGACGGCTGGTCCATGGGCCTCCTGCGCCGCGAGCTGGAGACCCTCTACGCGGCGTTCTCCGCGGGGCGCCCCTCGCCGCTCCCGGAGCTGCCGGTCCAGTACGCCGACTATGCGGTCTGGCAGCGGCGGTGGCTCACGGGACGGGTCCTCGCGAAGCAGATCGCCTACTGGCGGAGCCGGCTCGCGGGAGCCCCCGGGCTCGACCTGCCCACGGACCGTCCCCGGCCCGCGCTCCAGACCTTCCGGGGCGAGACGCTGCTCCACCCCTTCCCGGTGGACCTCTCTGCGCGGCTCGCCGCCCTCGCCCGGGCCCACGGGGCCACCCTCTTCATGGTCCTCCTGGCCGGGCTCCAGGCCCTCCTCGCCCGCCTGGCCGGCCAGGACGACGTGACCGTGGGCTCGCCCGTGGCCGGCCGCGTCCGCACCGAGATCGAAGGGCTCCTCGGCTGTTTCCTCAACAACCTCGCCCTGCGGACCGGCCTGGCGGGCAACCCCTCCTTCCGCGAGCTGCTCGGCCGGGCCCGGGCCACGGCGCTCGAGGCCTACGAGCACCAGGACGTCCCCTTCGAGAAGCTCCTCGAGGAGATCCGCCCCGAGCGGGACCTCTCCCGCACGCCGGTCTTCCAGGTCTTCCTCAACATGCTGAACCTCCCGGGGGAGGAGGGGGGAGAAATCGCCGAGGTCCACGCCAAGTTCGACCTCACGGTCTACGCCGCCGAGACCGCCGGAGGGCTCCGCCTCTCCCTCGTCTACAACGCCGATCTGTTCGACCGCGAGCGGATCGCCGGGATGGCCGCCCAGCTCGAAGCCCTTCTCGCCCAGGCGGTGGAAGACCCGCAAGCGCGGATCGCATCGCTCTCCCTGGTGACCGCGGCCGCCCGGGCCGTGCTGCCCGACCCGGCGGCGCCTCTCTCCTCCGCCTGGCAGGGTGGAATCCCCGAGGCCCTCGCCCGCCAGGATCCGGAGCGGATCGCCGTAGCGGACGGGGTCACGGTGCGGACCTATGGGGATCTTCGAGCCGAGGCGGAAGGGCTCGCCGGGCTTCTCGCCGCAAACGGCGTGGGGCGCGGGGACGCCGTCGCGATCTGGGCGCACCGCAGCGCCGCCCTCCCGGGTGCCGTTCTCGGCATTCTCCGGGCGGGCGCGGCCTTCCTGGTGCTCGATCCCGCCTACCCGGCCCCGCGGCTCGTGGAGTACCTCCGCCTGAGCCGCCCGCGGGCCCTGGTGACGATTCCCGGAGCCCCGGCTCCGCCGCCCGAAGTCGAGGCGGAGATCGCCTTCCGGGTCGATCTGCCGGCAGTCTCTGCTGACGGCTCCGCGGGCGCCCCTCCCGTCGAATCCGGACCGGACGACCTCGCCGTCGTGACCTTCACCTCCGGCTCCACGGGCGTGCCCCGGGGCATTGCCGGCCGGCACGGACCGCTCACCCATTTCCTCCCGTGGATGGCCGGGCGCTTCGGGCTTTCCGGGGACGACCGCTTCGGCCTGCTCTCGGCCCTCCCGCACGACCCGCTCCAGCGCGACCTCTTCACGCCCGTCTGGCTCGGCGCGGCCCTCGTGGTGCCCGACCCGGAGCGGATCGGGAGCCCCGGATACCTCGCGGAGTGGGTGAGGCGCCACGGGGTGACCGTCCTCAACCTGACGCCCGCGATGCTGGAGCTGCTGGTCCGGGCGGCGGAGGAGACCGGCGCCGCGATGCCCTCGCTCCGCCGCGTCTTCGTGGTGGGCGATCTTCTCAAGCGGACGGACGCCGGGCGCCTCTACCGCGTGGCCCCGGGCGTCACCTGCGTGAACCTCTACGGCGCCACGGAGACGCAGCGCGCCCTGTCGTATTTCGTCGTCCCTCGCGGCAGCTTCCCGGGTCCCGAGGTCCTGCCTCTCGGCCGCGGCATGGAGGGCTCCCAGCTCCTGGTCCTCAACGCGGAAGGCGCTCTGGCGGGCGTGGGCGAGCTGGGAGAGATCCACGTCCGCAGCCCCCACCTCGCCCGCGGGTACGTGGACGAACCGGCGCTGACCGCCGAGAGATTCCTTCCCGACCGGGACGCGGAGCGGATCTACCACACCGGCGACCTCGGCCGCTACCGCCCGGACGGCAACGTCGAATTCGTGGGCCGGGCGGACTCCCAGGTGAAGATTCGCGGCTTCCGCATCGAGCCCGGGGAGATCGAGGCCGCCCTGGCCCGCTTCCCCGGAGTTCTCCAAAGCGTGGTGATCGTTCGTGACCTCCGGCTGGTGGCCTATGTCGTGCCGCGCCCCGGGACGGAGATCCCGCCAGCCGGCGTCCGCGCCTTCCTCGCCGGGCGCCTGCCGGGCTTCCTGGTGCCGGCGGATGTGGTCGTGCTCTCCGCCCTGCCGCTCACCCGCACGGGCAAAGTGGACCGCCGTGCCCTGCCCGCCCCGGAGCGCGCGGCGGGAGAGGGGACCGTCGCACCCCGCACCCCCACCGAGGAGACGCTCGCCGGCCTCTGGCGCGAGCTGCTGGAGGTGGAGACGGTCTCCGTCCACGACGACTTCTTCGGCCGGGGGGGCCACTCGCTCCTCGCCACCCAGCTCGCCTCGCGCCTGCGCACCGCCTTCGGCGTCGAGCTCCCCCTGCGCGCCCTCTTCGAACGGTCCACGATCGCGGAGCTGGCCACCCTCGTCGACGAGCGCCGGGGCGAGGAGGGTCCGGCCGCCCCGCCGCTCGTCCCTCGCCCCGGGACCGCGGGCCTGCCGCTCTCTTTCGCCCAGCAGAGGCTCTGGTTTCTCCACCAGCTCGACCCCCGGAGCCCGGCCTACAACATGTACCAGGCGCTGCGCCTGGGGGGGGACCTGGACGAAGCCGCGCTCGCCGCCGCGCTTGCGGAGCTCGTCCGCCGGCAGACGTCGCTGCGCACCCGGTTCGAGACCCGCGGCGCCCGCCCCGTGCAGACGATCGGCCCCGTGCCCGCGCTCCTCCTGCCGGCGATCGACCTCTCGGGCCTCCCCGCGGCCGCGCGCGAGCGGGAGGGGGAGCGGATCGCCCGCCAGGAATCGCTCCGCCCGTTCGACCTCGAGCGGGGGCCCGTCTTCCGGGTCCTCCTGCTGCGCCTCGCCCCGGGGGAGCGCGGGCTCGTCGTCGCCCTGCACCACATCGTGTCGGACGGCTGGTCCATGGGCCTCTTCGTCCACGAGCTGACCGCGCTGTACCGGGCCGCGGTGGCGGGGGAGCCCTCGCCGCTTCCGGAGCTGCCCATCCGCTACGCGGACTTCGCGGCCTGGCAACGGGAGTGGCTCGCCGGCCCGGTGCTCGAGCGCGAGGCGGCCTGGTGGCGGGAGCGGCTGGCTGGGGCCCCCGCCGTGCTCGACCTGCCGCTCGACCGCCCGCGCCCGCCGCTTCTGGCCTTCCGCGGCGCCCGCCTCGCGCGCGCCATGCCCGCCCACGGCGCGGAGGCCCTGTTGCGCCTCGGCCGCGAGCGCGAGGCCACGCCGTTCATGACCTTCCTGGCCCTCTTTGCGGCCCTTCTCCTGCGCCACACGGGCCAGGAGGACGTCGTGGTGGGCTCGCCCGTGGCGAACCGCAACCGCCGCGAGACCGAGGGGCTGATCGGCTTCTTCGTGAACACCCTGGTCTTGCGCACCGACCTCTCGGGTGCGCCCGGCTTCGCCGCCCTCGTGGACCGGGCGCGGGAGACGGCCCTCTCCGCCTACACGCACCAGGATCTCCCCTTCGAGAAGCTCGTCGAGGAGATCGCGCCCGAGCGGAGCCTGCGCCACACGCCCCTCTTTCAGGTCATGCTCGTCACCAGCGGCGCGCCGCCCGAGGGCTCCTCGCCCGCCGCAGGGCTGTCCCTCTCCGTGCTGAACGTCGAGAACGGCACGGCCAAGTTCGACCTGACGATGATCGTGCGGGAATCCCCCGGCCGCCTGGACGTGGCGTTCGGCTACAACGCCGACCTCTTCTTCCCCACGACGATCCACCGCCTGCTCGCCCACTGCGAGGCCCTGCTGGAAGGCGTCGTGGCGTTGCCGGGCCGCCCGGTGGCCGAAATCCCCCTGTTGAGCAACGCCGAGCAACACCAGCTCCTGATGGAGTGGAACGCCGCGCCGGCCGAGCCGGAGGAGGACGTCCCCCTCCACCAGCTCTTCTTCAACCAGGCCGCCCGGCGGCCGGACGCTCCAGCCCTGCTCTCGGCCGGCGGCGCCGTGACCTACGGCGAGCTGGCTGCCCGTGCCCTCGGCTTGGCGCGCCGGCTCGCCGGGCACGGCGTGGGACCCGAGGTCCCCGTGGCGCTCCTCGCGGACCGCTCTCCTGCCACGATCGCGGGCCTCCTCGGCATCCTCGCGGCCGGCGGCGTCTACGTCCCCCTGGACCCGAGCTGGCCCCAGGAGCGGCTGGCCTTCGTGCCCGAGGACGCCGGGGCCCGCCTCGTCCTCACCCGGGAGGATCTGGAGGTTGACGGAGAGCCCTTTGCTCCAGTCCACGTGGACCCGGATCACGCGGCCTACGTCATCTACACCTCGGGCTCGACCGGTACGCCCAACGGCGTCGTCGTCCCCCACCGCGGGGCCGTGAACCTTCTCCGTCACGCCCAGGAGCATTACGGCACAGGTCCGGAAAGCCGCGTCCTCCAGGCCGCCTCCCCGGGGTTCGACGCCTCGATCCTGGAGATCTTCCTGGCGCTCGGAAGCGGCAGCGCCCTCGTCCAGGTGCGCGACGAGGAGCGGCTCACTCCGGCGGTCCTGGCCGAGCGGCTGAACGCCTTGCGCGTCACCACCCTCGTGGTCACCCCGGCCTTCCTCGCCGTGCTCCCCGAGCCGGTCCTGAAGATCGTGGAATCCGTGAGCGTCGGAGGAGAAGCCTGCCCGGCCCCGCTCGCCGCCCGCTGGTCCCCCGGCCGCCGCTTCCTCAACTGTTATGGACCGACTGAAGCGTCCATCTATGCCACGGTCGAGATCGGAGGCGAGACCTCGATCGGCCGCCCCGTGGCCGGAATGGAGGTCTACCTCCTCGACGCGGACCAACGGCCCGTCCCTCTCGGAGTCGCCGGAGAGCTCTGCCTCGGAGGCACCGGCCTCGCCCGCGGATACCTGGGAAAGCCGGAGAAGACCGCGGCGAAATTCATCCCTGACCCCTTCTCCGGCCGGGGCGAGCGCCTCTACCGCACCGGCGACCTCGCCCGACAGCGCCCGGACGGCCGCCTGGAGTTCCTCGGCCGCATCGACACCCAGGTGAAGGTGCGCGGCGTGCGCATCGAGCCGGGGGAGATCGAGGCCGCGCTCGCCGTCCATCCGCAGGTCGAAGCTGCCGCCGTCGTGGCCCACGGCGAGGGCCCGGACCGTTTCCTCGCCGCCTACGTAGTCCTCTCCGAGCCCGCCCCGTCGCCTGCCGAGCTGCGCCGCTTTCTCGCCGGATCGCTGCCGGACGCCCTGGTCCCCGCGGCCCTCGTCCCCCTCCCGGCCCTGCCGCTCACCCCCTCGGGCAAGGTGGACCGCCGCGCCCTCCCCGTTCCCGGCCGGGCCGACACGGGAGGCGCCGCGGTCGCCCCGAGAAACGAGCTGGAGCGCCTCCTCGCCGAGCTGTGGAAAGAGGCGCTCGGGCTGTCCGAAATCGGTGTCCACGACGACTTCTTCGAGCTGGGGGGGACCTCGATCAAGGCCGCCATCCTTACCAATCTCCTCCAAGAGCGGCTGGGCGAGCCCGTCTACGTCGTGGCCCTCTTCGACGCGCCCACGATCGCCCGCCTGGCCGTCTACCTGGAAACCCACTATCACGGGAAAGCGGTGGAGGAGGTCCGGTCCACGCGGATCACCGAGGAGACCGTCGAGCGGTTCCGCGCCCTGATCCCGCCGCTGCCTCCGGCCCCGCCCTCGCCGAAGAATCCCCGGGCCGTCTTCCTCCTCTCGCCCCCGCGCTCGGGCTCGACGCTCCTGCGCGTCATGCTCGCGGGACACCCCGCCCTCTTCGCGCCCCCGGAGCTGGAGCTTCTCGGGTTCAACACCCTGCGCGAGCGGAAGGCCGCCTTCTCCGGCCGCTACGGCTTCTGGGCCGAGGGCACGGTGCGCGCCCTGATGGAGCTCGAAGGCTCCGGCTCCGAAGAGGCCTGGCAGATCATGGCCGGCGCCGAGACGAGGGACCTCTCCGTGCGCGACTTCTACCGCGAGATCCAGGAGAGGACCGGCGGCCGGCTTCTGGTGGACAAGACCCCGTCCTACTCCCTGGACCGCGCCACCCTGGAAAGGGCTGAGCAGGATTTCGAAAAGCCGCTCTACATCCACCTCCTGCGCCACCCCTACGGCATGATCTCGTCCTTCGAAAAGGCCCGGCTGGAGCAGGTCTTCTTCCGCGTGCCGCACCCCTTTTCCCGGAGGGAGCTCGCCGAGCTGATCTGGCTCACCAGTCAAAGAAACATCCTCGCCTTCCTGGACAACGTCGAGCCTGGGCGCCAGCTCCGCCTCCGCTTCGAAGACCTGGTGCAGGACCCCCGCGCTGCCATGGAGCGCGTCTGCGCCTTCCTGGGCATCCCCTTCACCCCCGCCATGCTCGACCCCTACGAGGACACGGGCCGCCGCATGACCGACGGCATCCACGCCCTCTCGCGCATGGTGGGGGACGTCAAGTTCCACGAGCACAAGGCGATCGATCCCCAGGTCGCAGAGAGCTGGAAGAAAGAGATCGCCGAAGACTTCCTGGGAGAGCCCACCTGGAAAATGGCCGAATCGCTCGGTTACCGGAAAAAGACCGCTCCCTCCCTCGTCCGCCTCCAGCCCCGGGGAGACCGGCCGCCGCTCATCGCCGTCCATCCCGTGGGAGGCAACGTCCTCGCCTACATGGAGCTCGCCCGGGAGCTGATGCCTGGAGGCCGCCCCCTCTGGGCCCTCCAGTCCGCCGGCCTCGTGGGCCACGAGCCCCATCGCCGGATCGAAGCCATGGCTTCCGCCTACCTCGAAGAGATCCTCGCCGCCCGGCCTACGGGACCCTACCCCCTCCTCGGCTGGTCGCTCGGCGGCTCCATCGCCTTCGAGATGGCCCGCCAGCTCGGGGAGCGCGGCCAAGAGGTCCCCCTTCTCGTGCTCGTCGATGCCTTGGCTCCCGGAACCCTGCCCGCGGAGAGCTTCGCCGAGGCGGACGACGACGAGCTGCTCGCCGGGATCGCCGGAGACCTTTCCGGTCTCGCCCTCCCTCCCGGCCTGGGCCCGGATCCCGCGCGTCTCCTCCTCTCCGTCTACCGGGCCAACCTGGAAGCCGCCCGGTACTACCGCCCCACCCCCTGGCCCGGCCGCGCTCTTTTGCTGCGCGCCGGCTCCGGAACCGACTCCGGCTGGGGAGCGCTCGTGACCGGCGGCGTCGAGGTGGTGGAGATTGAGGGGGATCACTACTCGCTTCTTCGGTCGCCGCGGGTGGCCCGGCTGGCGCAGGAGATTGCGGCGCGGCTAAAATGACCCCATGCCCTTCACCCTCCACCCCACCCTCGCCCGGGACACCGTCCTCGTCTCCCAACTGCCGCTCTGCCTCGTGCTGCTGATGAAGGACCGCCGCTTCCCCTGGCTGATCCTCGTTCCGGAGCGGGATTCCGTGCGGGAGATCTACGAGCTGCCACAATCCGACCGGGAAGCGCTCGTCGAAGAGATCGCCCTGGCGAGCGAGGTGCTCCAGCGTCTCTTCCAGCCGGACAAGCTGAACGTCGGCGCCCTGGGCAACGTCGTGCCGCAGCTCCACGTCCACGTCGTCGCCCGCTTCGCCTCCGATCCCGCCTGGCCCGGGCCGGTCTGGGGATCGGGACCGGCCGGGCCATACGCGGATGCCGAGCTGGAGGAGATCCGCGGGCGGTTGGCGGCAGCCTTCAGCTCGATGGAAGATCGCCGCTTCACACGATAAGCGGAAGCCGGCCGGGGTCGCAAGCCGCGAAGATCTTCTCTTTTCTGGTATTCTTTCCCAGGTCACGTTTCACTGTTACACGATGAGATCTGCCCGCACCGGCCGGCTCAAGGAGGCTTGTGGGGAAACACGATCTGAGCTATCGCTCTCTTTTCTCCTTTCCCAGGATGGTGGAGGACCTCATCCGCGAGTTCATCCCCGAATCCTGGGTCGAGAAGCTCGACTTTTCGACCCTGCAACGGGTCAACGCCTCTTTCGTCGCGACGGAGCTCAGGGGCCGGGATGGGGATCTGCTCTGGAAGCTGTGCCTGCGCGACGGCTCCCCGGTCTACGTTTACCTCTTCATCGAGCACCAGTCGAAGGTGGACCGTTTCATGGCGGTCCGCCTGATGACCTACATCGGGCTGCTTTACCAGACCTTGATCAAGGAAGGCCTGCTGACCTCTGAGGGCCGCCTGCCCCTGGTCATCCCTATCGTGCTCTACAATGGAGAGGCCGAGTGGTTGGCTCCGCAGGAGCTTGCGGAGCTGGTCGAGCGCGTCGATGAGACTACGGAGGCGTACGTTCCATGGCTGCGCTACCGTGTGATCGACGAGGGGCGGTTTCCCCTGAAGGATCTTGAGAGACGCCAGAGCATCGCGGCGCAGATTTTCTGGCTGGAGCAGAGCCGGGTACCTCAGGCGATGAATCAAGGCGTCGGACGTCTGGCTTCCCTGCTGGGTGGTCCGGACGATGGGCCGCTCCGGCGGGCCGTTCTGACGTGGCTCGATCAGGTGTTGATCCCCCGGCGGGGTCAGGGCCGTCAGATTCCAGAAGCCTTGGGACTGGAGGAATTCAAAGCCATGCTGGAGAAGAGAGTCGAAGAGTGGAACCGCACCCTTCGCGAGGAAGGACGGCAGGAAGGAGAAGCGATCTTCCTCTTGCGTCTGCTCGAACAGAAGTTCGGGCGGATTGATCCCAAGACCCGCACACGGGTGCAGAGCGCAGACGCCGAGCGGCTGCTCGACTGGGGCCTGCGGGTGCTCACGGCCGAGCGTCTGGAAGACGTCTTCAACTGATCCAAACAAAGCAAGAGCGCCGGCGAGGGCGCCGGCGCTCCCAGTGAGCTCTCCGCGGGGACCGACCGAGTAAGGATGAGCTGGTGTCAGTGCGCCGGGTGGGCCGCGGGAATCTGGCGGTCCACCTCGACGCCACCCTTCCAGATCCGCCGGATCTTGCGGGTAGCCTTGATGTCGGCGGTTGGATCTCCCCCGACCAGGACGAGGTCGGCGCGCAGGCCCGGGGCGATGCGGCCGCGGTCGGTGAGGCCGAAGGCGTCGGCCGCGGCCGAGGTGGCGGCGGCCAGGGCGTCCACGGGCTCGAGACCCGCTTCGACCAGAAGCTCGAGATCGCGGTGGAGGCTCACGCCGTGGGCCGGCGCATCCGTTCCGGCCAGGACCGGCACCCCGGCTTCGTGGAGACGGCGGACGTTCTCCTTGGCGATCTCCACGTTCTCGAGCGTGAGCTGCGACGGCGGCGGCGGGGTGAGCAGGAACCCGATCTCTTCCTGCGTGAGGTAGGGGGCCAGATCCGGGTCCGCGATCAGGGAGGCGCCGCCCGCGGTCGTCACGAACGACTCCTCGACCGAGAGCGTCGGGACCACGAAGATCCCCTTCATCACCGCGAGCTGCACGAAGCCGGGCTCCGCGACCTCGTCAACGAAGACGTGGACGAGGCCGTCCACGTTGTCGTGGAGGGCGTCATAGGAGCGCCCCTGCTCGATCACGTGGGCCACGGCGATCTTGCCGCGATCGTGCATGGCCTGGGTCAGCGCCCGCACGGTCTCCCGGGGGATCACCGGGAGGTCGAGGAAGACCAGCGAGCCGTCCTCGATCATGATCTTCAGATAGTCCGAGCCCTCCGCGAGGCCCGGGCCTCCGCGGCCAGCTCCGCCAGGACCTTCCGGTGCTCGGCCTCGATCCGGTCGATCTGGCACCGGCATTCCTCCGGGGTGCCTTCCGAAGCGAGGAGCTCCAACTGGACGCAGAGCCGGGGGAGGCGGGCCGCGCCCATGAAGGCGCTGCTCCCCTTCAAGGCGTGGGCGCGGGCTTTCAAGGCGGCCCGGTCGCCGCGCTCGAGCGCTCCGCGGAGCTCGTCCAGGTAGGGCTGGCTTTCGAACCGCTCGAGGAGCCTGGCCATGAACTGCGGGCCCGAGTCCGACTCCCGGCCGATGGCGCGCAGGGATTCGAGCTGCCGCTCGTCGAGCGTCACCTCCTCGGGCGCGGGCTCCGGAAGCCCGCCGGCCGTCTCCTCCAGGGCGTTCGGATCGCTCCCCAGCCAGCGCTCGATCTTGCGCTTCAGCACCTCGCCCCGGAACGGCTTGGTGATGTGGTCGTTCATGCCCACGGCCAGGCACTTGTCGAGCTCCTCCCGAATGGCATGTGCCGTGAGCGCGATGATCGGGAGGCGGCCTGCTGGACCGCTGATCTGGCGGATGCGCTGCGTCGCCTCGTAGCCGTCCAGGTGCGGCATCTGGCAATCCATCAGCACGAGGTCGAACTCTCCGGTTTCGAGCGCCTCCAGGGCCTCCAGGCCGTTGCTCACGGCAAGGACGTCATGGCCCCAGGCCTTCAGGTGCTCGGTGATCACGAGCTGATTGATCGGATTGTCCTCCGCCGTCAGGATGCGGCGCGGGCGCACGGGGTGGGCCGTGGGGGGAGTCGCAACGGCGGGCGGCTGGGAGCGCTCCAGGGGCAGCGTGATCCAGAACGTCGAGCCCTCTCCCGGTACGCTTTCAAAGCCGAGCTCTCCGCCCATGGCTTCGACGATCCGCTTGCTGATGGCGAGCCCGAGCCCGGTGCCGCCGAAGCGCCGGGACGTCGAGCTGTCCCCCTGCGAGAAGAGCTCGAAGAGCCGGCCCTGGACCTCGAAAGGGATGCCGATCCCGGTGTCCTTGACGCGGAGATGGACCTGCCCGTCCGCGGTGGCCGTTCCGCGGACGGCGACCGATCCCCCTTCGGTGAATTTGACGGCGTTGCCCAGGAGGTTCATGAGCACCTGCCGCAGCCGGCCCGGGTCGCCGCGCACCCAGCCGGGCAGGCTTTCTCCCAGGTGGAGCTCCAGCGAGGTCCCCTTCTCCATGGCCCCCAGCCGCAGCAGATCGACCGCCTCCGTGATCGTCGCCCGCAGATCGAAGGAGAGATCCTCGAACGTGAGCTTGCCGGCCTCGATCTTCGAGAAGTCCAGGATGTCGTCGATCACCCGGAGGAGCGACACGGCGGACGACTGGATCAGCCGGGCGTACTCGCTCTGCCGCTCGTTCAGATCGGTCGTCCGGAGCAGGTCCGACAGGCCGACCACCCCGGCCATGGGCGTGCGGATCTCGTGGCTCATGTTGGCGAGGAACCGGGTCTTGGCCTCGGCGGTGCGCTCGGCCGCCTCCTTGGCGAGGCGCAGCTCCTCGGCCCGGCGGCGCTCGGTCACGTCGCGGTTGATGCTCAGGATGGCCGGCCGCCCCTCGTATTCGATCGTCGACGCGTTGACCTCCAGAAACATCCGGCTGCCGTCCTTGCGGAACTGGACCGTCTCGAAGTTGTTGTAGGCCCCGCTTTCCAGGGTCCTTTTGATCTGCTGCTGGCCGCGCACCGGGTTTTCCGAGACCGAGATCAGGGAGATCCGGAGGAACTCTTCGCGGGAGAAGCCGTAGACCTCGCAGGCCCGGCGGTTGACGTTCAGGACTTGTTCGTCTTCCGGCCGGAGGACGAGGATGGGGTCGTGGGCGTTCTCGAAGATCTGCCGGTAGTCCTGGGCGAGCTCATGGCGCGTGACGAGGCCCGCCCAGCGCTCCTGGTGCTGCTGCCGGGCGGCCCAGAGGATATAGAGGATGGACGCCGCGATGCCCCAGGAGATCCAGAGCCCCGGGTAGCGCTCCGCGGACCGCGACAGCGCTGCGAGCAGAGGGACCGCCAGCAGGAGGATGTAGATCCAGACGACCGTCAGGGAGTAGGAGTAGACGACGATCGCCATGGCCGCGAGCCCCACGCTCACGGTCATGGCGAACAGGGGGAAGGCCGCGAGCCCCTGCCCGGCCACGAGGGCGTAGAGGAGCCCGCCAATCACGGCGCAGGTCGCGAGGAGCCCGCCGAAGAAGCCGGCCTGCCAGAGCCGGGGAGAGCGGTCGTAGAGGATCTCGAAGCGCCGGATGAGGATCAGCCGGCCGGCGCCCACGAGCGTGGTGAGCGTTACGATGGCGAGGAAGGATGCGGGGGCCTTCCGGTGCAGGTCCGCCCCCAGCCCGAGGAACGCGACCAGCACCGGATAAAGGATGGCGCCGCCCTGCGCCCGCGCGGCGATCTCCTGGCAGGCTGTGCGCCAGATTTCCGGGGACCGCTCGACCGGGGAAGGCCGCACGCAGAGGGCTCCGCGCTACTCAAGAAGCGACGCGAGCGTCGCCTCGGCCTCCCCGTGCAGCGTGGGGGGCGCACCGAAGAAGGTCGCGGCGGTCTTGCCCTCGCGGTCGAACACGAGGAGCGTCGGCACCGCGCTCACGTCTCCAAAGGACCGGACGAGGTCCGGAGAAGCCATCACCCAGACGAAGGGGAGCTCGAGCTCCTGGACGAGCTTGCGGACGTCGGCCTCGTCGGATTCGATCGCGAGCGCGACCACCGCGAGGCGGTCTCCGTGCTTTTTCTTGATCTCGCCCAGCCAGCTCAGGGTCCCCCTGCAGGGCGGGCACCAGGTCGCCCAGATCTCGACCAGCACGATGCGCCCGGCCAGGTCCTCGCGCGTCACGGTCTTGCCGTCGAGACCGGTGAGCGTCACGGCCGGGAACGCGGCGATCGGCTTCTCTTGATGCGAGCCCGCCTCCTGGCGCACGATGTCCTTCTTGCCCGCGAGAATCAGCCGGATCGCGCGCTCGATGTCGGCCCGGAAGCGCTCGTAGCTCGCCGCGTTTTTGACGAACGGCGTGTAGCGCCCGTTCGCCTCCCCTTCGCCCTTGCCGTAGAACCCGAAATCCTTGGGGGTCGCGACCAGCACGTCATCCACGAAAAACGCCGGGTAACGCTTCACCCCGAAGCGCTCCGCGAGCTCCGACTCCCCGTAGTTCTCGACCACGAACCGTGCCTTGCCACCGAACTCCTGCACCGCGCTCTGGGCCAGCAGACCTGCTGGATCCGAGAGGTTTCACGTGTAGGGCCAGCGGACGAGCGTGACCGTGACCTGGGGTGCGGGCTTCGGCTCCACGGGCCGGGCCGGCTCCATTGCGGCGAAATAGCGGGGAAGCACGTCGGAGGCGATCCACACCGCGCTGGGGGGAACCGTGCCCGGCTCGGCGTCCGCGAGATCGGCCTGGGCCGTTTCGAGGAACAGCCGGCCGAGGCTGTGATCGGTCTCCCCCGTCGCCAGGCGCCGGTCGAATTCGGCGAGCCGCGCCGCGAGCGCCTCGCCGTCGAGCGCGGGCGGGTCCGAGCGCAGCGGCGCGATTCGCTGCGCCGCCTGCAGGTACTTGAGCAGCGCGCCATGGCGCAGGCCGGCCGCGTCGAGCTCGCGTGCCTCCTTGAGCGCGGCGCTGGCGCCGATGAACTCGCCGTGCCGGTCGATCGAGGCCGGCGGCCGGTAGGCTTTGAGGAGGTCCGCCTCCAGTCCGTCGAGCTCGGGAGTCAACGCGCGCAGCGGCGGCGGCCGGCGCTCCACGCGCGTGGCGAGCTCCCGGTAGAGGGCTACGGCCTCTTGCCGGGCCTGGGCGGTCGCCAGGTAATAGAGGCCGTCGCCCGGCATCGAGGCCCGTCCGTATTCGAGGCTCGATTCGTAGTAGAGGCGCACCTGCGGCATCGTCCCCTCGGCCAGCGCCCGCACGGCCGCGGGCCCGACCCCGTCGAACGCGGTGGGGGAGGGCTTGCCGAGGCCGGCGCGCAGAACCCCGCCCATGCGCGCCCACTCCGCCTCGAAGGTGGCCACGTCCTTGCCCTGGGCCGCGGAGCGCTCCAGGTAGGAGGCGGCCGCGAGGCTCGCCTTTACGGTCGCCAGGCGCTGCATCGCCACCAGGCGCCGTCCGGCCCGGAGATCCTTCTCGGCGCGAGCGAGGACCGGCTGGCTGGCCTGCCGGGTCTCGGCCCAGAACCCCTGGGTCTCGGTGTGGCTTTGCAGGAGGGCGGACGCCCGCGCGGCCTCTTCGGCGAGCCGGTCTTGCGACGCCTCCTCCCCGGCCCGGGAGACGAGCGTTCCGAGGCTCAGGGCGAGGAGCGCCATGACGGCCCCCAGAGCGACAACCGGAGCTTTGCGCATGTTGCTCTCTAGAATGCCATTTCGGCCCGCCTGTAACAAGAGGGCCCGGAGCGAGCCTATAAAAAGCGCAAATGACCAAGGAGGATCTCTCGGCCATGAGTCGCAATCGCGGGATGTGGACCCGTCTCCTGATCTGCACCGCTGCCGCCCTTGTGCTCGGCGGTCTGCAGGAGGCGCAGGCGGAGCAGAGGTATTGGGGGATCTGGGAAGCGGGCACGGACGGCTACTACCTGTGGTCCGGCGCCACCTGGAACGACTTCGATGCCAAGTGGAAGGAACTGGGCAAGCAGAACCTGCGTCTGGTCGACATTGAAACCTATGTCGAGGGAGGGCAGCGCAAATACACCGGCGTCTGGCGCTCCGGCAGCGACGGGTACTACCTCTGGGCCGGCGCCGACTGGGACAATTTCAACGCCAAGTGGAAGGAGCTCGCGGAGCAGAACCTGCGCCTGATCGACGTCGAGACCTACGTCGAGGGAGGCCAGCGCAAATACATCGGCGTCTGGCGCGCCGGCACGGACGGGTACTACCTCTGGGCGGGTGCCGACTGGAACAATTTTGACGCCAAGTGGAAAGAGCTCGCGCCCCAGAACCTGCGCCTGATCGACGTCGAAACCTACGTCGAGGGAGGGCAGCGCCGGTACATCGGCGTCTGGCGCTCCGGCAGCGACGGGTACTACCTGTGGGCGGGTGTGGATTGGAACAACTTCGTCGCCAAATGGAAGGAGCTCGCGCCGCGGAACCTGCGTCTGATCGACGTCGAGACCTACGTCGAGGGAGGCCAGCGCAAGTTCATCGGCGTCTGGCGCGCCGGCACGGGCGGCTACTATCTCTGGGCCAACGCCGACTGGGAAAACTTCGTCGGCAAGTGGCACGAGCTGGCCTCACAGGGTCTGCGGCTGACCGACGTCGATATCGACGAGGGGGGCTGTGACAACGCCTGCGCCAACCAGGTCGTGGCCCAGGACCCCTACAACTACGGCATCACCCGCACCGCGACCCACTGCCCCAGCCTGCCGGGAACGTGCGGCACGCCGGGAGCCGGCTCGACCGTGGTCTACCACTGGCCGGTCGACGTCGACGGCAGCGACCGCTACGTCCGCCACTCGGCGCTGAGCTTTGCGGACGCCCCGTTCACCCTCCCCTTCACCGACACCGCGGTCGAGCGGCGGGGGATCTGGCTCTACGAGCCGGGCCGCTGGCACCACGCCGGTGACTACTCGCGGGACGACGAAAAGACCTTCGAGGTCAAAGCCGCGGCCCCCGGCCGGGTCGTCCACATCGGCTGGGACGACTGGTCGGGCAACACGGTGATCGTTAGCCACGACGTGGGCGGCGTGCAGGACGCCTACCGCACGATCTACATGCACCTGCGAAACGGCGCCGCGAACGACTGTGACCGGGCCTGGAAGGACACCATTCCCACCCTGGCGGCGGGCTCGGACGAGCTGAAGGATTACAAGCAGCACCTGGAGGACACCGGGTGCAAGCAGAACGCCTCGCAACGCAGCTTGGACGAGAGCCATTGGGGGACGAATTCCGAGACGATCCCCAACCTGCTGGGGAAGACCGTGAAAGCCGGCCAGTTCCTCGCCTGGGCAGGCAATACCGGCCCTGGAGGCAAGCGCGGAGCCGGAGGTCCCAACACCCACCTCCACATCTTCTTCGCCCGCCGGGACCCGGCAAACAACGAGTGGTACTTCTTCGACCCCTACGGCATCTACGGCCCGCCGGACTGCTACCCCGCGAGCATCACCGGCGACCTGGGCGGCTTCTGCGTCCGCTATCCCGTGGCGTGGAAGGGAGGGCGGCCGCAGTATCCGTGAGCGGACGGCTTTACGTTACCGGACCCAAAGGACTGCAAGGACACCAGGGACACCAAGGACAACAGCCTTGATGTCCTTTCCGTCCCTGATGTCCTTGGTGTCCTTGCAGTCCTTGCTCCGGTTTTTCTGTCACGCAGGTTCCTCGCAAGCGCGGCCGGAACCGGAGATCCGGCCGCGCCCGGAGTTGAAACCCTACGGCGTGACGGTCACGTTGATCATGGCCCCGCCGCTCGAGTAGGTCAGGCCGTCGCCCAGCGCGTACGCGAAGCTGTCCGTGCCCGTGAAGTTGGCGGCGGGCGTGTAGGTGCACCAGTACTGCGGATAACTGCAGCTCACCGTGCCGTGACCCGCGTTCGAGTAGACGGTCACCTCGAGCGGATCGTTGTCGGGATCGTAATCGTTCTTCATCACCTCGAAGATCGAGAACCGCACCGGTGTATTCACCTTCGTGAGCAGAGCGTCGTTGTTGCTGACGGGTGCCGTGTTGAAGGAGCTGCCGACCCGGATCTTGACGACTGCCGTGTCGCTGTTGCCGTGCCCGTCGCTCACCGTGTAGCGGAACTTCGTGACGCCGTTGAAGTTGGTCGACGGGGTGTAGGTGCAACTGCTTGCGTTGCACGAGAGGCTTCCGGCGAGACCCGTGCTGTCCGTCGAGACGATCGTCAGAGGATCCCCCTCCGGGTCATAGTCGTTCGACAACACGTCGAAGTAGAGAGTCTGGTTCATGCCCGTCTTCTTCTGGTCCTCCCGGGCGTCGAGCACGGGGGTGGCCGGCGGCAGCACGGTCATCTGGATGTAGGCCGAGGCCGAGCCGTCCGTGGTATCGCTCACGCCGTACGCAAAGCGATCGTTCCCCATGAAACCGGCATTCGGGGTGTAGGTGCAGTTGTAGATCGGGCTGGTGCAGCTCACCGAGCCGTAGTCCAGCGTCCCGGAGACCTGGGGGTTCAAGACGTCGCCGTCAAGATCGGTGTCGTTGGCGAGGATGTCGAAGATGGTGAACGCCTTCGGCGTGTTGCGCGTCGCCGTGAACAGGTCGTCGACCGCGACCGGCGCGTTTTCCACAACGCCGATTTTCAGCTTGACGGTCGCCGTGTCCGTGCCGCCGCGGCCATCGGACAGGGTGTAGGTATAGCTGGTCACCCCTCTGTAGGTGCCAGAGGGCGGCGTGTACGTGCAATACGCCGTCCCTGTTGGGCAGGAGAGGGTGCCGGCGAGCCCCGCGGTGTTGACGCTCGTGACAGTCCGCGTGTCCCCGTTGGCGTCGAAGTCGTTGGACAACAGAGTCGAGTGCTGGATGGTCGTGGTCACGCCGGTCCCGATGCGGACCTGGTCTCCGCGCGCGTCGGGCGCCGTGTTCGGAGGGGGCGGAGGAATGGTCAGGGCGACGTTCTCGAATCGCGCAGCGCCTGTGGTCGTGCCTCCGTTCCTCAGGGCCAAGAGCCCGACGTAGAGGGTGTTGGAAAGGGTCACGTTCTGCGGAGTCCCGACCTGGGTCCAGGTCGTGCCGTTGGCGGAGAGATAGGCGGTGAAGATGTTTCCGGAACGGACGAGCTTGAGCCACTGCGGCGCGAAGGTCGTTGCGGCGGAGTCGCTCGCCGTGGTGCCGCCGGCCGTGGTGCGGCGGCGGAACTGCGCCTCGCCTTCGGACGTGATCGTCATCGTGGCGTGCGCCGAGCCCGCCGTCAGGTCGTTTCGGAACGTCACACCCGCGAGGGTGCGGGTCGTGCCGGCCGGCTTCTGGAGACCGGTCACGTTGGCCACGATCGTGCCGTCCCCGGTGAGGGTCTGATACACGAAGTGGAAGGCGTCGGCGGTGCCCGTGAGGTCGGTGCCTCCCGCGATCAGCTCGAACACGCCGCTGTCGTAGCTCGCATTGCCGGCCAGCCCGACTGTGCCGACGTCGCTCTTCGTCCAGGGAGAAGGCAGGCTCGTGGCGCACGAATAGTTGTTATCGTCCTGGGCGTAAGTGAGCCCTGTGTCGTAGCTCAGGACCGAGGCATAGGCGTACGAATGGCAATTCGTCACGCCGGGGACGCTGGTGGAGCCACTGGCGCTGACGTTGCTGCCGATCCGCGTAGTGTTCAGAGCTGGATCGCTCTTGGTGGAGAGGAAGTCGGAGCCGTCCTCGGCCGTGGCGCTGGACTTCGAATGTGCATACACCTCGCCGATCTCGCCGCAGAGGCTGTTGAAGTAGGCCGAGGCTTTGGCGCCGCGAGGGTAGGCGATGGCGACGGCGTCGTAAGTCGCCGAGCAGTTGGAGCCTGGGTCGATGAGGCCCTCGGCCGAGACCTCCAGTCCGTCGGTCGCCGCGGCCTTTCTCAAGGCCTCCTCGACACGCAGGATCTGGGCCCGGTGGGCGCGGATCGTGATCCGGAGCTGCCGGGACGGCTGTTGGGCGTAATCCTTTCGCAGATCCACGAGATGTGCCTTCATCTCGCGAAGCTGGAAGCGCAGGCCGGCAGCGCCGAAGCCGAGGGTTTCGACCCGGTTGCCTCCCAGGCTGCGCTGCATCACCCCGGGGCTGACCTCGCTCCACCCCTGTTTCTGCAGGGAATTGAGCAGATCCGCCGGGATCTGGCTGGAAGAATCGGCGTGGCCGGGCCGGGAAGACCCGAGGATGGTGAGGCAGAGCAAGAGGAAGACGAGAAAAGCCTTTCTTCTCATCGAGGGACTCCTTTGAAGTGGACTCGCGGCGGCGTGAACAACGGGCGCTCCGCGGGCAATCCGCAGAGCAACAGCAAGTCCTACGTTAAGAGAGGAGTCCTTACAGGACCATTACAGCCGGGACTTCCGGTGGCCGGCCGAGAGCTTTCGCGTCCGGTACAGGCGCAACCGGCCAAACCAGCCCTCGATGCCCGTAATGGTGACCAGCGCGAGCGTGGCCACGGCCACGGACCGCCCCAGGGCATCCCAGAATGGGAGCGACCGGCCCAGGTAGAGGTCGGTCAGAAGGCCGTCCAGATTGCGGGCGGCAAAGAGGCCGGCCCAGAGGAGGAAGGTGGCTCCGAAGATCAGGCTCCACAGGCTGATCCGAGGATAGATGCGCTCGGCCGGCGGCTGCCCGGCCGCACCCTTTTCGAGCTCTGCCAGGAGCCTCTCGACCGGCTGCCAGTAGCGGGACCGCCACCACCAGTCCCGAAGCCCCAGGAGCCCGCCTCGCGGGGGCTCGTGGACCATGGCATCCACCAGCACCTGGATCAGCGGATCGTCCGTGCCCGCAAAATATTGGAGACAGGTATCGAGGGTGACCTTCCGCGCGAAGTAGCGTCGCGCGAAAGCCGCGGCATCGAGCCGGACTGCGGCGTCGTAGACAGGCATGGTGCTTCTCCCGGGCCTTCCGGTCCTTCAAATCGAGAATTGAGTATGAGTATAGACCTTGTCAGGCCAGAAGCAAGGGGCAGCCCTAGGCCGCCGGCGGGGGAGGAGAGCTCGTCGCCTCTTCTTCCAGCAACGGCCGGACCTGCTCGATTTCCTGTTCGAGCTCGGTCAGGAGGGCCGCGGCTCCGGAGAGCTCGGCGTTGCGGCCCTTCTCCTCCAGCCGGGCGCTCAGATCGGCGACCCGCACTGCGCCGAGCTGGGCGCTGCTCCCTTTGAGAGAGTGGGCCACGGAGACGAGCTCCTGGACGTCGGCGGCGAGAAAGGCCTGCCGCAGGCGGGCCAGCCGGTCGGAGGCCTGGGCCAGGAAGCTGTTCACGATCTCGCGCACGAGAGGCTTGCCGGCCGCCTGCTCCAGCCGCCGCAGGCTGTCCAGCTGCTGAGGGTCGAGCCGGGGCGAGATCCTGGGGAGGGGCGGCAGGGGAGAGGGGGCCGGGGTCTTGAGCCTTCCGGCCCGCAGGAGCGCCGTCTGCAGGTCGGCCAACGTGATCGGCTTGGCCAGGAAGTCGTCCATCCCCGCGGCGAGGCAGGCTTCCCGTTGCGCACCCAATACGTTCGCGGTCAGGGCGATGATGTGCGGCTGGCGCTCGGGTGGATGCTCGGCCCGGATGCGCCGCGTGGCCTCGAGACCGTCCATTTCCGGCATCTGGATGTCCATCAGGACGAGATCGTACCGCTGGCGCTCCAGCGCCTCCAGGGCCTCGCGCCCGCTGCCGGCCACGTCCGCCAGGTAGCCCATCCGTTCGAGCAGGAGCAGTGCGACTTTCTGGTTGATCGCATTGTCCTCGACGAGGAGGATGCGCCAGGGGAGGCGCTCGGCCAGCTTCGTGCCAGACATGCCCGTATCTTCCAGGGAAATCTCCATGGGCGCCACCCCCGAGGGCCGGCAGCGGATCGTGAAGAAGAACGTCGAGCCGCGCCCCGGCTCGCTCTCCACCCACAATCTCCCGCCCAGCCTCTCGGCGAGACGCTTGCTGATCGCGAGCCCCAGCCCCGTTCCTCCATAGAGGCGGGTCGTCGAGGAGTCGACCTGGCTGAACGGCTTGAACAGCCGGGCCAGGCGGTCGGGCGGGATGCCGATCCCCGTGTCGCGCACGGCGAAGCGCAGCTCGAGCGAATCCGCGTCCGCGACTCCGGCCTCGGCCTCCAGGCCGACCTCCCCCCGGGAGGTGAATTTGACTGCGTTGTCGAGCAGGTTGACCAGGATCTGCCGCAGGCGGGCCGGGTCGCTCTCGATCGCCGCGGGGACGCCCGGGCCGACGCGGCAGCTCAGGGAGAGCCCCCGGTCCCGGGCCTTGCCCTGGATGATGCCGATCGTCTCGCCCAGGCAGTCGCGGAGCACGAACGGGACGAGCTCGACCTCGATGGCGCCGGCTTCGATCTTCGAGAGGTCCAGAATGTCGTTGATCACCCCCAGCAGGGCTTGGCCGCTGCGGCGGATGGTCTCCAATCCCTCCCGGTGCGCGGGCGGGACCGGGGTGTCCAGAAGCACGCTCGTCATGCCGAGCACGGCGTTCAACGGAGTGCGGATCTCGTGGCTCATGTTGGCCAGGAACTCGCTCTTGGCCCGGTTGGCCTCCTCGGCCCGGGCTTTCTCGCGCTCGAGGTCGCGCGTGCGCTCCTCGACCAGGCGGGCCAGCTCCCGCTCGCGCCGGCGGGCGATCTCCAGGCGCAGCCGCACCGCTCCGGCGCCGGTGAGCAGCACGAGGCCCGCGGCGGTCAGAAAGAACCACCAGGTCTGCCAGGGGTGGGGACGGACCACCAGAGTCAGATCCGCTCCGGCCGGGTTCCACTCTCCGCCATCGTTCGCGGCCGTCACCCGGAACTGGTACGTGCCCGGCCGCAGGCTCGTGTAGACCGCCGTGCGCTCCGGCCCCGCCTCCACCCATTCAGGGTCGAAGCCGTCCAGCCGGTGGCGGAAGCGCACCTTTTCCGGCGCGAGCAGGCTCAAGGCCGTGTAGCGGATCGCGACCTTGCGCCAGCCCGGGGCCAGGGTGAGCGGTCCGCTCCGGGGACGGAGGGCCGGCTCGCCGTCCACCTCGATTTCTTCGATCACCACCGGGGGCGGCTGCCGTTTCCGCGGCACGCGGGAGGGATCGAGGACGGCGAAGCCCCGGACCGTCGGAAACCACAGGCGCCCGTCGCGGGTGACCCGCGCCCCGGGCTGGGTGCCGCCTGAACAGTCGGCGGCGGCCATCCCGTCCCCCTGCCCGAAGTGGGCCGTGGGCACGCGGCGGATCCTCCCCGCGCCAAAGGCCTCCAGATCGGCCCGGCGCACCTGCTGGATACCCCGGTGCGAGCTCATCCAGAAGCTGCCCCGGCCATCGTCGAGAATGGAATAGACCGTATCCTCGAACAGCCCGTCCTGCTGGCGGAAGACCGTCCAGCGGCCCTGGCGGAGCCGGTGGAGACCTCGCCGGAAGGTTCCGATCCAGAGCGTCCCGTCGGGATCTTCCTGGAACGTGAACGTCTGGATACCGGCCGGAAAGCCGGGCTCCGGCTCAAAACGATCCTTCCCCAGCCGGAACACCCCCTGGCGGGACGCGACGCGCAGAATTCCGTCCTGGCCGCGATGAAAGGCGAACACCGGCTCGGAGGGCACGCCGGGGAGGGTCTCGAAACGCCCCTGGCGCAGGTGGGCGAGCCCCTCCCGGGTGCCGATCCACAGGCTGCCGTCCCGGTCTTCATACAGAGAGAGGACGTAGTCGTAGGGCAGGCCGTCCTTCCGGGTCCAGGTCGTGAAACCGCGGCCGTCCAGGCGGGCGAGCCCCTTCAAGGTGCCGATCCACAAGGCGCCTGCGCGGTCCCGCACGATCGGGCGGACCCGGTCGGCCGGCAGGCCGTCGGCGGTCGTGAAGCGCGTCGCCTGTCCACCGCGCAGCCGGATCAATCCCTCCCGGTTGGTGCCGAGCCACAGCGTCCCGTCGGGGTCCTCGTGGACCGACCACACCTCCTTGGTGAGGCCGGGAGGCATCACGGTGATGAACCGGGTGTCGCGGAGGCGGACCAGCCCGCTCACCAGCGTGCCGATCCAGAGCGCTCCCTCGGCATCCTCCCAGAGCGACCGGACGTCCAGGTCCGGCAGGCCGGGGCCCTGGGGAAAGGGATCGAAGCGGCCGTCGCGCCATCGGGCGAGACCCGTGTCCGTCCCCACCCAGAGATTGCCGTCGCTGTCCTGGAGCAGGGCCGTCACGGTGCCGCCCGGCATTCCCATCCGGGCGGTGAAGATCTGCCACGCTCCGTCCTGAAAGCGGCCGAGGCCCTGGGCGGTCCCGACCCACAGAACGCCGCCGCGATCGACGAGGAGAGCCGTCACTCCACCTTGCGGGCTGCCCAGGCCGGGGTCCGAGAGCGATCCGCCGTCCAGGCGCAGCAGGCCGGTTTCCGTGCCGATCCACAGACCGCCGTCCCGCCCCTGGGCCAGCGCCCTCACCGACTGCCCGGCGAATGCCCCGACCGGCTCGATGCGATCGCCGCGGACCCGGCCGAGCCCCGCGCTGGTACCGATCCAGACCGTGCCGTCGCGATCCTCCAGGAGAGCCTGGGCCTGTCCGCCGGGCGGGAGCTCCGTCAGAGTCCAGGCGCGCCGCCGGCCGCCGGCCAGCCGGACCAGGGAGATCTTCTCCTCGCGCCGCACGAACCAGAGCGCTCCGTCCCGTCCGTGGAGCAGCACCGGATCGCCACGCTGGGCCTGGGGAAGGAAGCGGGCCCCGTCGAAGGACACCAGGTACGTGCTGGTCCTCAGCCAGAGATAGCCTTCCCGGCTCTGCGCCATCGCCTGGACGGACGCCTCGGGAAGCCCCTCCCGCGAGCTCCAGACCTGGAGGTCATACTCCGCGAGAGCCCGCTGCGGATCGAGCGCCGCCGCCGGAATAGCGGCCAGCAGGCCGAGAAGGAGGCTCGAGGAGAGACGGATGCTCATGATCCGGCTGCGCGGAAGGATGTCTGGACCGGTGGCGACAGGCCCTCATTCTGGCACGATTCGGGGGAATCCGAGACGGTCTCCAGGCCAAAGGCTAGAGAGTGTTCAGCGAAGGAAGAAGGTGTTCACCTTCTAAGCATCGCCTCCTTCTGAGAGCGCTTGTCCGAATAAAACCAGGACCGATACCAGCAGCCCTCCGAAGATCGCGAGGTACTCTCTTGGCAGGAAGTAGGCTTGAAGAGGAGGTGAGGATCTCTCCTCCATGGCAGAGAACGCCCAGTAAAGAACACTGAGGGTCGCGATCGAGAGGAGAACCAGGAGAAGAAGGCTATCCAACAGGGGTGGATTGGCGTTGTCGAAATGCTCCATGACAAAGCCCTCCACAGACCCAGGCATCACTCCAAGAAAAACCCGTGTCGGCTGAAGCCCTCCGAAGACCTTCGACGCGACAGTCCCTTGCAAGACACCGTCGATCGTCCTCAGACTCTCGTTCCACCCTGAATCCACTCCAGCGGAAACCTGCGGCGCTCCAACGCTCGTCAGGATGATGAGAGCGAACGCGCTCCCGAGAGCGAATCCTGCGAGGCCGAGCTCCTTACGCCCTCTGCCGGCCGTCCACACCGCTCGAATCTGATCAACGACAAGGCGGCCCAACGTGTTGAGCACGAAAATGACGAGGACGATCCCCAGGAAAGTAAAGGCCACCCACTGGAAGATCTGGCCCAGAAAATGGAAGATTGGAGCCAGGAAGTCTCTGATGGCTCGAATCAGTGCGAGGACAGGCTCGAGGAGCTCCACCAACCACGCCCAGAAGGCAGGAAAGAACTTCCAGGCGATGAGCCCAATCGCAAGGATCGTTGCGCAAGCGGCCAGAACCCTGGGCCAGTTTTCTCGAAGCCAACCCAGCCGAGCCCATAGGACAAAGAGGAGCACCACAGGAAGCCAGAGGAACCACCAGCTGAAGACGAACGAAAGAATCCAAACCAGTGCAGAAGAGATCCATTTCACCAGGATCAGGGCATAGATGAGGATCAGCGCGATCCAGGAGATCAGGTGTAGAGCAAAATAGCCGAGGGTGGCCCCTCCTGCCGAGAAGCCGAGGAGGCCAAGGTCTCGACGTTTCATGGAGGAGAAGAGCACTGAAAATAGAAATCCATAGAGCAGGAGGAAATTCCAGCTCATCAGGGTCGAGAGCACGGCGTGCGGATCACGACCCTGTAGGGTGCTCAGAGACTCCTGGGTTGTGACCACCGGCCAGAGAAGTGCGCTCTGCCATCCCGGATCTTGAACCGCGGAGGCGACAAGACTCGTCAGCAGCTTCGGAAAATTCATGAGCAGAAAGAGGAGGCCAACCGCGGAGACGAGGGAGACCTCCTTCCAAGGCTTCCGGCTTTGCTCTCCGATGCCGTCCATCTCATCTCCTCCTATTTAAAGACAATGCTCGACGTATGCGACTTCCGGAAGCCTCCCTGCGCGGAAGGTGGTCACCACTTTTCCATCCGTCTCGAAAATCATCGAATAGTTTTTGTCCTGAGGATCGGCCGGCTCGAAAATCAGGTAATGGCCGTTTTCATCGTATTGATGACCCTCGACCCTGATTTTGCTCCCGAACATGGACAAGACCTTCTCCTCGGTCAGTCCGACGCGGGCTCCGGAGCGGCTTTCAAAGGCAGGGTTTTGGATATCGACCCTCGCAATCTGGCCAGAGACGATCATGAAAGAGAGACCTGGAGGCCCACCCTCGGGTTCGACGTAGTAACAATCTTCAGAACCGTTCTGTCCATCGCTCCTTACCAGGCGGCTACCCATCGCATTCGTGGCTTCCTCCAGGCTCATCCCCACACGGACAGGGCCAATCCCTCGGATCGAGACCTTCGAGTCCGGCGTCAGCGTGGAGCTCTGAAGGGCAGGGCCGCCTTGCCCCGGGATGCGTAGGACGACCAGAAGGGCGAGCATGCTCAAGAGGGTGAAGACCGCGAAGCGGGCCAGGGACTCGTCTTCTCCGGCAGACGGGAGGCGTTTGCCTCCCTCGAAGTTCATGTCATTGGGAATCGCCATGGCTCTAAGAAACCTCGCTCATCGCGAATTGAGAATATTGCATAAGCTGAGTCTAAATTATAACGCAATGGGCCCTTATTTGACTAGAATCATCCCTACATCTGGTTCTGTCGAGGAGGAGCGAGAGGAAAAGATCGAAATCGCCGGACCCGCTCGCATGCAGGGTGGGGCTACGTGGTCCTCGCCAGCCAGTACCGGGGTGTGGCCGGGGGAGAGGGGAAAAAGTGCAAGTGCGTCTTTTTTGACTGAGATCCTCGCCGGCGACGGGCGCACGGCGGCCGCGGCTCACCGGAGGCTCGCGATCTCCAGGGCCTCCTGATGCTGCCGGAGCTCGATCACGACAGGATCAGGGGTCTCCTTTTGAAGGACGACGAGCTGGGGAATCCGCGCGAAGCGATGCTGGTAGGTCGTCCGGCTGGCGGCCTGGGCGGACTCGTAGGGGAAGACCAGCACCTGCTCGTTGTCCCCGTTGCGGATCTGGCGCAGAAGGGGTACCAGCCGCTCGGGCACACCGCCTTGGATGAGCTCCTCGTCCGACAGTTGGCCCTGCGGGTGCAGCACCACGAGGTACCCGCCGTCCGTTCCCAGCCGGCAAGGCTGCGAAGAGTGTTCCTGGGATGATCCTTCGAAGGCCTCGGAGCCGCGTTCGACGCATTGCGCAAGCCGAACTGCGGGGTCCTTGAGCTGAGAGCAGCCGAGGCCCAAGGCCAGACCGGTGATCAGAAGAAAGCTGCGGAGCGGATTTCTGGGCGCCATGTCGTTCCTCCTTCGCCCGGACTTCCCGTCTGCACGTCCCCTGTCGCTCCGGGCCGGCTCAGTCTTGCCAAGGGGATCTTCAGCAAGAACTTGGCCAGGGCGGCCAGGGATGGCATAGCATGGCGGGAAACAGGAGCTTCCATGCCCGAGATCTCCTCGACTCTCGATGCCGTGACCGTCTTTCCCGACCGGGCGCGCGTGACACGCCGGGGCCGGCTGTCCCTGGAGCCGGGGCCGCACCGCCTGGAGATCACCGACCTCCCGCTCGCCTTGATCGTCGACAGCGTCCGCGCCTCGGGCCGCGGCACGGCCCGTTCCCGGCTGCTCGGCATCCGCACCGAGATGCGGCACTACGCCCAGGCACCCGCGGAGACCGCGCGCGAGCTGGAGGCGCGGATTCAGGCCCTTCAGGACTCCGACGCCGATTTAGCGGCCCGGGCCGAGGTGCTCGACAAGGCGCAGAAGGCGCTCGACGGGCTCGCCGCGCAGAGCGACGTCTACGCCCGCGGCCTCGCCTTCCGGAACCGCGCTCTCCAGGACCAGGGCGCTCTCTACGACTTCATCGTCGAGCGCGCGACCGCCCTGCAGACCGAGATCCGCGGCCTCTCCCGGCAGCGGCGCGACCTGGCCCGGGAGCTCGACCGCCTGAAGCGCGAGCTCACCGGCCTCCAGTCCGCGCGCCCGCGCCAGCGCTGGGTCGCCCTGGTCGAGGTGGAGGTGCTCTCCGCCGGAGAGCTCGAGATCGAGCTGACCTACGTCGTCGGGACGGCCCGCTGGACGCCCCTCTACGACCTGCGCCTCGAAGGCGGCGAGCTCGCGGTCTCGTACCTGGCCGAGGTGGCCCAGGGCACCGGAGAAGACTGGACCGGCGTGAGCCTGACGCTCTCGACCGCCCGTCCCGCGCTCTCTCTGGTCATCCCCGAGCTCGATCCCTGGTACGTCGGCCCGCGTCCGGCTCCCCGGCCGGAAATGCGAGCGATGGCCGTCGCGGCTCCTGCCCCGGCCGGCGGTGGCATCCGGAGCCCCAAAGCCTTTTCTGCAGACGCTCTGATGCAAGAAGAGGCCGAAGAAGAGCCGGAGATCCCCCTGGAAATCATCTCGGCCGAAGTGAAGGAATCCGGCGCGTCGCTCACCTATCAGATTCCCAACCGCGCGGACGTGCCGGGCAACAACGACGCGCGGAAAGTCACCGTGGCCTCCTTCCGGCTGCGCCCCACGCTCGACCTCGTCACCGCGCCCCGCGTCGAGCCGGTCTGCTACCGCCGCGCCAAGGGGAAGAACGAGAGCCCCTACACCCTCCCGCCCGGCCCCGCCCAGCTTTTCGACGGGGACGAATACCTGGGCGCCACCCATCTCCGCCACACCGCCCCGGGCCAGGAGCTGGAGCTCGCCCTGGGAGCCGACGAGCGGATGCGCGTCGAGCGCAAGCTGACCGCCCGCTCCGTCGACAAGACCTTCCTGGCCGACCG